>NZ_CAJQZB010000006.1:0-186500 GCF_907164545.1 Paraburkholderia gardini | reverse complement strand
AACGACTAAGTCGAAGCCAGACCGCCCCTTTGAACGACCGCTTCCCGGTGACCAATCTGGGAATCCGAATGGCGAATATGGGTCGGTGCGGGACATTGGGCCTTCTTCGTGCTTGCCGCGCGCAATATGATCGTGTTGCAGTCGAGACGCAGCTTCTGTCTAGCTCACGTCACGACGTTGCTCAGGTACTTCTTGCGACGAGGAACTCGCGTGAGTCTTTTCCCACGAGCCAGGCGGGCCGTTGGCCCCATCCCGTCCAGGTTTGCCCGGTTACAGGATTTCTATAGCGCGGTGGCACAGGCGGTCGCCCGAGCCGTCGGGGCACGAGTTCCTGGGCGGAGATGTTGTATTCGCGCATGAGTTCACAGATTCGTTCGATCGCTGCGGCCCGTTCGACGGCCCGGACGCGCTGAATCTGTTCGTCGAGGACTGCAAGTGTCGCCCTCAGTTCAAGATACGTAGTTTCGCGCATGCTCAATTCAGATTTTTGGCAAGCTGCTGGCGCAGACACAGCGCCATCTGTTCCAGAATATCGGGTAGCAGAACCTGTGCGTCGAGCGGGCCCTTGACCGAATAACCGGAGCCCTCATCACCGTTCAGCACGATGACTGCGGCGCACCGCGCATGGGCGGCCCGGAGGACATGGCTGCATGCGGACTCAAGCGAGCCTCCCGGCTGATTGTTCGGCACAACATCGACCTCAACGCTATCGGTCATGGTCATCGCCTCCTCGGACGCTCATCTAAGTTGCGGCAGGCCTGCAACTAATACCATCTTTGACCTACCAGGTGACTCAGACACATCTGGTAGGTTTCCCGCACGGCATCCGAACGAAAGTCCAAGCGTAGGTTTTCACAAAACATGCCGGCCACGGTTTTGGAATCGAATCGGGTTGTTGACGTGGGTGCAAGGCGCTTCGCAATATTCAGCGCCTGACTCGCCAGATGCACCCGCTGCATCAGGTCCGCGCCGCCTCCGTTCGAAGAGAGCCACAGCTTGGTGGATTCAACGACGTGCTCTACGGAAAGCCACTCACCGGTCATCTCGCGTGTCAGCAGGTGCGATGCGACCAGATAGGTAAGCAGTTCCGCACGGGCACGCAAATCCATGTTCAGCGGCCGGCTCATCATGATAATCCGGTTGACTCAGCTGGTGTTCACGCGTCAATTGTAGAAGAGTCCAGACGGGGAGACCTGAGGTTCAACATTCAATTCACTGGAGCAATCCGCGATGCTCTAACAAATCTTCATGGCTCCGCGGCGAACGCGCCGCACTCGTAGCATCCGCATCAATCGTGTCGTGTGCTGCCAGTCATCGAAGGGCACAGGCCGACGACGAACTGCCGTTCGTCGGCACGCTGCGTCCGTCACTAGAACGTCAGCTATTCTGAGGAGGGAGTCACTCGGGAAGTCAGCCGTGTCGCAGTAGTTTCGAACGCTTAGTCATCCGTTATCCGCCGGTATCGACTAGCTAGGCCGACACCGACAGGCTGCAATGACCACACCGCATGAGCTGTACGACCCGCTGGCGCTCGCGTGCGCGAGACACCTGACCGCCTTGCACGAGGCTGTCATTACGAGGACAGTTCACTTCCGTCCCCCCAAACGCCGAAACCGAGTCCTCAAAAGAAGTGGAAGCTTTCAGTCAAATCGTGATGTGTCGAACATCCGTCCATGCGACGGCCGAGAGTCTACCTCCTGCCCGGGCTGTGCCAGATACCGGATGATCGTTCTGATCGCTTCTCGCCCCCTCGTATCGTTACGGTCAATCTGACCGATGCCTAGGTCTAACCCACGAGCAATGATGCGAGCTTTCTCGCTGCTGCTATGACTGCTCCAGTACGCGCCCACGCCACGAGTCGCCACTGCCTCCCAATATTCCCCGATGCGCTGCGCGATATGAGCATCTGCTCGATGATTTCCTGAATAAAAAATAAGCAGGTGGATGTGTAAGCCAGATGTGGAGCCTTCTTCAATTTTCCAGATATAAGCTTCAATACCTTTCAGTAGTGAATTGCATTCGATGTTTCTCAAGAATCGATCACGATGACGACGCAAGTCGTCGATCTTTATATCGTCTCTATATTCAGGCTTGTAATTGAGAGTCAGGAAAAGGACTAGGTATCTGGATCGTTTTTCGTATGCCTGCCTTTCCAGTTCAACGCCTCGTCTGTATAGTCGATTGCTCTTGTGTTCGCCATTCATGCTGAATCTCCGGTCGTGGTTCAGCAGATGGATAGTGTCGATATGAATTTATCGTTTTAGGCATAGGCGTTGGGCCTATGCCTTCTCTTGACTTTGATGGTGATGTTTGTTGCTTTGATGATGAGTGAATTTGTTATTCATCTCATTTCATCTCATTCCATAAGAAGCAACGACATCCAGTCTGATTAGCCGCCATTTCGTTCGACAGCCTTACGGCAAGCGCCGGGCTTCGGCGCATTTTTCGCAAAATCCTCGTATGGGTATTTATTTTTTCGGTGAGGCATAAATTTGAGCGGAAAGGGATGCCCCTTCCGCTCAAATTTATGTCATTGGGTTAGGCTGCTTCGCGCGCTCCGACGCGCTCGATGATCCAATCCAAAACCGCTTGTTCGCCCGAGGCCATGCGACTACCACCCAGCGGAGCGGGCTTCGGCAAGGTGGCTTCGGCGATGTACTCGTAGACGATGGATCAGCGCAGACCCGTGGCTCGATTAATGTCCGTGAGGCAGATGAGGCGCATGGTGTGGCTCGATCTGGTCGACTCCAACCATCCGAGTTGGCGGCAGGTTCTTGCCGCGCAGACCCCTCGCAGCTGCTGCCTCCTTATCTCAACAAGCGTCCCACTTCTTCGGCAGACTCAATAATTATCGACCTGAGCCCTTATCCTACTTGACCTTCACGAATAAATATCACTAGAATAAATATCTATGCTAGTTCTATAACTTATCTAGATCCGTTCTAGCATTCTTCTATTTTACAATCGGCAAACTAGAGATGGACTACCTTCCAAGCGGCGAACTCTCAATCCTTGGCGATCAACGAAAACTTACCCATCGCGAATGGATCTGGGTATGGCTGAAGGTCAAACACGACGGGCTCAAGCTTCCTCCCGATCAGTTCGACACGCCGACCATGCGCGCCGAAATGGCGAAGCACTTTGATGAGTCACCGTTGCTGAGGATCGAGCTAAGCGACCAGCTTCGCCCTCAGATGCATGACATCGACCTGGAATGGATCTCGGATGATGATGACGAACAGCTATCGTGGATCCGGAATCATCTTGATGACGCCAAGCTCAAGCACGAACGCCTCGCACGCAGAAGATCGCCGGGAATCTCGCATATCTACACTGAGGTCATCTGGTCCCGCAGGGATGCCGTAATCGCCGCTATTGATTATTGGGATGAGGCGCTGACGGCTAAAGAGCTTGTCGTGGAAGGACTAAGAATCGGCTGGGATGAGCACATTCAGCGTGAGCGCAAATTCCGGTGGTTCACTAAAGAAAATGAACTGGAACAATGCGATTTGACATGGGCGTGGTTACGCAAAAACAAACCCCACTTGACGACAGGCCAACGTCCCTTCACAACCCGCGCAGACGTGCAGGATTTTTTTGATGCGATTGAGTTAAGCGATGATGAAGAAAAATTCATTATCAACACCATCAAGCTTCGATGGAGTCAGCGCAAACATCGAGAGAAAATGGTCGGCAAGAAACAATGCAATCTCATTTTGTCGAACGCCGCACTGAAGAGTCTGGATAAATTTGCAAATCAGAAAAATCTATCCAGATCCCAGTTTATCGAGATACTGCTTCACGAGGAGGCGGAGCGTAGTCGCGGAATCAAGAAATGACGCTCGAAGTTATCGTGAGCTGCGTGGGTGCTGACCAGCGCGTCGCAGAAACACTCGGGCTACTCGTCGACAGATTCGCCATTGCGAAGCTGTCGCACCGCGTCAACCGGCCAAAGCACCCTGCGGTTCGCGAGTTTGACCGGGCGAACGCCGTGGTAGCTTCCCTCGCTGGAATACCGCTTGCGAATGGATTGAGGATCAACGGCCATCACCGCCGCGAACTCATCTGTCGACAAATAATCGCGACTCTCCGGAATCGGCATTGGTACACGCGCCGCCGGTTTCCGGGGACTGGCCGGAACTTCAGGTACGGGAGCAGGCAATGCGCCCGTACCTGCGCCACCTAACACCGCCCGCATCGAATCAACTATCGCCATCGACTTCGCGGCATATTCGACAACCTGCGATGGGATGAAGTCGACCTGTCCGGAAGCCGGCTTGCCGACGATGACATCGATGAACAGCGGCAGCCAGTCCGAATCGATCTCTTCGCGCTCAAACCAGTCGATGAACTGGTGCGGCGTCATCTTCGTTGGAGTGGTCCCGCCGTTTTCCTCCTCCTCGCTGGCCCACTCATGCCATTCGCGCATTATCAGGCGCGCGCGGTGGAATCGGCGATGGCCAACGTTAGGGAGCGCCTCGCCATCAAGGCCCACCCCGCCGTCCGGTATCTCCTTGCAACCCGTCGGCGCGAGAATGCCCGACATGATGAGTGCTCCTTCGAGCGGCGTCCACGTCGCACGAGCGAGACATTCTTTCAACACGACATAAAGCTGCCTCGCGGCAGCGATGCGCTCTTGCGGTGATTGATGATCCGCCATGGCCCGCTATTTCGTTAGATTGGTTAATGGCGACCATTTTAGCCGACAGCCCCAGTGGACTCGCCGCTCCGGGGACTATCGGCCGGTTACTTGCGGATCACGCCGCATCGACCTTAAACGGGATACCAGCCTGCTCCAGCATCCAGGATTCGATCTTGTCGTGCCACACGCGCAGCAGGTCGATCGGCCGACGCCGGTAATGCTTCTCGGCGATGGCCGAAGGTTTGTGCCCCTGAATCTGCGCGACGACGCCGACCGGTACTTCAACCCATTCCGATAACGTTCCGAACGAGCGCCGCAGTCCATGTAGCGTGACGTGAGGAAGCTCAGCAGCGGCGAGCGCCTTGTTGTGCGCGATGCGCGGCTCTGCAATCTTGCCGTCTTCCGACGTTTTGCTGGAGAAGACCCATTCCGATGGCGACCACTCCTCACCCCGTTCCTTGATGCGTGCAAGCTGCCGCCGGTCCGGTGGTGTCTCGTTCAGCCGTTTCAGGTTCGTCAGCAAGGTGGCGAGATACGGGGTTAGTGGAATCACCCGCCCTCCTGTTCCCTCCACCTTGTCGTCCAGAACCAGACTTCGCCAACGGAAATCAAGGTCGTCCCAACGCAGCCCGGCCCACTCTTCCCGGCGCGCCCCGGTGATCAACAATCCTTGCAGATAGGCGCTGTGAACTGGGTTGGCAACCTGGCGAACCTCGCGAAACCACACCTTCAATTGCTCGCGCTGCAACGAGTCACCCTCCTTGGCCTTCACGCGTGGGACAACATCGCGAACATCCCGGGCCTTATAAGCCTCCGTTGGGACAATATTCTTGTAGGCTGGCGTATCGTCCACCCAGCGGATGAAACCTCGAAGCAAACGAAACGAGAGCGCCGACATCGTGGGCCGCTCCCGCGATTCGGCCGCAAGCCAACTGGCAATCCGCTCGCTGGTCAGCTCCGACAGCTTCAGGGAGCGAACTGCCGCCAAAGGACCGGGTTGCGTTACCCCCTTGCCGCGTTTCTTTGGCTGGCCCCCTACATCCGCATGCTGCACGTGATCGCGATAGTGGCGCTCCCCCCAGAATGGCTTGCGACTCTCCAGGTATTCGTCCCACACTGCGCCAAATGTCGCGTCCTGCCGTTGGGCTTCCGCACGACGGGCCTCATGTGCAGCTTGCTGCTCCGCTCGCACCTCGCGCGGATCCTTCCCGTCGTCGATCACCGTTTTCAGACGGGCAGCTTCAGTGCGCGCCCGCCCAAGATCCCAAGCCCGGGCATTGCCAATCGTCATTCGGATTGTCTTGCCGAACAGGCGAGACTCGAAGATGTACGCCCGCGCGCCTGCGGCGGTCACGCGCAGCCCGAAGCCCGGCGTCTTCGCATCCCAGTAGATTGTTTGTAGCTTGCCGGGCTCGCACTCGAAGCTATCGACCCGAGCTGCCGTGAAGTTCTGTTTGCTCATTCATTTCCCGTGTAGGCACCGTGTAGGCAAATACTAGGGAAATCAGTCTGCATGAGTCAACAAGAAAATCCGTAGAATACGGATAAGACCCTTACCCACAAAGGATTCAGAGCACCTACACGGATATCAATCCACATGAGGGAATGAGATGTCGCTCGGACTTTTAATCCGTTGGTCACAGGTTCGAATCCCGTACGGCCTACCAAGATAGTGAGGGCTCAGCGCAAGCTGGGCCCTTTTTTTTCGCTCCGCAAAAATGCCAGTGCTACGCAAATTCCCTCTGACGTCATACAGTGGTTAGCCGACCGCTGTATATTATGTGACCGCTGAGCGAGGTCTGTAGCACGCCCGAAGGGAAGTCTACGGAAAAGTCTCAACGCGGCCCGGCACGATTTCAGAACACCCGATGTGAAAAACCAAGGCTATGACAACGACTGCATCGCGAAAACTCACAAAGAAAGTGGGCGGACTGGCCAACCCTTCGACGATCACTCCGCCGGACGCGGAAAGAGAGCCGATGAATCGAAATCTGGCAGCTGCAAAGGCAGGCAAACAGGACGAGTTCTACACCCAATACGTTGACATCCAGAAAGAGGTTGAAGCCTACCTCGAATTGGACCCCGACACCTTTCGTGGCAAGGTGGTCTATTGCAACTGCGACGACCCCTTCGAAAGCAACTTCTTCAAGTATTTCGCCGCCAATTTCAACAAGCTCGGGCTGAAAAAGCTCATAACGACCAGCTACGACGGCTCTCCAATCGCTGGCGCACAACTCTCGTTCCTTGAGTACGACGAGGAAAGTGGTAAGCGCCCAAAACCCAAGGCGATCGCCGTCCAAATAACGGACGTAAAAGCTATCAACGGCGATGGCTCGACCGGCATTGAAGACGTCAAGCTCTTTCTGAAGCAGAACCCCCATATGCGGACGCGCCTTGCGGAAGGCGGCGATTTCCGAAGCCCTGAGTGCATTGCGCTTTTGAAAGAGGCGGACATTGTGGTCACCAACCCGCCTTTCTCCCTCTTCAAGCAGTACATCGCGCAACTCGTAGAGCACGAAAAGAAATTTCTGATAATCGGTAACGTGCAGGCGATCACTTATCTTGAGGTCTTTCCGCTAATCAAAGAGAACAAGTTGTGGTTGGGCGCCACAATCCACAGCGGCGACCGCGAGTTCCGCGTTCCCGACCACTACCCGCTCAACGCGGCTGGCTGGAGAGTCGACGAAAATGGCGCTAAGTACATCCGCGTCAAGGGCGTACGCTGGTACACAAACCTAGATCATGGCCGCAGACACTTACAGTTGCCGCTCATGACGTTGGAAGACAACCTCCGATTCAGCAAACACAAGGAGGTCAAGGGAAAGACGGCGTACGACCGATACGATAACTACGACGCTATCGAAGTCCCCTTCACCGACGCTATTCCCAGCGACTACGACGGCGTGATGGGCGTTCCCATCTCCTTTCTAGACAAGTACAACCCCGAGCAATTCGAGATTGTCGGAAACAGCGACGACGGCGAGATGATGACTAAGATTGGAGCCCGGCCCCTTGGGCATGACTTCATCAACGCGTATCGTGCCCGCGGGGGCACCGGACATTACAGCCCTGGCATGCGAATGCTTGGTCTGCTTGAACCTCATCCACGGGTCATCTACAAACGCATTCTAATCCGGCATCGCCGCCAAACTCAGCCTGCAAAAGCGAGCAAAAAGTGATTACCACGTTAAGAACCGACATAACCGTGGCTGACATCTGCGACGGGTTTATGTACAACCAACTCGAAGGTAAAGGGCTATACGGACTGGGGGGAAAGCTCACCATTCAGCCGGAGTACCAGCGGAATTTTATTTATGCTGACGGCGGCGGAAAAAGAGAGGCGGCAGTGATCCAGTCACTGCTGAAAGGGTATCCGCTGGGCTTGATCTATTTCAACAAAGTGTCGGAAAACAAGTTGGAGGTACTCGACGGCCAGCAGCGCATCACGAGTATCGGAAGGTTTGTTACCAACAAGTTCGCGATTATGGAGAACGGCAATCCGAAGAACTTCGACAGCCTGCCCGTCGACCAACAAGCCAAGATTCGGGGCTCGAAATTGCTGATCTACGAGTGCGAAGGCACCGAGACCGAGATAAAGCAATGGTTTGAAACTATCAACATCGCAGGCGTGCCCCTCAACGCTCAGGAACTGTTGAACGCTATCTACTCTGGACCCTTTGTGACACTTGCCAAGGCCGAGTTTAGTAACAGTCAAAATTCCAACATCCAGAAATGGAGTGCGTATGTCAAGGGGAGCGCAAACCGGCAGGAGTTCCTGGAGCGCGCGTTAGACTGGGTGAGCAAGGGCGATATTGGCAGCTACATGAGCAGCCATCGCACCCAAAGCAACATCAACGAATTGAAAACCTACTTCACAGCCGTGATCGATTGGGTATCGAGTGTATTCAGGGATGTCGAGAGGGAGATGCAGGGGCTGGAATGGGGGCGTCTCTACGAGCAATACCACTCCCAGTCATTTGATCCGGCCAAAGTTTCTGCCGAGGTCCAGCGGCTTTATGGCGATCCGTACGTCAAAAACCGTCGCGGCGTCTTCGAATACATTCTCGGCGGGCTCCTGGATTCAAAGCTTCTCGATGTACGGGTCTTCGACGATGCGACCAAGAAATCCGTCTATGCGACGCAGACCGCAGCTGCCGAGAAAAGTAGTAAATCTAATTGCCCGCTCTGCGCACTTGGCCATGCGGCTAATCAGAGCAAGCTTTGGAAGTTTGCTGAAATGGACGCAGACCACGTCTCCGCATGGAGCAAAGGCGGAGCTAGCTTGACTAAGAATTGCCAAATGCTGTGCATTACTCACAATCGCGCGAAAGGCAATCGATAACAAAAACGGACGGCCGTTTCGCTCGATGAGCGGGTCTGTCGCTGAATCGAGCCCCTATGCGTCTGCTCATAGCCGTTACGCTCAACTCTATATCGAGGGCAGCGGACGGGCGTACCGACGCCTTACCTCCGAGTCGCAACATGCACGCAGAAGGGCTGGTGATGACATTCCGCCACTCCCTCGAACATGTCGCCGCCTCAAGCAACTAGAAGAGGAAACTGGTATTCCTGACCGGAACTGGAAGCAGGTTTGGAGTCGTCGGCAGCGTCCGACTGCCCACATGATTGAGGCGCTCGCGAGGCGATGGCCGCAATATGCATTTTGGTTAGCGACTGGCCTCACTGACCCGAGTGCGGGACACACAGCCCCCGGGAAAGCGTGGACGGCTAGTCAGCGTACGGCCTCAAGCGAAGTAAACGCAGCAGCAGCCGAGTTTTTTGACGCAAGCGTACTGACCCAAGACGTCGCGTATGGGCTTGGCGACACGCCCGAACAGACCGAAGAAGCGAAGCCCGCCCCGAAATACAAAGACTTGGATGAAGCGATTTTTCAACTCGCCTTTCAGCGTCGGCTAGAGCATCTAAAAAATCAATTTCAGGGCGTGGTCGATGTGGCGGGCGAAACATGGAAGCTCAAGCAGCTAGTCGCCCAACTCGACGTCGAAAGGGTCAAATTAGCGCTCAAAGACAGCGAGGAATTTGCTCGCATGTTCTCCACCCAGGCAAGTGCGAAGCACGATGAGGCCGAGTGAGGCCGGTGCCATTGGAATCAGTCAGCCAGTGCCCGATGGATGCGTCTTCAATCGTCACGCCACCTGATGACGTCGCCATTTAGAGCCACAGGTGCCGTCGATAGTCGCTGTAACTAGCGGCCAACAAGCGGATGTTGTTCCAAACCAGCATGATCGGCGCGCCGCTAGTCTGTGCCGCCTGCTCGACTGCCATCACTACGAGTGAAATTGGAGCTTCGTCCAATAGGTGGCCGATGTGAGCCTCGAATCCGGGCGGTACCTCACCGCTCAGGAGAATCGCCAGCAAGGCGTCTTCAGTTAACGTGCCCCGATAACTTATGCTCGAAGTTCGGGCCGCCATCCATAACCACCGCATTGGGCGGCGGTGTTGCATTGGCAGGAACGTCGAGAAGTCGAGATCCAGTACTCGAAGCAACGACTGTGGATCCTTACTATCACTAGCCATCGCGAGTTGCACCGCCCGCAGCAACGAAAGGCCAAGTGCTTCGCATCGCTCGAGAATGCGCCAATCACGCGAACAATTTAAAGCGGCGTCAATACTGTCCGCCTTGATTGTGCGAGTCTCGTCATCCATGGCTTGCCCCTGATGTCACCCAGCCCAGTCTCTCACGGAAGCGCCACACCTGCGTGGTTGTGAAATTGCTCCGCAACCAATGAGAGAGGCCTTGCTGGACGTCCCTCCACCGACGGCTGTTGAACGCGAATTGCGGTGCGCAATCGACGACAACAGCCTTGTTTTAATTGGCATTTTTCTCGGACTTTTAATCCGTTGGTCACAGGTTCGAATCCCGTACGGCCTACCAAAGATTTAAAGGGCTCAGCGCAAGCTGGGCCCTTTTTCTTTGCTTCGTGGAAAACAGGCGTGCGCCGCATTTCGTGCGATTGCTCCTCGATACAGCATCTCGCCCTCGGCCCTCTTCCGAACGCCTCCTCGGATACCGCTCTCATCACGTCGCGCTCAAACAGCAACTCGTCGATGTCGTTCAGACTGTACTAAAACCCGGGATACCTGCGCATTGCACAGCCGAAAGCTCCAGCCGGAAAATCCCGGCTGCCACGTGGCGATCCTGCATTCTTCGTCGCGCGGATCTGAGGCGGCCAACCCAGCAACCTGACAACGCTTTCGCCATCTCGATTCGCGCCTTTGCGGTCAGACCGTCGAAGCCACGAGCGGCATCCTCGCGCGCGACCCACGTTGCGCCATCGCCCCATCCAGTCAATACGACAACTGATGTGCATTTCCCTGTTCGCGATCAAATTCCGCCTACGCGCTCTTTCGTAGAATCCGGCGGGATACGCACCTGAGTGCGTGGGTTGCGGGTTGCGAAGACAAGGCGAATTCCGCAAGGGCTCAATGAAAAGCAGGTGAATATGATGAACAAGGGAGTCCTTAAAACCAGGGTGCTGATACCCCTGGGGGGCGCACTGGCCACATGTCTTTCCGGGTGCGGCAAGCTCGACGTGCTCGACCCGAAAGGCAGCATCGGGGTAGCGGAAAAATCCCTGATTGGCACGGCGACCTTCACGATGTTGATCGTCGTCGTGCCCGTCATCCTGATGACACTATGGTTTGCGTGGCACTACCGTGCGAGCAACCATCGGGCGAAGTACGCGCCGAAGTGGGCGCATTCCACGGCGATCGAAGTCGTTATCTGGACGGTGCCGTCCATCATCATCCTGTGTCTCGGGGTGCTGACCTGGAAGACGACGCACGAACTCGATCCCTACCGGCCAATCGAGTCGGCGGTCAAGCCGATCAACGTTGAAGTGGTCGCGCTCGACTGGAAATGGCTCTTCATTTACCCGGATCTCGGCATTGCATCGGTCAATCAGCTGGCCTTCCCGGTCGGTACACCGGTGCACTTCATGATCACGTCCGATTCCGTCATGAACTCGTTCTTCATCCCGCAACTGGGCAGCCAGATCTACGCGATGGCGGGGATGCAGACGCAACTGCACCTGGTTGCGGACGAAGCAGGCGATTACGCCGGCGTGTCGGCCAATTTCAGCGGCAAGGGGTTTTCCGACATGAAATTCCGCGCGCTCGCCACCAGCCCCGAGCAGTTCAACGCGTGGGTGCAAACGGTCAAGGGGTCGTCCAGCCGGCTCGACATGAACGAATACAACACGGTCGCGCAACCGGGCGAGAAGGAGCCTGTGCGCTACTTCTCCTCGATCGACCCGCGACTGTTCCACAACATCATCGCGAAATACAACAACGGCAACGTTCTCGATTTGCAGAACAGCAATTGCAGTACGAAGGGGTAACACATGTTCGGAAAACTGACACTTTCGGCGATTCCGTTCGATCAGCCCATCATCATGGGCGCGGGCGCCCTGATGGCGATCCTCGTCATCGCCACGCTCGTCGCATTGACGTGGTTCGGCAAGTGGAAATGGCTGTGGAGCGAGTGGATCACCAGCGTCGATCACAAGAAGATCGGCGTGATGTACATCGTGGTCGCCGTACTGATGCTCGTGCGCGGCTTTGTCGACGCGGTAATGATGCGCCTGCAACTGGCGCTCGCCTACGATTCGCCGGGCTACCTGCCTCCGCATCACTACGACCAGATCTTCACGGCGCACGGCGTCATCATGATCTTCTTCATGGCGATGGCGCTGATGGTGGGACTGTTCAACCTGATCGTGCCGCTGCAAATCGGTGCCCGTGACGTAGCCTTCCCGTTCCTGAACTCGCTGTCCTTCTGGATGACGGCGATCAGCGCCATCCTGATGAACCTGTCGCTGGTGATCGGTGAGTTCGCACAGGTCGGCTGGCTCGCGTATCCACCGTTGTCGGAGCTGCAGTTCAGTCCAGGCGTGGGAGTCGACTACTACATCTGGAGCCTGCAACTGTCGGGCGTCGGCACGCTGATTACGGCAATCAACTTCTTCGTGACGATCATCCGCATGCGCGCACCCGGCATGTCGCTGATGAAAATGCCCGTGTTCACGTGGACCGCGCTGTGTTCGAACGTACTCATCATGGCGACGTTCCCGATTCTCACCATTGCGCTGGCGCTGCTCGGTCTGGACCGTTACCTCGGCATGCACTTCTTCACGAACGATGCCGGCGGCAACGCAATGATGTATCTGAACCTGATCTGGGCATGGGGTCACCCCGAGGTCTATATCCTGGTTTTGCCGGCGTTCGGCATTTATTCCGAAGTCATCGCAACGTTCGCAAAAAAGCCGCTGTTCGGCTACCGGACAATGGTGTACGCATCCTGCGTGATCACGGTGCTGGCGTTCCTCGTGTGGCTGCATCACTTCTTCACGATGGGCTCCGGCGCGGACGTCAACGCGTTCTTCGGCATTATGACGATGGTCATTGCCATTCCGACCGGCGTGAAAGTATTCAACTGGCTGTTCACGATCTATCGCGGCCGCCTCGAATTTTCTGCTCCGGTACTGTGGACGATCGGCTTCATGATCACGTTCACGATCGGCGGCATGACGGGCGTGATGATGGCGATTCCTGGCGCGGACTTTGTGCTGCACAACAGCCTGTTCCTGATCGCTCACTTCCATAACGCGATCATCGGCGGCGTGGTGTTCGGCTATCTGGCGGGGGTCCATTACTGGTTTCCGAAAGCGTTCGGCTTCAGGCTGAACGAGAAGCTCGGCAAGTGCGCATTCTGGTTCTGGTTCGTCGGCTTCTACGTGTCCTTCATGCCGCTCTATGTACTCGGCTTCATGGGCATGACGCGGCGTCTGAACCACTATGACAACCCGGCATGGCAGCCGTGGCTGATCGTCGCCGCGTGCGGCGTGGTGTTGATCGCGCTCGGTGTGGTGTGTCAGGTCGCCCAGGTGGTAGTGAGCGTGCGTAACCGCAAATTGCCGGAATACCGCGACCTGACGGGCGATCCATGGGGTGGCCGTACGCTTGAATGGGCCACGTCGTCGCCGCCGCCTGTCTACAACTTCGCGACCATTCCCGTGGTCCATGAACTCGACGCGTTCGCGCACATGAAGGAACACGGGCAGGGCCTCGGCAAGGATGCGGTATACGGTGCAATTCATATGCCGTCCAACACCAGTGCAGGGTTCCTGATCGGCATGTTCAGCCTTGTGCTGGGTTTTGCCGGTGTATGGCACATCACATGGCTCGCGGTCGTTGCGCTCGTTGCCATCATGGCTACCGTAATCGGTCGCAGCTTCGGCGACAACGACGGCTACACCATTTCCGTCGAAACGGTGCGGGCGATCGAAGAGAAACAAGGAGCGGCAATGCATGGGAAACGTGAAAGCGTGCGCGCTGCCGCGGAGGTCATCTGATGCTGCAAAAAACCAATCTCGCCACGCTGGCCGAACAGGAAAGCGAACACGCCCCCTCTCATTCGGTATTTGGCTTCTGGCTGTATCTCATGACCGACTGCGTGCTGTTCGCGTCGTTGTTTGCGGTGTTCGCCGTGATGGCGCATCAATTCGCGGGCGGTCCATCCGGCAAGGATCTGTTTGACATTCCGGGGGTGGCGCTGGAAACCGCGGTGCTGCTGCTGAGCAGCATCACCTACGGTTTTGCGATGCTCGGCGCGCACAGGCGCAAGTCGGGTGTCGTGCTGGGCTGGCTGGCCGTTACGTTTGTGCTCGGTCTCGCGTTTCTCTGGTTCGAACTGAATGAGTTTTCGCACATGATTGCCGAGGGCGCCGGTCCTGGCCGCAGTGCGTTTCTTTCGTCATTTTTCACGCTGGTCGGCACGCACGGCTTGCATGTGACGGTTGGCCTCATATGGATGATCGTGCTGGCCGTGCAGATCGTCCTCAAGCCCGAACTGT
Organism: Paraburkholderia gardini; assembly: GCF_907164545.1. Classification (NCBI taxonomy): domain Bacteria; kingdom Pseudomonadati; phylum Pseudomonadota; class Betaproteobacteria; order Burkholderiales; family Burkholderiaceae; genus Paraburkholderia; species Paraburkholderia gardini. The sequence goes on along the minus strand of NZ_CAJQZB010000006.1, from coordinate 171,983 downwards.
CGGAACGGGAAATTACGCGACTCACGTGCCTGAGTCTCTTCTGGCACTTTCTCGACATCGTGTGGATCTGTGTCTTTTCATTTGTCTATCTTGGGAGCGTGCTCTAAATGGCGCATACGCAATCGCTGCATGAAGAAGAGGGGCACGGCAGCCTTTCTGGCTATATCACCGGATTCGTCATCGCTGTGCTGCTAACGGCGGCGTCGTTCGGACTGGTCATGCGCGGCGCTTTGCCGCCGCAGTCGGCGATGCTTGTGCTGGCCGTGCTCGCACTCGTGCAGATCGTCGTCCATCTGGTGTTTTTCCTGCACCTGAACACGTCGTCCGGTCAACGCTGGAACGTGATGGCGCTGTGCTATACCGCAGTGGCCTCGGTCATCCTGATCGGCGGCACGGTATGGGTGATGCACAACGTCAGCATGAACATGATGTCCCGCTAAAGCCGCGCGTCTGGCTACCGCCGCTCAAAATAAAACGCCTGACGCTTCAACGAGAATTGCCTTGATGCTGGACAGGCGACCGGGAACGCCTGCCCTTCCCGGTCGACGAGGCACAATGCGAGTGCCAGACGCGCAGGCAGCGTGTGCCAGCGCGTTTGCGCGCATGCCCACAGCGAAAACGGCTGGCGCAAGCTGGAACACGGTGCTCCACGGCCCGTAACAGGGGCCCGCGCCGTCCGGTCACCGTGATTCCCTGGAATGATCCTTGCGGCGGCGCGCGCCGTCACCTATAACTTCCGAAGATATCGCTTTCCCGGATCTGCCCGTCGCGCACCGTCGGGCATTGTTTTGTGCGTCGCCCAGTATGCGTTTGCTGTCGTCAACAACATCGTTATAAAAGCAGACATGAACGGATCGCGGCGTTTGACCGGCTTGCCGGTCACGCAGGGTTGGGTTCACGCCGCGCATCGGTTGACCGATCGAATTAAAACAGGCCGTTCAACACAACCGAAACAAGCGAGGACACCGTGGATCTCGAAACCGTACGCGTATTCATCATGACCCGTGGCATCGACTTCGGCACGAAGGTGCTCGGAGCGATCGTGTTGTGGATTATCGGGCGCTGGGTCATCACGCTGATCACCGGGCTGCTGCGCAAGGTTCTCGCGCGTAACGGGCGCGTCGATCCGACGCTCGCGCACTACCTCGCCTCGATTCTCGGTGCCTTGCTGAACCTGCTGCTGATCCTCGCCGTGCTGCAGGTGTTCGGTGTGCAGACGACGTCGTTCGCCGCGCTGCTCGCCGGCCTCGGTCTTGCAATCGGCACGGCGTGGGGCGGTCTGCTCGCGCACTTCGCGGCGGGCATCTTCATGCAGGTGCTGCGGCCTTTCAAGGTCGGCGACTTCGTGACCGCCGGCGGCGTGACGGGCACGGTCAGCGAGCTTGGCCTCTTCGGCACGACGATCGTGACGCCGGACAACGTCACGACCATCATCGGCAACAACAAGATCTTCTCCGACACGATCTCGAACTACAGCGTGTTGCCCGTACGCCGTGTCGAACTGACGGCGAAGGTCGCGAACGGCGTCGATCCCATCGATGCGGCGAACCGCCTGCGCGCCGCGATCGCGAAGATTCCGAACGTGGCGGAGACGCCCGCGCCGGATATCGAAGTGCTGTCGTTCACGCCGGAAGGGCCGCTGCTCTGCGTGCGGCCGTATGCGCATACAAACGACTACTGGCAGGTCTATTTCGACACGAACCGCGCGATCATCGAGACGTTCAGGGAAGCCGGCTATCCGACGCCCGAGACGCCCGTGGTGCGCCGCACGGCGACCTGACCGAACGCGCCGCCGGACGTACGCAACGCCGCCCCGTCGGGCGAGTGCGAGGGTCCAGGGGCGCAAGGCCAAAAAAACGGCGTCGCGGTTCACACTGCGACGCCGTTCCTTATTCCCACCGCGCTCGGCTGGCGAGCCGTGGCGTCAATGTCCGCCGGGCTTGCGCGCGGTGTTTACGGTTGAATCCCTGCGCATCATCTTCCACAGCGCGCCCAGCACGACCGGCACGATCGCGGCACCGATACCCACCAGCACGATCACGTTCAGATACTGGCGAATGAACGGAATATTGCCGAAGAAATAACCGAGCAGCACGAGCAGCAGCACCCAGAACAGCGCGCCCGCGAAATTGAAGAGCTGGAAACGTCGCGCGCTCATCGCCGACGCGCCCGCCACGAACGGCGCAAACGTGCGCACCACCGGAATGAAACGCGCGAGGACGATGGTCTTGCCACCATGCTTCTCGTAGAAGTCATGCGTCTTCTGAAGCGCTGCGCGATCGAGAAAGCGGTCGAGCCCCGGTATGTGGGTGTTGAACACCTTCGGACCGATAGCCCGGCCGATCATGTAGTTGACGGTATTGCCAAGCACTGCTGCAACGAGCAGCAGGCCGATCAGCAGCGGCAGGCTCATCTCGCCCGTCGCGCAGAACGCGCCGCCGATAAACAGCAGCGAATCGCCCGGCAGGAACGGCAGCACGACCAGCCCCGTTTCACAGAAGACGATCAGGAAAAGCACGGCATAGACCCACATGCCGTATTGATGGATGAACACACCCAGAAACTTGTCGATGTGCAGGACAAGGTTGAAGAACTGTAGCAGCGTGTCCAAAAAGCGTCCTTTATATGCAGAGTGAGACGGGCAGCGAAACTGTGCCCGAAACGGTGAAATTGACTGCGCCATGATACCGAAAGTGCCCGCCGGGCTGAATTAATTGGGTACGCGCGGCCACACCCGGAGGCTGAAAGAGGCACCGCGCGCCAAATCGCTATAATTTCGACATGTCCGAATTCTCCGAAAATCCCGGCGCGGCCGTGGCGGCGCAGCCTGATACGCCCGCTACGTCCGCTTCACCCGCCCCGCGCCCGTTGCGCGCGATCCAGCCCCTGCCCGACCAGCTGATCAGCCAGATTGCCGCCGGCGAAGTGGTCGAGCGGCCGGCTTCGGTGGTGAAGGAATTGCTGGAGAACGCGCTCGACGCCGGCGCGACGACGCTGCGCATCGTGCTCGACGAAGGCGGCGTCAAGCGCATTTCGATCACCGACGACGGCTGCGGCATCCCCGAAAACGAGTTGCCGCTAGCCTTGCTGCGCCACGCGACGAGCAAGATCCGCTCGCTCGCCGAACTCGAAGCGGTCGCAACGCTCGGGTTTCGCGGCGAAGCGCTGGCTTCGATTGCATCGGTGGCGGAGATGTTTATCACGAGCCGCACGGCGAGCGCGCCGCACGCGGTGCGCATCGATGCGCAGACCGGCGCGCTGACGCCCGCGGCCGGCACGCAGGGCACCACCATCGAAGTGCGCGAACTGTATTTCAACACGCCCGCGCGACGCAAATTCCTGAAGAGCGAGCAGACCGAACTCGGTCATTGCCTTGAGATGATCCGCCGCTCGGCGCTCGCGCGGCCAGACGTCGCGATTTCGGTGCTGCATAACGGCCGCGCCATCGAGCACTGGAACGCCACCGATCCCGCGACGCGCGTCTCGAAGATTCTCGGCGAAACGTTCGCGACAGCGCATCTGCCGCTGGATGAATCGGCCGGGCCACTTGCGGTCTACGGATGCGCGGGGCTGCCGACCGCGAGTCGTGGCCGGGCGGACCAGCAGTATTTCTTCGTCAACGGCCGCTTCGTGCGCGACAAGCTGCTCACCCACGCGGCGCGCGCCGCGTACGAGGACGTGCTGCACGGCGACCGCTACCCGTCGTACGTGCTGTTTCTCGATCTGCCGCCCCAGGCCGTCGACGTGAACGTGCATCCGTCGAAGATCGAAGTGCGGTTCCGCGATTCGCGCTCGATTCACCAGTTCGTGTTTCACGCCGTGCAGCGCGCGCTGGCGCGACACGCGGGCGCTTCGCCGGAAACGACTGCGGGCGGTCACGCCGCCCATATCGCCCCGATGCCGATGCCCACGCCGAATCCCGCTTCGTTCGGCTCGACGCCGCTCGGCGGCGGCGGTCTGTCGGACGAAAACGGCGGCAATACGTGGCTGCGCCAGGCGCGCATGACGCAGGGCACGTTGCCGGTTGCTCAACCACTAGCGCTTTACGACGCACTCTTCGGCCGCAGGGACACGGGTGCCGGAACATCGTCGGGCACGACCGCGCTCGAAGCGCGCGACGCGGACGGTAACGGCAATGGCATGTCAGCGTTTTCATCCAGCTTTGCGGCCAGTGGCACGCAGGCGTTCGCACCGGCTTCAAACGGCAGCAACGAGCAGCCGCTCGGCTTCGCGCTTGGCCAGATCCACGGCATCTACGTGCTGGCGCAGAACGCGCACGGGCTTGTGATCGTCGATATGCACGCCGCGCATGAGCGCATCCTGTACGAGCAGTTCAAGCACGCATTGTCCGACCGGACGATTGCCGTGCAGCCGCTGCTCATCCCGCTGTCGATGCACGCCGATCCCGTCGAGATCGGCACCGTCGAGGAAGAACGCGCGACGCTCGATGCGCTCGGCTTCGATCTCGCCGTGCTGTCGCCGAACACGCTCGCGATCCGCGCCGTGCCGGCGCTGCTGAAGGACGCCGACCTGCAGGCACTCGCACGCGCGGTCCTCGCCGATCTGCACGCGTTCGGCGGCTCGCGCGTGTTGACCGAACGTCAGCACGAACTGCTCGGCACGCTCGCGTGCCACCACGCGGTGCGTGCGAACCGGCGTCTCACGCTCGACGAAATGAACGCGCTCCTGCGCCAGATGGAAGCGACCGAACGCGCGGACCAGTGCAACCACGGGCGGCCGACGTGGTATCAGCTGACGCTCTCCGACCTCGACCGGCTCTTCATGCGCGGCCAATGAGCGTGCGCTTCTTCACCCGCTCCCGCTCCCGCTCCCGCTCCCGCGCACGATACGTCCGATGCACTCGCCCATGACATCACGCGAAGCCACGCCCATCGCCTGCCTGCTCGGGCCGACCGCGTCAGGCAAGACGGCGGCCGCGCTGGTGTTCGCCGCGCGGCGGCCGGTCGAGATCATCAGCGTCGATTCGGCGCTCGTCTACCGCGGGATGGATATCGGCACGGCCAAACCCACCGCCGAAGAGCGCGCGCTCGCGCCGCATCATCTGATCGACATCGTCGATCCCGCCGACGCGTATTCGGCCGCCGATTTTCGTGCGGCTACGCTGCGGCTCGTCGGTGAAATCACGGCGCGCGGGCGCGTGCCGCTGCTGGTCGGCGGCACGATGCTGTACTACAAGGCGCTGACGCAGGGGCTGAACGATCTGCCCGGCGCCGACCCCGAGGTGCGCGCGACGCTCGACGCAGACGCGGCCCGGGAAGGCTGGCCCGCCCTGCACGCGCGCCTCGCGGCGGTCGATCCGGTCACAGCGGCGCGCCTTGCACCCAACGATTCGCAGCGCATCCAGCGCGCGCTCGAGGTGTGCCTGCTGACGGGCCAGGCGATGTCGACGCTGCTGGAAACACCGGCGCGCGTCGACGAAGCCGCACGCCCCTGGCGCTTCACGCCGGTCGCGCTGGAGCCTTCGGATCGCAGCGTGCTGCATGCGCGCATCGAACAGCGCTTCGACGCGATGCTCGCGGCGGGCCTCGTCGATGAAGTGCGGCGCCTTCGTGCCCGCGGCGATCTGCATCCCGGGTTGCCTTCGATGCGATGCGTCGGCTACCGGCAGGTCTGGTCGTATCTCGACGGCGAGACGGACTACGACACCATGCGCGACAGAGGTGTCTTCGCGACGCGCCAGCTGTGCAAGCGCCAGCTTACGTGGCTGCGCGCGATGCCAGAACGCGTGATGATCGATTGCTGCGCGCCCGACGCAACCCAGCAGGCGCTTGCGGCGATTGAAAACATCGTCGGCGATATGGCCGCGCGATGACGGCGTAATAAAAAAGCCGCCTGACACACACAGTCAGACGGCTTTTTTTACAACGGGCAGATCACATCAATCAGATCAGACCACAACAGTCTGCGCCTCGCCTTCCCTGCTCTGACGCACGGTGCCGATCTTCCACACCTGCTCGCCCGCTGCGGACAGCAAGCCGATCGCCTGTGCGGCATCGTCAGCGGACACGATCACAGCCATCCCGATACCGCAGTTGAACACGCGATGCATTTCCGCGTCCGCCACGCCGCCGTGCTTCTGCAGCCAGCCGAAGAGCGGCGGCAGCGGCCATGCGCGATGGTCCAGCTCGGCCGTCAGGCCTTCGCGCAGGACGCGCGGAATGTTCTCGACGAGCCCGCCGCCGGTAATGTGCGCCATGCCCTTCACCGCCATGGTTTGCATCAGCGAAAGAAGCGGCTTCACATAGATATGCGTGGGCGCCATCAGCGCGTCGGCGAGCGAACGGCCGTCGAAATCGGCGTTCATATCCGGATTCGCGCGCTCGATGATCTTGCGCACCAGCGAGAAACCGTTCGAATGAATACCGCTCGATGCCAGACCCAGCACCACGTCGCCCGGGGCGATCGTGCTGCCGTCGATGATCTTGCTCTTTTCGACCGCGCCGACCGCGAAACCGGCCAGATCGTATTCGCCGTCCGGGTACATGCCCGGCATTTCCGCCGTTTCACCGCCGATCAGCGCGCAGCCGGCCAGCTCGCAACCCTGCGCGATACCTTTCACGACCGTCGCCGCGGTACCGACGTCCAGCTTGCCGCACGCGAAATAGTCGAGGAAGAAGAGCGGCTCGGCACCTTGCACGAGGATGTCATTGACGCTCATCGCGACCAGATCCTGGCCGACCGTGTCGTGCCTGTTCAACTGGAACGCCAGCCTGAGCTTCGTGCCGACGCCGTCGGTGCCCGAAACGAGCACCGGCTCCTTGTACTTTTTCGGTACTTCGAACAGCGCACCGAAACCACCGATGCCGCCCAGCACGCCGTCGCGCAAGGTCTTTTTGGCAAAGGGCTTGATCGCGTCGACAAGGGCGTCGCCCGCGTCGATGTCCACGCCGGCGTCGCGATACGACAGACCTTGGGCCGAATCAGTTGAATTCGGCGCGGATTTCGGTTGATTCATGGGGCAGAGCTCGAAGGTCGGTAAAATGCGATTTTACCCGATGCCGGCCGCCTGGCTGGAATTCATCCATTCGGACGATCCCTGGAAAACCCGCCTTGCAGCAGAATTCGCCTGTTCTGACGCCGTATCAGCGTCAAGCCTTCATCTGGGTCGCCATTGCGCTCGGGCTCGGCATCCTGTTGTGGCTGTTGAGTCCGGTCCTCACGCCGTTCCTGCTCGGCGCGATTCTCGCGTACATCCTGCAGCCGGGCGTCGCGTGGCTCGCGCGCCGGCGCATGCCGCGCAGCCTCGCCGCGCTGCTGATGATGCTGATCTTCGCGTTGCTGATGACGGCGCTCGTGCTGCTTATCCTCCTCGTCGTGCAGAAGGAAGGTCCGCAACTGAAGCAGCAGGTGCCGCGGTTTTTCTCGCAGGCGCATGACTGGCTGCAACCGAAGGTCGCGCTGCTCGGCCTCACCGACACGCTCGATTTCGCGAGCGTGCGCGATCTGGTGATGGGCCAGCTGGAAGGCAGCGCGCAGACCGTCGCGCTCTACGCGTGGACCTCGATTCGCACCAGCAGCAACGTGATGATCTCGGTCATCGGTAATGTCGTGATGGTGCCGCTCGTGCTGTTCTATCTGCTGTACGACTGGAACGCGATGCTTGCCCGCGTCCAGCTCTTCATTCCGCGCCGCTGGTACGACAAGACAATCCAGCTCGCCACCGACATGGACCACATGCTCTCGCAGTACCTGCGCGGCCAGTTGCTCGTGATGGGCGTGCTCGCCGTGTACTATGCGCTCGCGCTCTTCATCGCGGGCTTCGAGATCGCACTGCCGGTCGGCATCTTCACCGGCCTCGCGGTATTTATCCCGTATATCGGCTTTGCGACCGGCCTGATTCTCGCGCTCGGCGCCGCCGCGCTGCAGTTCGGCGACTGGTACGGCTTCGGCGCGGTGGCGCTCGTCTACGGCGTCGGGCAGATCCTCGAAAGCTTCATCCTGACGCCGCGGCTCGTCGGCGAGCGGATCGGCATGCATCCGCTCGCGGTGATTTTCGCGCTGCTCGCATTCGGGCAACTGTTCGGTTTTTTTGGCGTGCTGCTGGCGTTGCCTGTCAGTGCGATCCTGTCGGTCGCATTGCGCGAAATGCGTGCCGGCTATCTGGCCAGCGCGCTTTACAAGTAACTGACTCCGGTTTTTATTGTGCTTCGTCAACTGACGCTCGATCTCGGCACCCCACCGCCATCGACATTCGACAATTTCTTCGCCGGCACCAACGCCGAACTGGTCACGCGCCTGCGTGAGCTCGAGGGCGCGCTCGCCGTCGGCCCGGTCGCCGACCGGACGTTCTACGTCTGGGGCGAAACCGGCAGCGGCCGCAGCCATCTGCTGAAAGCACTGGTCGAGAACGCGCAACCCGGGCTCGCACGTTTCGCGTGCCCACAAAGCGGCCTCGCGGCGTTCGCGTTCGACCCACGGGTCGCGCTCTACGCGATCGACGACTGCGACGGCCTGTCGGGCGCCCAGCAGATCGCGCTCTTCAACCTCTTCAACGAAGTGCGCGCGCACCCCACGAGCGCGCTGGTCGCGACTGGCAACGCCGCGCCGATGGGCCTCGCGGTACGCGAGGACCTGCGCACGCGGCTTGGCTGGGGCCTTGTCTTCCACCTCGCGCCGCTGCCCGACGAACGCAAGGCGGCCGTGCTCAAGCACGCCGCGCGCGAACGCGGCATCGCCCTCGCCGACGACGTCCCCACCTACCTGCTCACGCACTTTCGCCGCGACATGCCAAGCCTGATGGCGCTCCTCGACGCGCTCGACCGCTTCTCGCTGGAACAGAAGCGCGCGGTCACCCTGCCGCTTTTGCGCACCATGCTCGCATCGCCCGAAAGCGGGGCGGCCCCCCGAACGGCTCCGTCGTCATCCGCTTCAAGTAAAATGGGCCCCCATGACTAACCTTGCACTCTTTGACCTCGATCACACGCTCATTCCCACTGACAGCGACCACGAATGGGGGCGCTTCATGGTGAAGCACGGCATGGTCGACGCCGAAAACTTCGCGCGTGAAAACGACCGCTTTTTTGCCGACTACAAGGCCGGGCGGCTCGACATTCACGCGTATCTGATCGCGATGCTCACGCCGCTGTCGAAGTACTCGCGCGCGCAACTGGCCGCGTTCCACCAGCAATACATGCACGAAGTGATCAAACCCGCGATCGTGCCGGCCGCGCTCGAACTCGTGCGCGTGCATCGCGATGCCGGCGACCTGTGCTGCATGGTCACCGCGACGAACGAATTCATCACCGGGCCGATCGCCGAAGTCTTCGGCGTCGACAACCTGATCGCGTGCGAAGCGGAAACCGTCGACGGCCATCCGCATTCGGACTACACCGGACGGCCGACTGGCACCCCGAGCTATAAAGAAGGCAAGATTGTCCGTACCGAAGCGTGGCTCGCTTCGCTCGGCAAGACATGGTCGGATTTTGAGCGCAGCTATTTCTACAGCGATTCGCACAACGACATCCCGCTGCTCGAAAAAGTCACCGACCCGATCGCGACCAATCCCGACGACATCTTGCGCGCCCACGCGCAGGCCAAAGACTGGCGCATCCTCGAACTCTTTCAACCCACGTGATCAAAAAACTCATTCGCAAGCTGTTCGGACAAGATCCGGCACCCGCTGACGCCCCGGACGCCGGTACCGCGCCGTCCGGCGCAGAAGAACCGGCTGGCACCCGCGCTGGCCGCAATGCCACGGGCGCCGCAGCCGGTCCGGCCACGAAGACACGCCGTAAACCGGCGCGCGCCACGGGCGCGAAGGCGGTGTCCGATCCGGACGTGCCCGTCATCATTTCGGCCGACATTCACGGCATCGATCCATCACTGATCTCGAAGAACGCGATCCGCGTGACCGAAGGGTTACAGCAGGCGGGCCACCGCGCGTTCATCGTCGGCGGCGCGGTACGTGACCTGCTGCTTGGCATCGCGCCCAAGGACTTCGACGTCGCGACCGACGCCACGCCCGATCAGGTGCAAAAGCTGTTCCGTCGCGCGCGCATCATCGGTCGTCGTTTTCAGATCGTGCATGTGCAGTTCGGCCAGGAAATCATCGAAACCTCGACGTTTCGCGCGCTGGTCGATCCGCCGGCCGCCGACGCCCCGCCGCCGCGCCGCCTGAAGCGCGACGAACTCGACCGCCGCACCCACGCAGTCGACGCCAGCGGGCGCGTGCTGCGCGACAACGTCTGGGGCGAGCAGCACGAAGACGCCACGCGCCGCGATTTCACGATCAACGCGATGTATTACGACCCGGCTACCGAAACGGTGCTCGATTACCACAACGGCATGGCTGACATGCGTGCGCGTCTCCTGCGCATGATCGGTGATCCGGCCACGCGTTTTCGCGAAGATCCGGTGCGCATGCTGCGCGTCGTGCGCTTCGCCGCGAAGCTCGGCTTCGAGATCGAGGACAGCACGCGCGCACCGATCGTCGAACTGGCCGACCTGATCAACAACGTGCCGGCCGCGCGTCTCTTCGACGAAATGCTGAAGCTGCTGCTGTCGGGTCATGCGCTCGCGTGTCTCACGCGTCTGCGCAAGGAAGGCCTGCATCACGGGCTGCTGCCGCTGCTGGACGTCGTGCTCGAACAGCCGCAGGGCGAGAAATTCATCACGCTCGCGCTCACCAATACCGACGACCGCGTGCGCGCCGGCAAGCCGGTTTCACCGGGCTTCCTGTTCGCCACGCTGCTGTGGCACGACATGCAGCAACGCTGGCAGCAATACGAGGCGAAGGGCGAGTTTCCGGTGCCCGCGCTGCACCGCGCGATGGACGACGTGCTCGACATGCAGACCGAGAAACTCGCGATCCACAAGCGCTTCTCGTCGGACATGCGCGAGATCTGGGGCCTGCAGTTGCGCCTCGAAAAGCGCTCGGGCCGCGGCGCGCTGAAGCTGCTGGAACACCAAAGATTTAGAGCAGGGTATGATTTCCTCCTGTTACGCTGCGAATCGGGCGAACTCGATGAGTCGGTCGGTCAGTGGTGGACGGATTTCATCGATGGAGACATCGCCGCGCGCGAAGCATTGCTCACGCAAGGCGGGAAGGACCGGGCACCCAGAAAACGACGGCGGCGCAGCAGTGGCGCCAGAAGCCGCAAGCCGGGTGACGGAATGGAGGGCGGCACGACCGCAGGAACGCGTGAAGCCAGCGATGCGAGCCCTGAAGGCTCGCACGAAGACTGACCGCTTCCGGCACGCGTCGTCGAACGTAAGTTGCAGGAAGCTATGCCATGACGGTTGCCTATCTCGGCCTCGGCGCGAATCTCGGGGACGCGCGCCAGACCCTGAAAGACGCTGTTGTGTGTCTCGCACAACAGCACACCATTGCCGTGCTCGCCAAGTCGAGCATGTATCGCACCGCCCCGATCGACGCAGGTGGAGACGACTATTTCAACTGCGTCGTGAAGATCGATACGACACTCCCCGTGCGCCATCTGCTCGCGCTGTGCCATACGATCGAGCATCACTTCGGGCGGGAGCGTCCCTTTCATAACGCACCGCGCACGCTCGATCTCGACATCCTGCTTTTCGGCGACCACTGCATGGACGAGCCGGATCTGATCGTGCCGCATCCCCGTCTCACCGAGCGCGCGTTCGTGCTCGTGCCGCTCGTCGAAATCGACCCGACGCTGATCATTCCGCAGCGCGGCCGCGCCGACGCCTTTCTTGAAGCCGTCGCGTCGCAACGCATCGAGAAGATGAATTCGCCCTGTCAGTGCCCGGTGCTTGGCGTGCTGACAGGCAGAAAAGCCGAATCGTCCGGAGGCGGTTGCCGATGAATTCCACGCCGCTCACCGTCGTCGCGCCGGATCTGCGCTCGCCGTTCCGCTATCTCGCGATCGAAGGCCCGATTGGCGTCGGCAAGACGTCGCTCGTGCACCGCCTCGCGGAGCGCTGGTCGATGCATGCGATCTACGAGCGGCCGCAGGAAAATCCGTTTCTCGAACGTTTTTACCGCGACACGTCGCGCTTCGCGCTACAGACGCAGCTTCACTTCGCGTTGCAGCGCGCGCAGCAGGTACGCGACATCGCGCAGGCGTGGTCGGCGGACACGCCGCTCATCGCCGATTTCATGACGCAGAAGAACGACGTGTTCGCGCATCTCACGTTGCCGGACGACGAATGGCAACTGTATCGTGCGCTCGCTGCGCGCGTCGATGCGTCAGGGCCTGCACCGGACATGGTCGTCTATCTCCAGGCGAGCCCGGAGGTGCTGTTTTCGCGCATCCAGAAGCGCGCGCTGCCGATGGAGCTACAAATTTCCGATGCGTATCTGCGCGCGCTGTGTGACGCTTACAACGAATTTTTCTATCACTATGACGGCGCGCCCGTGCTCACGGTGAACGCTGAACATCTGAATCCGCTCGAATCGGACGCGGACCTTGCACTTCTGATCGGACGCATGGAATCGATGCGCGGTCGCAAGGAATTCTTTGTCAAAGGCACGTCGCTTTAAACGACGCGCTCTCCTTATTCCGACGGACTGTCATGACCTATTTGCAGGAAACGAGCCGCAACGCCGTTACTGTGCCGAAACTGCAGGCAATGCGCGAAGCCGGCGAGAGGATCGCCATGCTCACCTGCTACGACGCAAGCTTCGCGTCGCTGCTCGATCGTGCGGGTGTCGACGTGCTGCTGATCGGCGATTCGCTTGGCAACGTGCTGCAGGGTCATTCGACGACGCTGCCCGTCACGCTCGACGACATCGCGTATCACACGGCCTGCGTGGCACGGGCGAAGCCGTCCGCGCTGATCGTCGCCGATCTGCCGTTCGGCACGTACGGCACACCTGCCGAGGCGTTCGAGAGTTCCGTGAAGCTGATGCGCGACGGCGCGCAAATGGTGAAGCTCGAAGGCGGCGAATGGCTGGCAGATACCATACGCTTTCTGGTCGAACGCTCGATTCCGGTATGCGCGCACGTGGGGCTCACGCCGCAATCGGTACACGCGTTCGGCGGCTTCAAGGTGCAGGGCAAGACGGAAGCGGGCGCGAGCCAGTTGTTGCGCGATTCGCGTGCCGTCCAGGACGCAGGCGCGCAACTGATCGTGATCGAAGCAGTGCCGACGCTGCTCGCATCGGAAGTCACCAAACAGCTGAAAATTCCGACGATCGGTATCGGCGCGGGGCTCGACTGTTCGGGTCAGGTGCTGGTGCTGCACGACATGCTCGGCATTTTCCCCGGCAAACGGCCGCGTTTCGTGAAGGACTTCATGCAGGGCCAGACGGGGATTTTTGCCGCGGTCGAGGCGTATGTGCGGGCGGTGAAGGACGGCTCGTTCCCGGGAACCGAACATACGTTTTGACGGTGATGGCGGGTGCGGCTGGTTCGCATCCGCCTGGCAAGCCGTTACGCTTCTCGTTCCGGGATTTGGCGCTCAGCCTGCCAGCCTCGCCGCTACCGCTCCACGCAGCGCATTACACAGCAGCAACGCTTCCGCCCGCTCCACATCCTCGCGCACAAGAACCCGCTCGGTGGCCTGCAGCTCAGTGTCCTCGAGCAGCACGCCGCGCATCACACCTGGCAGCACGCCCGATGACAGCGGCGGTGTCCACCAGCGCCCGTCGCACTTGACGAAGACTGTCGTGCGCCCGCCTTCGGTCAGTTCACCGCGGTCGTTGAAAAACAGCATGTCGAAGGCGCCCATCGACTCCGCTTCGTGCCATGCACGGTCATATTCCGCGCGACGCGTCGTCTTGTGATGCAGCAGCGCATCGCCCGCCCGCATCGCGCCGTAACCGTGATCGGACGCAAACAGCACGTCGACAACCCCGGTTTGCAGCGACGCCAGCAACGCGGCAGTCAGTTGCGTCGTGCCGCGCTTGCCGACCGACAGCCGCATGCGGTGCGGCGTTTTTGCCGCTAGTTGCGAACACTGCGCGACAATCTGTTCACGCGTTGCCGCTTCGTCGAACGCGAAGCCGAAATATCGCGCGCTCGCACCGATGCGCGCCAGATGGCGTTCCAGATGCCGCACGCCATTTTCGCGCGTCGCATACATCGTTTCGAATAGCTGGAAGCCCGGATCGGCCTCCGACAGAAACCGCGCTTTCAACCGGCACTCCGCGTATTCATCGGCGGCGACGCTGTCGAGCACGATGCCCGCGCCAATGCCGAGCTTGCCGTGGCGCGCGCCGCCCACCCCGGACGCGTCGAGCGTCAACGTACGAATCGCGACGGAAAGGCAGAAATCGCCGCAGACGTCTTCTGTGTCGTGAGCCGACGCAGCCGCCTCGTGCGAGGCCGGCACGGCGCTACCCGCGGAATTTACCGCGCCGATCGCCGGCGACGGCGACGGCGAAGGCGCATCGAGCCAGCCGATCGCGCCGGTATAAAGACCGCGTGGCGTGCTTTCGAGCGTATCGATCAACTGCATCGTGCGATGCTTCGGTGCGCCCGTGATCGAGCCGCACGGGAACAGCGCCCGGATGATATCGGCGAACGACGTATGCGCGCGTAACCGCGCTTCGACGCTCGACGTCATCTGCCACACCGACGCATAAGGCTCGACGGTGAAGAGCGCGGGCACTTTTACCGAGCCAGTCTCCGCGACCCGCGAAAGATCGTTTCGCAGCAGGTCGACGATCATCACGTTTTCAGCGCGATTCTTGGGGTCGTTCGCGAGGAATTCGGCGAGGTGTCGATCGGCCAGCGGATCCGGTGAGCGTGGCGCCGTGCCTTTCATCGGTCGCGCGTGCAGCGTACGGCCTTCTTTTTCGACAAACAGTTCCGGCGAGCACGACAGCACCCACCGGTCGTCGGGCAACGCGATCAGCGCGCCGTAGCGCACCGGCTGACGCGCCCGCAACCGTCGATACAGCGCAAGCGGCGTGCCGAACACGTCGAAATCGAGCCGGTACGTGTAGTTGACCTGATACGAGTCCCCGGCACGCAGCGCTTCATGGACGCCGGCAATGGCCTCTTCGAATTCCGCCTCATCGACACTCTCACGCATGCCGCCCACACCCGCCATCGACGGCTCCTGCGCGCCGCCATCGCGCGCCGCGAGCCACGTATCGACTTCATCGTGCGAGTGTTTTTCGCATCGTTCGAACAATAAAAAACGCAGCGTGGCATCGCCACGCTGCGTTTTTTGCGACCGGAGCGAATCCTGAAGAACCAGATTCCGGCCGAATTCATAGTCGCCGAGTACCACGGCGTGCAAGCCATCGCGCAGATCCGCCGCGACAGCGTCGCACACCGTGTCGAGCGCACCGGCATCCACGCACGCGCGCTCGCGCACAAAACCCGTGTACAGACGACTCGTCCGATGTGCTGCCGTCGAATCGCAGTCGTCGAGCAACGCGAACACGGTGCCGCGTTCGTCAGTCACCATGGGTACCGCCAACTTCAGCCTTCCGTTAATCGAAGAAGCTCTTCACCCGGTCAAACCAGCTCTTGCTTTGCGGGCTGTGCCGCGCGCCGCCCTCGACGAGCGACTTCTCGAACTGCTGCAGGATCTCGCGCTGACCTTCGGTGAGCTTGACCGGCGTCTCGACCTGCACGTGTACGTAAAGATCGCCCGCGATGCTCGAGCGCAAACCCTTGATACCCTTCGCGCGCAGACGGAACGTCTTGCCCGACTGCGTGCCTTCCGGCACCGTGAAGCTCGCGCGGCCCGCCAGCGTCGGTACCTCGATTTCACCGCCCAGCGCCGCCGTCGTGAACGGAATCGGCATCTGGCAATGGAGGTCGTCGCCGTCGCGCTCGAACACCGTGTGCTGCTTGATGTGAATCTCGACGTACAGGTCGCCCGACGGACCACCGTTGATACCCGGCTCGCCGTTGCCGGCCGAACGGATACGCATGCCGTCGTCGATACCCGCCGGGATCTTCACTTCGAGCGTCTTGGTTTCCTTGGTCTTGCCTGCGCCATGGCAGTGTGTGCAAGGCTCAGGAATGTAGGTGCCGGTGCCATGACACTTCGGGCAGGTCTGCTGGATGCTGAAGAAACCCTGCGACATCCGCACCGCGCCCGAGCCGCTACAGGTCGGGCAGGTTTCCGGCTTGGTGCCCGGCTTCGCGCCGGAGCCATGGCAGATTTCGCACGAAACCCAGCTCGGCACGCGGATTTGCGTGTCGTAGCCATGCGCGGCCTGCTCGAGCGTGATTTCCATGCTGTAGCGCAGATCGGCGCCGCGATAAACCTGCGGACCCGCGCGGCCGCCGCCGCGTGCCGCGCCGCCGGCCGCCTGGCCGAAGATGTCGCCGAAGATGTCGCCGAAAGCGTCGGCGAAGCCACCGAAACCCTGCTGGCCTCCGCCCATGTTCGGATCGACACCTGCGTGGCCGTACTGGTCGTACGCCGCACGCTTTTGCGAGTCCGAGAGCATTTCGTAGGCTTCCTTCACCTCCTTGAAATGCTCTTCCGCATCCTTGTTGCCCGGATTGCGGTCGGGGTGGTGCTTCATCGCGAGCTTGCGATAAGCCTTCTTGATTTCGTCGTCGCTCGCGTTCTTCGCGACGCCCAGAACCTCGTAGTAATCCCGTTTCGCCATTTCGGTTCAACGCCAGCCGCGCAATCCGGCGCGGCGGCTCCTTATGAATGCTGGAGTCTTCCGACTCGTCCGGCCGCGTTTTTATCCGTTACAACGGACAAAATCCACGTCCTCCATAAAACAAATGTGCCCGGAGAACCCAAAGGGCTCGCCAGGCGCGCTCATCATCGACTCGCGGTCACACGCCCGAGCGGGCGCGAACCGTTCTGCAGCCGGGCGGTGCATCGCTTCCGATGCACCGCCTTGAGGTTGATGTTCAACCCGGCCTAGTCCTTCTTCACTTCCTTGAACTCGGCGTCGACGACGTCGTCTTCCGGCTGGCTCGCGCCGCCTTGCGACTGACCCGCACCGGCTGCACCCGCCGCACCTTCCGCACCTTGCTGGGCTGCCTGCATGTCGGCGTACATCTTTTCGCCCAGCTTCTGCGACGACGTTGCAACCACTTCGATCTTCGCTTCGATCGCTGCCTTGTCGCTCGAACCGCTCTTCAGCGTTTCTTCGAGGTCCTTCAGTGCGGCTTCGATCTTTTCCTTTTCAGCGGCTTCGATCTTGTCGCCGTACTCGGTCAGCGCCTTCTTCGTGCTGTGAACGAGTGCGTCGCCCTGGTTACGGACATCGGCCAGCTCACGCAGCTTATGGTCTTCTTCCGCGTTCGCTTCCGCGTCCTTCACCATCTTTTCGATTTCAGCCTCGGACAGACCCGAGTTCGCCTTGATCGTGATACGGTTTTCCTTGCCGGTCGCCTTGTCTTTCGCGCCGACGTGCAGAATGCCGTTCGCGTCGATGTCGAAGCTCACCTCGATCTGCGGCACGCCGCGCGGTGCCGGCGGGATGCCTTCGAGGTTGAACTCGCCGAGCAGCTTGTTGCCCACTGCCATTTCGCGTTCGCCCTGGAACACCTTGATCGTCACGGCGCCCTGATTGTCGTCAGCCGTCGAGTAGACCTGCGCATGCTTGGTCGGGATCGTCGTGTTCTTGTTGATCATCTTCGTCATCACGCCGCCGAGCGTTTCGATGCCGAGCGACAGCGGGGTCACGTCGAGCAGCAGCACGTCGGTGCGGTCGCCCGACAGAACCTGCCCCTGAATCGCAGCGCCCACGGCGACGGCTTCGTCCGGGTTCACGTCACGACGCGGCTCCTTGCCGAAGAACTCCTTCACCTTTTCCTGCACCTTCGGCATACGCGTCATGCCGCCGACGAGAATCACGTCGTCGATTTCGCCGACCTTCACGCCTGCGTCCTTGATCGCCGTGCGGCACGGTTCGATCGTGCGTTCAATCAGCTCTTCAACCAGCGCTTCGAGCTTCGCACGCGTAATTTTCAGGTTCAAGTGCTTCGGACCCGACGCGTCGGCCGTGATGTACGGCAGGTTGATTTCGGTCTGCGCGCTCGACGACAGTTCGATCTTCGCCTTTTCAGCCGATTCCTTCAGGCGTTGCAGCGCGAGCACGTCCTTCGACAGATCGACGCCCTGCTCTTTCTTGAATTCGCCAATGATGTAATCGATGATGCGCTGGTCGAAGTCTTCACCGCCGAGGAACGTATCGCCGTTCGTCGAGAGCACTTCGAACTGCATTTCGCCGTCAACGTCGGCGATTTCGATGATCGACACGTCGAACGTACCGCCGCCGAGGTCGTACACGGCGATCTTGCGGTCGCCCTTTTCGGCCTTGTCCAGACCAAATGCGAGCGCGGCTGCGGTCGGTTCGTTGATGATCCGCTTCACTTCCAGGCCGGCGATGCGGCCTGCATCCTTGGTAGCCTGACGCTGGCTGTCGTTGAAGTACGCGGGAACCGTGATCACGGCTTCGGTGACCGGCTCGCCGAGGTAGTCTTCAGCGGTCTTCTTCATCTTGCGCAGCGTTTCCGCGGAGATTTGCGGCGGAGCGAGCTTCTGGTCGCGCACTTCGACCCATGCATCGCCGTTATCGGCTTTCATGATCTTGTACGGCATCAGAGCGATGTCTTTCTGCACTTCCTTTTCTTCGAAGCGGCGGCCGATCAGGCGCTTGACGGCGTACAGCGTGTTCTTCGGGTTCGTGACCGACTGACGCTTGGCCGGTGCGCCGACGAGAATCTCGCCGTCTTCCATGTAAGCGATGATCGACGGCGTGGTGCGCGCGCCTTCCGAGTTCTCGATCACCTTGACCGAGTTGCCTTCCATGATCGCCACGCACGAGTTCGTGGTGCCGAGGTCAATACCGATGATTTTGCCCATTTTTCCTGATCTCCTGAACTTTGATCGCAGCGAAAGGCGCGCCCCGTCTTGAGGATTGGCGGCGCACTTCGCCTTCAATTCATACCTGCACTCAAAATAAGTGCATCCGCATCGTTTTCAAGACCCTGAATGCAATGCGGTCATTAATATTTTTCAATCGCCCGGCCCGGCCATGCGGTTTTCCAGTGTGGCACCACCTTCATCCGTCACAGCGGCGACGATTTTCGCCCGCGTCGCCGCGACGGCGGCCTCGAACTGGCCGATGCCATGCCAGCCGGTTGCCCGGCCAAGGCGTTTGCCACGGTGGAAGAAAAACCACGTCGGCACGCCGTGCAGCAAGAAGCGACGGCCCAGTTCGCGGTGCTCGTAGACGTTGCAGTGGAACCATTTGAGCCCGAGCGCGCGGATCGCGTCCGGCTGCGTCAGCATCGCCTTCTTCGCGATTTCGCAGTTAAAGCACTCGAAACCCCAAAAGAAGACGACCGCCAGTTCATCTCCGGCCGAAACAAGGCCGGCGTCGAACGTTTCGGCGCTCAGCTCCTGCATGTCGAAGACGGAGAACGCGGTGGCATCGACGGGAATGCTGGTCATGACAACAATGCTACGGGCGGGACCGGACGACTGACTGCCGCGCTTACTTCGGCGCCGCGACGGTCACGAGTGCCGGACGCAGCACGCGGTCGGCAATCACGTAACCCTTTTGCAGCACAGCGACGACCGTGTTCGCTTCCTGCTCGGCCGGCACCATCGAAATGGCCTGGTGGCGATGCGGGTCGAACTTCTCGCCGACCGGGTTCAGAGCAACGACGCGCCCCTTCTCCAGCGCGCCCGTCAACTGGCGCAGCGTGAGCTCGACGCCTTCGCGGACCTTTGCCAGGTCGTCCGAGTTGTGCGCGAGCGCGGCTTCGAGGCTGTCGAGCACCGGCAGCAGATGTTCAGCGAAGCTCTCGATCGCGAACTTGTGTGCCTTCGCGACGTCGTCCTGGCCGCGGCGGCGCACGTTCTCCGTCTCGGCCTTCGCGCGCAGGAAGCTCTCCTGCAGTTCGACAATCTTCGCCTGCGCTTCAGCGAGTGCCGTATCAGCAGACTCAACCTGTGCCGTTCCTTCCGGCTGGGCCGTAGCCGTAGCGGCAGCAGTGGCATCAGCGGCCGCGCGACCGGTTTCGTCCGCGGGCGTGGGATTCTGGCTGGTCGGATTCTCTTGCGTGTTTTCCATGTCGCTGAAAGTCGTTAAAAAATAAAAGGCACGGCGGCGTCTTCATTCCATGCGCGCCCTGACGAGCGTTGCACGGACACAACAAGCCGCCGCTTGTCGATGGTGCAAATGGGGTCCGCACTGGCGTTTTCAAGTCCATTCACACCCCGGTTCGCACCCGGAACGTGCGGTGAAACTGGCCGTTACAACAATCACACGACCGTCATCAGATTGAGATTGAGCCCGATGCGCGACTGTCCTAAACTCCACTCAGACGTCCGAAAAGACACGTTTACCCTAACAGTCGTAATCTTCTTTCCGGATCGCTGCTGTTTTCACTGCTGTCACTGTCGTTATTGCCTTACCACCTGGCCAGAACGCCGTTTCAATCCCGCATCTTTCAGGGGAGTACCGTGAAACTGACCCTTGCAATTTCGGTGGTCGCCCTGGTACTCATCGCGGGCACCACGACCATATGTATGTCTGGCGCCGTCAACGAAAGCACGACGGAATACGGTGGCGTGCATCAGACAATGGAAAAACTTTTCAATCCGCACCTGAAAGTTTGTCGATAACGCGCCGGTCGCGTTTGGTCGGCCGGCCGTGCATGCTGGCGGCCGGTTCGCGATACGTCTTGCGCCGGTCCTGTTCCGCCAGCCGTTTTTCCCTGCCTTCAGCTGTTTCAGCGTAGAGCGTCTGCGCGACGCTCGCCGGGCCGCGCACGTCGCAGATGCCCAGCACTTCCAGTTGCCACAGAACCTGCTCGATCTGGATCTCGACCGGGTCGCCCACCCGCACGTCCTTCGACGGCTTGACCGTCGCGCCGCCGATCCGCACACGTCCTTTCTCGACCGCGTCCGCCGCGAGCGAACGCGTCTTGAAGAAGCGCGCGGCCCACAGCCATTTGTCGATCCGCAGACGCGCACCGGGCCCGGTATCAATTCTGTAGTTCATTGAAGCTCTTCCAATCCTGATCAATTATTCAGCCTGTTTCCGACCCGTTCCCCGTTCGTTGTCGACCATCACGCCTGGGCCACCGCGGCGCCCTGCGCAGGCGCCGGCTGAATGACCGGCCAGCCTTGCAGATGTTGCGCGACGATCTCGCCCAGCGCCGCGATCCACGGCGAAGAAGCATTGACGCACGGGATACGGTGAAACTCCTTGCCGCCCGCGTGCAGAAATTCGTCGCGCACTTCAAGGCCGACTTCCTCGATCGTCTCCAGACAATCAGCTGTGAAACCGGGGCAAAACACGTCCGCGCGCCGCACGCCTGCCTGCCCAAGCTCCTTCAGCGTGGGCGCGGTATAGGGCTGCAGCCACTCGGCGCGCCCAAAACGCGACTGGAACGTGATGCGGCACTCCACCGGCGACAGGTGCAGCGCGTTCATCAGCAGCGCGCCGGTCTGCTGGCATTGCTCGTGATACGGATCGCCGAGATCGAGCGTGCGTTTCGGCACGCCGTGAAAACTCAACACCAGCTTGTCGCCATTCGCGAAATCCGGCTGGCCGTGCGTCTGCCAGTAGTGCCGCACCTGCGCGGCGAGCGCGGCGATATATGCCGGATGGTCGCAATAGTGACGCACCGTGCGCACTTCCGGCTGGTTGCGCATGCGCCGCAACGCAACGAATGCGTCGTCGAATGCCGTGGCCGTGGTGGACGACGAATACTGCGGATACATCGGCATCAACAGCACCCTCTCGGCGCCCGACAGTTTCAACTGCTTCAGCATCGCGGGAATGCCCGGTGTGCCATAGCGCATCGCGTAATCGACGATCACCTGATAGTCGTTCAGATGCAGCAGATGGCGCAGCGCCTCCACCTGCTTTTCGGTGTGGACACGCAGCGGCGAACCCTCCGGCATCCATACGGCCGCGTACTTCTTTGCCGACGCCCGACCACGAAACGGCAGGATCAACAGACGCAGGATCACCTGCCAGATCGCGGCCGGAATCTCGACCACGCGCGGATCGGACAGGAACTGCGCGAGGTAGCGACGCACGGCACGCGGCGTTGGAGCATCCGGCGTGCCGAGATTGATCAGCAACACCGCGACACGATGTGACGTGGCGGACTGCGAAGGCCGCTCGAGATCGAAACGCATATTCAGTTGGCCCGGTGGCGTGCTGCAGGAAATCGGTTCAGGTGGAGCCCATTATAGCGGCCCGGTTTTCCACCGATAGCTGGCCATCCGGCCAGTTGGCGCGGTGCGCGCGGTCGCGCATCATGTGTCTCATGCGATGCGCGACGTGCGGTGCACGCGGGGTGTTACTGCTGGCTGAGGCTCATCGAAAGCAGCCGTGCGGTGATGTCGACGATCGGAATGACACGGTTGTAGGCCATGCGCGTCGGCCCGATCACACCGAGCGTGCCGACGATCTTTCCATTCACCTCGTACGGCGCGGTCACCACGCTCATTTCCTCGATCGGCACCAGATTCGATTCACCGCCGATGAAAATCTGCACGCCCTGCGCGTGACTCGATACGTCGAGCAATTGAAGGAGGCTGGTCTTCTGGTCAAACACATCGAAAAGCTTGCGCAGCCGCGCCATGTCCGACGAAAGGTCGGCGACTTCGAGCAGGTTGCGCTCGCCCGAAATCAGCACGGTCTCGCCCGTGTCGGTGTCGTCGGTGCTGGCGGTCACGGCCGCGTGCATCAGCGTGGTCATGTCGCCGCGCAACTCGTCGATCTCGTCGCGCAGGCGCCGGCGTACCACGTCGAACGAAAGGCCCGCGAAGTGCGCGTTGATGTAATTGGAGGCTTCCACGAGCTGCGACGGCGAGAAGTCGCGCTGGGTGGCCATGATGCGGTTCTGCACGTCGCCTTCGGGCGTCACGATGATAAGCAGGATGCGCTTGTCGGACAGGCGCATGAATTCGATCTGCTTGAATACGTGGCTGCGCCGCGGCGTCAGCACGACGCCCGCGAACTGCGACAGGCTGGAGAGCACGCTCGCCGCCGCCGCGACGATTTTCTGCGGCTCGCCGCCCTGGAGCGTGGTCTTGACCGTGCGCATGACCGCTTCTTCGTCAGCGGCGGATTCGACGGTCAGCATCGTGTCGACGAAAAGACGATAGCCGCGCGGCGTCGGAATGCGCCCGGCCGAGGTGTGCGGGCTGATCACAAGACCGAGATCCTCGAGGTCCGACATCACGTTGCGGATGGTCGCCGGGCTGAGCTCGAGGCCGGAATAGCGGGAAAGCGTGCGCGAGCCGACCGGCTGACCTTCGGCGATATAGCGCTCGATCAGCGTTTTGAGGAGGGTTTGTGCGCGAGGATCTAGCATGAGGGAAAATTTTAGCTCAACGGCGATACTTCAGGGAGCGATCACAAAACGTTTCGCTACAGTCGCGGGTTCGTCGCGTCTGGCGTCCGGCGGCACGCCGCCGGGCGGCCTGTCGTCAGTGGCGGTTCACCATTCTAGCGACAAACCCACACCGGCCGCGCAGCCGCGCCCGCCAGCGGGCAAAGTAGCGGCAGGCGCCACCACTCACGGCGCGTTGCCAGGTCCGCCGTCCTGCGCGCTGTTGCGACAGCAGGTGAAAGGTTCTTTTCGACACACAGCTATGGTGTAATGCCGGCATGCAAGTTACCAGCCAGTTCAAGACCGTTGCGCTAGTCGGGCGCAGCCACACGCCAGGCATCGGCGAGCCGCTGACGGAGCTCGCGTCGTGCATCGCGCGGCGCGGCTTCGACGTCGTGTTCGAAGCGGACACCGCCCAGGAAATCGGCGTGACCGGCTATCCGGCACTGCGTCCCGACGAGATCGGCGCACGTGCGGACGTCGCGGTGGTGCTGGGTGGTGATGGCACCATGCTCGGCATCGGGCGTCAGCTCGCGCCCTACCGCACGCCGCTGATCGGCATCAACCATGGCCGGCTGGGCTTCATCACGGATATTCCGATTTCGGACATGCGGGAAATCGTCCCCCAGATGCTGGCGGGCAGTTTCGAGCGGGAAGAACGGACGCTGCTCGAAGCCCGCATCATGCGCGACGGCGAGCCGATCTATCACGCGCTGGCTTTCAACGACGTGGTGGTCAACCGGAGCGGCTTCTCGGGGATGGCGGAACTGCGCGTCTCTGTCGACGGGCGTTTCATGTACAACCAGCGCTCGGACGGCCTGATCGTCGCCACGCCGACCGGGTCGACCGCATATGCGCTGTCGTCGGCGGGGCCGATCCTGCATCCGCGGCTACAGGGTCTCGTGCTCGTGCCGATTGCGCCGCACGCGCTGTCGAACCGCCCGATCGTGATTCCGGACGACTCGGCGGTCAGCATCCAGATCATTTCGGGTCGCGACGTCAACGTGAATTTCGACATGCAGTCGTTCACGGCGCTGGAACTGAACGACACGATCGACGTACGCCGCTCGCGCCACACCGTGCCGTTCCTGCATCCGGTCGGCTACAGCTATTACGCGACGCTGCGCAAGAAGCTTCACTGGAACGAGCACCCGTCGCTCGCGGACGATCCGCCGACGTGAACCATCCGCATACCGTTCACCGGTCGACTCGACTCGCGTGAGCGGGCAGCCGACAGATTGACCTGCATGGCCGCGCAACTACGCAACCCGACAACCACACAGGAAGCAAAACGCAAGGACACGCAGTGTCACCCGCGCATCGAATTTGCCGCTAAAACAGCTAACCAGACCAGACTCCATGCTTCGCCATCTCTCGATACGCGACTTCGTGATCGTCGCCGCGCTCGATCTCGAATTCGACAGCGGCTTCACGGTTTTCTCCGGTGAAACGGGCGCGGGCAAGTCGATCCTGATCGACGCGCTCGCGCTGACGCTGGGTGCCCGCGCCGACGCAAACGTCGTGCGCACCGGTGAATCGCGCGCTGACATCACGGCTGAATTCGCGACGCACGCGCAGGTCGAACAGTGGCTCGACGAACAGGCGCTCAGCATCGAAGCCGACCCCGCCGACGCGATGCATGGCAGCACAGTGATGCTGCGCCGGGTGATCGATTCGAACGGCCGCTCGCGTGCCTTCATCAACGGCACGCCGGCCACGCTCACGCAGCTGCGCGAAGTCGGCGAAATGCTCGTCGATATTCATGGGCAACACGCGCACCAGTTGCTGATGCGCCCCGACGCGCAACGCGAACTGTTCGACACGCATGCCGGGCTGCTCGACACGGCGTCCAGCGTCACGCGCGCATGGCGCGGCTGGCGCGAAGCGGCGCAGGCGGTCGAAACCGCGCAGACACGCGATCGCGAACTGCAGCTCGAACGCGAGCGGCTTGCCTGGCAGCTCACCGAACTCGACAAGCTCGCGCCGCAACCAGGTGAATGGGAAGAGGTCAACGCCGAACATCATCGGCTGTCGCATTCGGCGAGCCTGATCGAAGGCGTGCAGGGCGCGCTTGGCGCGCTGTCGGAATCCGACGAGGCGATGATCACGCACCTCGGCGCGATCATCTCGAAGGTGCGCGGTCTCGCGGAGATCGATCCCGCGCTCAACGATACGCTCGCCGCGCTCGAGCCCGCCGAAATCCAGTTGCAGGAAGCGGCCTATTCGCTCTCGCATTACGCGCAGCGGCTCGAACTCGATCCCGAGCGGCTCGCCCAGGTCGAGAAGCGCCTTGAAGCATTGCACTCGATGGCGCGCAAATTCCGTCTTCAGCCGCAAACGCTGCCCGAAGAACACGAAACCCGTCGTGCGCAACTCGCCGCACTCGATGCCGCAGCCGATCTCGACAGCCTGCGCGCTGCCGAATCGAAAGCGAAAGACGTGTACTTCGCCGAAGCAAAGGTACTGTCGAAGGCGCGCGCGAAAGCAGCCAAAGTGCTCGGCTCGGCGGTGACGACAGGCATGCAGGAACTGTCGATGACCGGCGGCAGCTTCGAGGTGGCGCTCGTGCCGCTAGCGGAAGGTGGCGCACACGGCACGGAGCAGATCGAGTTTCGCGTCGCGGGTCACGCGGGCGTTCCGCTGCGACCGCTCGCGAAAGTCGCCTCGGGCGGCGAACTGGCGCGGATCAGCCTCGCGCTTGCCGTGATCGCGAGCGCGGCGAGCCTCACGCCGACGCTGATCTTCGACGAAGTGGACACGGGGATTGGCGGCAGCGTCGCGGAAGTCGTCGGGCGGCTGCTGCATCAGCTCGGGCGCGACCGTCAGGTGCTGTGCGTCACGCATTTGCCGCAGGTGGCGGCGCGCGGCGACCATCACTTTCAGGTGGCGAAGAGCGGCAACGGCAAGGGCGGCACGACCAGCAGCGTCACGCCGCTCGACAGGTCGAGCCGCATCGAGGAAGTCGCGCGGATGCTCGGCGGCATCGAGATCACCGCGACCACCCGCAAGCACGCAAAGGAAATGCTGACGGCGTGAGCGGTGCCGCCCGGCGCCCGCGCGCCATGCCGTTCATCACCCGAACACGCGCTTCCACAACCCCAGCACCGCGTCGCGTTCGGCGTGCACCCGCTCCGGCTCGACCCGCGCCTTTTCCATGCCGTCGAGCCGCAGCCGGTGTTGCAGCTTGCGATACGTCCGGTACGCCGCCCCGACCGTCTCCGCCTCTTCCTCGCTCATCAGCCCGAATCGCGACACCTCGCGCAAGAGCGCGATGTTCCCCGTGTTGCGGATCAGTTCGGGGTCGCGCGCGGCGTGCAGCAGCACCCAGTATTGAACGGTGAACTCGATATCGACCATCCCGCCGCGATCGTGTTTCAGATCGAAGAGCTCGGTGCGGTTCGGGTGCCCGGCTTCGACGCGCTGGCGCATCTCGACGATCTCCGCGGCGAGCGGCGCGGCATCGCGCGGCGTCGTCAGCACCTGGGTGCGGATCGCTTCGAAGCGCGCGCCGATCTCCGCGTCGCCAGCGCAGTAACGGGCGCGTGACAGCGCCTGGTGCTCCCACACCCACGCGGTGTTCGCCGCGTCGCCTTCGCGCAGCTGGTAACGCCGGAACGCGTCGAGATCGGTCACCAGCAGCCCCGATTCGCCGTTCGGCCGCAGACGCAGGTCGACGTCGAACAGCGTGCCCGCGCCCGTCGCCATCGTGAGCCATGTGATGAGGCGCCGCGTGAACGTGGCATAGACGTCGGCGGCTGCGTCGTCGGGGTCGTCGTACAGGAAGATCACGTCGAGGTCCGACGCGTAGCCAAGCTCCTTGCCACCGAGCTTGCCGTACGCGATCACCGCGAAGCGCGGCACCTCGCGATGGCGCTTCGCCACCGTCTTCCAGACCGCTTCGAGCGTCACGTCGAGCACGGCGTCAGCGAGTTCGGAGAGCCGGTCACTCACATGCTCGACGCTCAGATGGCCGGCCAGGTCGATCAGCAGGATGCGGAACACCTCCGCCTGGTGCGCGTGGCGCAGCAGGTCCATCTGCTGCTCCACGCCATCGGCCGCGGCGATCCGCGCGCGCAACGACCGCTTGAACTCGGGCCAGTCGAACGGACTCGCGATGGCTTCGTCGTCGAGCAGTTCGTCGAGCAGCTGGGGATGCCGGATCAGATAGCCCGCCGCCCAGCGCGAACCGCCCAGCACCGACAGCACACGGTGCAGCGCCACCGGATATTCCGTCAGCAGCGCGAGGTATACGCCGCGCCGGCTCACTGCTTCGAGCAGATCGAAGAAGCGCGCGATCGTGTCGCCGCGCCGGCCGGCCGGCTCCAGCGTGCGGGCCGCCTCGAGCGCGCGCTGCGCGACGATGTCAAAGCGCTGCCGGCTACGCTCGGCGAGCCCCGCGTAACGCGACGAACGCCAGACGGCACGTAGCCGGTCCAGCAGCTCGCCCGGCTCCTCGACGCCCAGTTCGACGATGCGGGCCCGCAGCGCTTCATCGGCGCTTTCGTCATCGAGCGCGCTGCTCCACACCCAGGCCGCCGCGCCGTCTTCCTGCGCGCCGCAGCCGTTCTGGCCGCTCACCTTGTCGGCGAAAATTTCGTCAAACTGCCGCTCGACGCGTTCGCGATGCCCGTCGAGCGCCGTCATCAGCGCGGCGTAATCGTCGAAACCCATTGTTGTTGCAAGCTGCGCGCGTTCTTCCGGGTCGACCGGCATCGCGTGGGTCTGCGCGTCGTTGCGGTATTGCAGACGGTGTTCGAGGTCGCGCAGAAACCGGTAGGCCTGCGCGAGTTCGGCACACACAGCCGGCGCGATCAGCCCGTGCGCCGCCGCGTGCCGCAGCACCTTCAGCGTGGGCCGCACGCGAAAGCCCGCATCCTGCCCGCCGCGAATCAGCTGGAACACCTGCGCGCTGAACTCGATCTCGCGAATGCCACCACGACCGAGCTTGATGTCGTCGGCCTTGTCGGGACGCATCGAGGCACGGCGCTGCGCCTCCTGGCGAATCTGCAGATGCAGCGAGCGGATCGCCGCGATCACGCCAAAGTCCAGATACCGGCGGTAGATGAACGGCGTGACGATCGCGTCGAGCTGCTTCGACAGACGCTGCGCCGCCTCACTCTCGCCTTCCGAGACGAGCCGGCCCTTGATCCACGCGTAGCGCTCCCATTCGCGGCCCTGCACGTAGAAATACTCTTCGAGCATGCCGACGCTGCACACGAGCGGTCCCGAATCGCCGTTCGGCCGCAGCCGCATGTCGACGCGAAACACGTAGCCGTCGGCGGTGACTTCGGCGAGCGCGGCGATCAACCGCTTGCCAAGACGCGCGAAGAAATCCTGCGTCGCGATTCCCGGGCGCTGGCCGCCGGCCGTCTCGCCGTCCTCTTCGTACAGAAAGATCAGATCGATGTCGGACGATACGTTCAGCTCGCGCCCACCCAGCTTGCCCATGCCGACCACGCCGAGCGTGAGCCGCTCGCCATCGGGGCCGCGCGGCTCGCCATAGAGCGCTTCGAGATCGGCGGACAGCACCGCGAGCGAGCGCTGGATCGTCGCCTCGGCGAGATCGGTCATCGTGCCGGTGACTTCGGCGACGTCCGCGCGGCCCGACAGATCGCGCTCCATGACCGCGCAGAACACCTCGGTGCGCAACTGGCGCAGCGCCTTTTTCAGTGCATCTTCGGTGAGCGGTGCAGTGGACGCCAGGCCGCCCGCGCCGGTCAGTTCGTCGAGCCGCGCGTCGATCTGCGCGCGGGTGACGGGCGCCGCCGCGAGCGCCGTCACGCGTGCCGCGAGTTCGGGTCGGGCCGCCGCGGCGCGCGCCGCGTAGTGCGACCAGGCGGAACTCATCAGGGTGGAATCAGTCATCTAAGGTCTGGCTCGCTCGTTGCTTCATCGATTACGACGCACGGGGCACGCAACAGCCGCGCAGGACGGATCCGGCGAAGTCGCCAGCCGGGCGCTCCGGATCACTTCAGCGTACTGTCCTGTTGCGTCGCAAGGCTTGCTGGCCGGACGTTTCACCGAGTGCCCGTAGCCGTTGGCCTGTGTGTTACATTTCGTCGTCAGACCGCAAAACTACCATACGCCCACCCGCCGCCGCATGTCCGAGCGAAACGAATCCGCCGACCCGCACGAGGCCGGACACGCCAGGCCCAGCAGCGGGAGCGACCATGTGGTGCTGCGCCATACGCTGCGAGTCGTTCTCGCGATCGCGCTGGTGCTGTACTTCATCGTGGTGGGCCTCTTTCTGGGTTTGCGCTACGCGGTCCTGCCGCACGTCGATGCGCTCCGTCCGCGCATCGAGGCCGCCGTCTCGTCGAAGTTGCACGCGCAACTGGACATCGGCCAGTTGACGCCGCACTGGACAGGTTTCCAGCCCGGCATCGATATCGCCAACGTCACGATCCGCGACCGCGACGGCAACACCGCACTCACCATTCCGCACGCCACCGCGACGCTGTCGTGGCGCTCGCTCGTGCAGTTCGAGCCGGTGATGTCGAGCCTGGTCGTCGACCAGCCCGACGTCCTGATCGCACGCGGCACCGACGGCGTGCTTTCGGTGGCCGGCGTACCGCTACCCACCCGCCATACCGGCAACGATGCGTTCACCACCTGGCTGCTTCGCCAGCAGGCGATCGTGCTTCGCGGCGGGACGCTGCGCTGGCGCGACGCGCGTCACGACGCACCCGAGATCAGGCTGCACGATATCCGCCTCGCGATCCTCAACGACGGCTACGAGCATCGTTTCGCCCTGCAGGCGCCCGCCGAGGGCACCGTGCTGCACGGCCCGCTCGACTTCCGCGCGCACTTTCGCCACGCGCCGCTCTCGGCGGTCGGCAAGCCGGTCAACTGGAAAGGTCAGGCGTATCTGTCGACCGGCCCGGTCGATCTGCCGACGCTCGCGCGTTATATGGATTTCCCGGTCGAGACCTACGCGGGCCGCATCGACAACGCCATCTGGATCGACTTCGCCGAAGGCCGGATGACATCCGCGGGCGGGCATCTGGCCGGCACCGACGTGTCGATGCGCGTGCATCCGACGCAGCCGAGGCTCGACGTGCCAGTCGCCGATTTCACATGGCACGTCGATCTGGCGAGCCGCGACTTCACGCTGCAACTGCGCGACCTGCACGCCGAGCTCGGCCAGCCGCCGCTCGATGACGGCACGCCGGTCACGCGCACGCTCACGCTCGCGACGCTGAACGCACGTTACCGGATGCCGAGCATCCAGCACGGGCAACTGATCAGCGTCAACGGCGATCGCGTCGACCTCGGCATCCTCGCGGAATTCAGCCGGGCACTGCCGTTGCCGCGCAGCCTGCTGAACAACCTCGTGCGCTTCAATCCGCGCGGGCTGGTCGCCAATTACGTGATCGAAATCGAACGGGACAAGCCCGATGCTGGCGAAGCCGCCGCCGAGCAGCGTTCGGCGGGTGCCGAGCCGATCGTGCACTACCGCTTCAAGGGCGATCTGCAGGGCATCAGCGTGGCCGCGCAGGAACCGCCGCCCGGTCTCACGAAACTGAACCACCCACGCGCGGGTATTCCGGGCGTCGAGAACCTGTGGGGAAGCGTCGATGCCGATGAGAACCACGGCTCCATCACGCTCGACACCGAGAAGGTCGCCGTCACGCTACCTGGTGTATTCGACGACCCACGCCTGACGTTCGACCGGATGACCGGCCACGGCCAGTGGGAAATCAAGCCGGCCCCGCCGGGCGAACAGCACAAGGCGTTCACGTTCAGGATGTCCGATTTCGCGGTCGCGAACGCGGACGCCGCCGCGAAGCTCACCGCGAACTACACGAACCCCGGCCACGGGCGCGGCTCGCTCGATCTGACCGCCGTGTTCGACCGCGCCGCCGTGTCGCGAATCCCACGCTATCTGCCCACCAGCATCAGCGAGAAGCTGCGCCTGTATCTCGGCCACGGTCTGCAGGCCGGCACGTCGCACGGGGGAACAATCGATGTGCATGGCAATCTCGACAAATTCCCCTACTCGCGCGACCCGACCGCAGGCGTCTTTCGCATCGTCGCGCCGTTTCGCGGCGGCCGCTTCGAGCCGTCGCCGTTTCCGCCGCGCAAGCTGAAGGACGGCACACCGAGCGTCTGGCCCGCGCTCGACGGCATCGACGGCAAGTTCGAACTGAAGGAAAACGTGCTGCGCTTCGATGTCGACCATGCGCATTACAGGCGCGTCGCGCTCGGCAAGGTTTCCGGGAAGATCGACGATCTCGGCACCAAGGCGTCGAACTTCGTCATCGTGGGCGACGCGCACGGCCCGCTCGCCGACATGCTCGACTACGTGAACCACAGCGCGCTCGGTGGCATTTCGAAACACGCCGGCGAAAAGCTGCATGCCGAGGGTCCGGCGACGCTCGCGCTCAAACTGACGCTGCCGCGCACGCCGATGCCGCACGTTGCCATCGAAGGCGCGCTCGGATTCCAGAACAACCAGCTCGCGATGGAGAAGTTGCCGCCGCTCTCGCAGATCAACGGCAAGCTGCATTTCACGGAGCACACCGCCCGGACCGACCGGCTGTCCGCGCGCTTTCTCGGCGGCGACGTCCGTGCGAACGGCGGATACCGGCAGGACGGCACCTACGCGTTCGACGTCGCCGGCCACATCAGCGTCGACGCCGCGCGCGGGCTGAACCTGCGCGGCCCGGCCACCCAGGTGCTCGCGCACATGAGCGGCAGCGCGCCGTACCAGATGAACATTCACGGCGCGAAGGGCCGCCTGCCGGACGTCACCATGAATTCCGATCTGACCGGCCTCGCGCTGGACCTCCCCGCGCCGTTCAACAAGCCGATGGGCGAGCCGATGCCGCTGCGCTTCACGCTCCGGCCACCAGCGGATACTTCGCCGGCGGGCGCGCCGGTGGCGCCCAGACCGGCGGGGAAAGCGGGCGAGCCCCCTTCGTCCGCGGGAACCGCGGAAACACCCGCCCCCGGCGACGCCAGCCTGCAACGCGCCGACCTCACCTTCGGCCCGATCACCGCGACTTACCTGCTGCGCCACGACCCGAAAGCGCCGCTGACGGTCGTACGTGGCGCGATCGGCATCAACAAGCCGGCCGATCTGCCGTCTGAGGGCGTCACCGCAGCAGTCGACGTCGAACATTTCGACGCCGACGCGTGGCGCGCGCTCGTCGCGCAGATGCGCAGCGGCAGCAAGGACGCCATGCAACCCGGCGTTCCGAACGCGACGGCGCAGCAGTTCCTGCCGACCCGCTTCGCGGTCCACATCGGCACGCTCACGCTCCTCAAGCGCCACTGGGACAACCTGGTGGTCGGCGCCTCGAGCCAGGCCGGCAAGTGGCAGGCCAACATCGGCTCGAGCCAGGTGTCGGGCTACGTGTCGTGGCTGCCGGGCGCGACGAAAGGCTCGCCCGGTACCTTGCAGGCGCGCTTCGCGAAACTCGTGATTCCGTCGGCGAGCGAAAAGGATCTGTTCAGCCGCGCGATGTCGGTGCCGGCGCAGAACATGCCGTCGGTCGATCTGATTGTGAACGAGCTGATCGTGCGCGAGCGCAATCTCGGCCGGCTGGAAGTCGACGCGCACAATTTCGACGAGGACGGCGTGCCCGTCTGGCAACTGGACAAGCTCGACCTCAGCAACCCGGCCGCGACCCTGAGCGCGACCGCGAAGTGGCGCACCGACGAAACAATCGCCGGCAGCACCGAGGAAGCCGTGCCCCGCCGCACGGCGGTCGATTTCAAGCTCGACATCAAGGACGCGGGCGCGCTGCTCGAACGCGCCGGCGTCGCCCATGCGGTCAAGTACGGCTCGGGCACGTTGTCGGGCCAGCTCGCGTGGATCGGCGGCCCGACCGCGATCAATTACCCGACGCTCGGCGGCACGCTCGCCCTCGACCTGCGTCACGGACAGATCCTGAAGGTCGATCCGGGTGTCGCCAAGCTGCTCGGCGTGGTGAGCCTGCAAAGCTTCGCGCGCTTCGCCACGCTCAATTTCCGCGACGTGATCGGCGAAGGCCTGCCGTTCGAGCGCGTGACGGGCGCCGCGAAGATCGACGAAGGCGTCGGCCGCACGGACAACTTCGAGATGGTCACCGCACCGGCGCGCGCCGACATGAAGGGCACCGTCGACCTCGCCCACGAAACGCAGGACCTGCGCGTGCACATCACGCCGACGGTGAGCGCGGGCGCCGGCGTGATCGCCGCGGCGATCATCAACCCGCTGTTCGGTCTTGGCGCGCTGGTCGCTGACTTCGCGCTATCGCAGTCGATCAGCCACGCGTTCGCGATGGACTACGCGATCACCGGCCCGTGGTCCAAACCGCATGTCGAGCGGGTCCATGACGATCGCGGTAAGATGGCCGAGCCGGCTCCGACCGCCGTCCACTGAACGCCGATCCGGCCCCAGGCACTGCCGCTGCGCCGTGGCAGGCAGGGTCGGCGGTGGTGCCATGAATTGTCCCGGCGTGTGTCCCGTTCCGCGAGGTGTGCGGAACCGGAACGCGCGCCGCCCAGCCGGGAGTCTTTCGAAACGCCCATGAGCGATCAACACGCCGCTTCACAGTCTGCCCCTGCGTCGTTCCGGGTCGCCGCGCTCCAGATGGTGAGCACACCGGATCGCGACCGCAACCTCGCCGAAGCCGGCCGCCTCATCGCCGAAGCGGCCGCCGACGGCGCGCAGCTCGTGCTGCTGCCCGAATACTTCTGCTTCATGGGTTTCAGGGACACGGACAAGCTCGCCGTGCGCGAAGCGTGGGGCGACGGTCCGATCCAGCGCTTTCTCGCCGACGCGGCGCGCCGCCACAAGGTCTGGGTCATCGGCGGCACGCTGCCGCTGACCGCGCCGGAAGCCACCCGCGTGCTGAACACGACGCTCGTCTTCGACCCGCAAGGCCGCGAGGCGGCCCGCTACGACAAGATTCACCTCTTCAACTTCGAAAAAGGCGAGGAATCGTTCGATGAGGCGCGCACGATCCGCCCCGGCGACGAAGTCCGCACCTTTGACGCGCCGTTCGGCCGGGTCGGCCTGTCCGTCTGCTACGATCTTCGTTTTCCGGAGCTGTATCGCCGGATGGGCGATTGCGCGATGATCGTCGTGCCGTCCGCGTTCACGTACACCACGGGCCGTGCGCACTGGGAAATGCTGCTGCGCGCACGCGCCGTCGAAAACCAGTGTTACGTGCTGGCCGCGGCCCAGGGCGGCAAACACGAGAACGGCCGCCGCACGTGGGGCCACAGCATGCTGATCGATCCGTGGGGCGAGATCGTGGCCGTGCGGGACGAAGGCGCGGGCGTCGTGACCGGTAATCTCGAACGCGCGCGCATCGATGAAGTTCGCCAGAGCCTGCCCGCCTGGCGGCATCGCGTGCTGACATGAGCGGACCTTAGCCGACATCCCATCGCCGACCAGACTGACCTTGAAAGCGCCGCGCCGAAGATCCATCTGACACCTGACATCGACGCACGCTCCGACCGAATCCTTTGCATTGAAAAGACCAGACCTCGCATGAATATCATCGAACCCGGCATTCGCAACCTCGCAACCGCCAAGGACGTGCTCCTCACGCCGTATGGCCTCGACGAAGGCGTTCTCATCCGCACCCTCGGGGAGATCTTCACGCACCGCATCGATTACGCCGACCTGTATTTCCAGGCGACGCGCAGCGAAGCGTGGAGTCTCGAGGAAGGCATCGTCAAATCGGGCAGCTTCAGCATCGATCAGGGTGTCGGCGTGCGTGCCGTGTCGGGTGACCGGACGGCGTTCGCCTATTCGGACGACCTGTCGCCCGAGGCGATCCGCCAGGCGGCGCTCGCCACGCGGTCGATCGCAAAGGCCGGCGGCGGCAAGCAGAAGATCAAGGTGGCGTCGTCGCTGACCGGCATTGCCGGGCGCGATCTGTACCTGCCGTCCGATCCGCTGCATTCGCTCGACGCGACCGCCAAGGTCAAGCTGCTGGAGCGCATCGAGGAAATGGCGCGCGGCCGCGATCCGCGCATCAAGCAGGTGATGGCGGGCCTCGCCGGCGAATACGACGTCGTGCTGGTCGCGCGCAGCGACGGCGCGCTCGCCGCGGACATCCGTCCGCTCGTGCGCGTGTCGGTCACCGTGATCGCCGAGCAGAACGGCAGGCGTGAAATCGGCAGCGGCGGCGGCGGCGGACGCTTCGACTACGGTTATTTCACCGACGCAATCCTGTCGGGCTACGTCGACGACGCGGTGCACGCCGCGCTCGTGAACCTCGACGCGCGTCCCGCGCCGGCCGGCGCGATGACCGTCGTGCTCGGACCGGGCTGGCCGGGCGTGCTGCTGCACGAAGCGATCGGCCACGGTCTCGAAGGCGACTTCAACCGCAAGGGTTCGTCGGCATTCGCCGGACGGATCGGCGAGCAGGTGGCGGCCAGAGGCGTCACGGTCGTCGACGACGGCACGCTGCCGAACCGTCGCGGCTCGCTCAATATCGACGACGAAGGCAACCCGACGCAGTGCACGACACTGATCGAGGACGGCATCCTGAAGGGCTATATCCAGGACACGCTGAATGCGCGTCTGATGAAGATGCCGGTCACCGGCAACGCGCGCCGCGAATCGTACGCCGCGCTGCCGATGCCGCGCATGACCAACACGTACATGCTGAACGGCGACAAGGATCCACAGGAAATCATCAAATCGGTGAAGAACGGCCTGTATGCGGTGAACTTCGGCGGCGGCCAGGTCGATATCACGAACGGCAAGTTCGTGTTCTCGGCGTCCGAGGCGTACATGATCGAGAACGGCAAGATCAGCTATCCGGTCAAGGGCGCGACGCTGATCGGCAGCGGTCCGGAATCGCTCAAGTTCGTGAGCATGATCGGCAACGACATGAAGCTGGATACCGGCGTCGGCGTGTGCGGCAAGGAAGGCCAGAGCGTGCCGGTCGGCGTCGGCCAGCCGACGCTGCGCATCGACCGCATGACCGTCGGCGGCACGGCCTGATTTGAGCTTCAATGCACGTTTCGTGCGCAAATTGCACGAAACGTGCGGAATATCCGCATTTTTAGTGCCTGATGCTTGTCAGGCGCGCTTGAGCAGGTTATAAAGCCACTCACCCTTTTTCGATGAGCAACGCTTTTTCGCCATGTCTTTCGCCAGGTTTTACTTTTATTTTTTCTGGTATCTCAGACCGCTGGCGGATCGAGAGGGGTGTTAGTGCACGAAACACCGAGAATTCCCGAAAAACCGCCAGCGAGTCTGGCGGTTTTTTTTCGCCTGTCCGCTTCTACCCATTAGCCGTTGAACACCTTTGAGTTTCGTTTGCCGCGGTCTTGAGATCCTTCCCGCGCGAACACGCTACGAACTGAATCCTGGAGAACCAGCATGCCCCCGCACAACACCGACGATGTCCGCATCCGGGAACTGAAAGAACTGACGCCGCCGGCGCACCTGATCCGCGAATTCGCGCTCGACGAAAACGTGTCGAACACGATCTACAGCGCGCGCCAGTCGATGCATCGCATCCTGCACGGCATGGAAGACCGTCTGATCGTCATCATCGGGCCGTGCTCGATTCACGACACGAAGGCCGCGCTCGAATACGCCGGCCGCCTGATCGAGCAGCGCAAGCGCTTCGCGGGCGAGCTTGAAATCGTGATGCGCGTGTACTTCGAAAAGCCGCGCACGACTGTCGGCTGGAAGGGGCTCATCAACGACCCGTACATGGACAACAGCTTCAAGATCAACGACGGCCTGCGCACCGCGCGCGAGCTGCTGCTGAAGATCAATGAACTCGGCCTGCCGGCCGGCACCGAATACCTCGACATGATCAGCCCGCAGTACATCGCCGATCTGATCTCGTGGGGCGCGATCGGCGCGCGCACGACCGAATCGCAGGTTCACCGCGAACTGGCGTCGGGCCTGTCGTGCCCGGTCGGCTTCAAGAACGGCACGGACGGCAACGTGAAGATCGCCGTCGACGCCATCAAGGCCGCCTCGCAGCCGCACCATTTCCTGTCGGTGACGAAGGGTGGCCATTCGGCGATCGTGTCGACCGCGGGCAATGAGGACTGTCACATCATCCTGCGCGGCGGCAAAACGCCGAACTACGACGCCGAAAGCGTGAACGTTGCGTGCGCCGACATCGGCCGGGCCGGCCTCGCGGCGCGTCTGATGATCGACGCGAGCCACGCGAACAGTTCGAAGAAGCACGAGAACCAGATTCCGGTATGCGCGGACATCGGCCGCCAGATCGCTTCGGGCGACGAACGGATCGTCGGCGTCATGGTGGAATCGCATCTGGTGGCGGGCCGTCAGGATCTGCAGGAAGGCTGCGAACTGACGTACGGCCAGAGCATCACCGACGCGTGCATCGGCTGGGACGAAAGCATCGCCGTCCTCGAAGGGCTCGCCGAATCGGTCAGGCAGCGACGCATCGCGCGCGGCAGCGGCAATTAAGCGCGGGTTGCGCGCGATTTATCCTGGCTGGGCGGGCTCGCTTGAGCCCGCTTCTGGCGATCCATGCCGCCCGGTTGAAGAGACCCGGCGGCATTTCTTTTGCGCGCGCCGCCCGGCGTGCATACATCGGATTCATGACGCTTTCAGGCGCCCATTCCTTTCATTTCGCTACTTCGCCCGCGCTTTTACCCAGGATTCGTCCTACGCCGAAAAGCCTGTTGCGACGCAACAGAAATTGATCGAGTATCTGGAGTGCTGTCTCGCTGCACCGGCTCTGCCCGGTACGGCTGCGCGGCTGTTTTTTGCCTGATCGAATCTCGCCCTGCGCATCCCGCATCGCCTGCGCGACGCGCTCCCCCGAACCCTGTTTTCGGAGATCTCATGAAAATCGAAGAAGTCCGCGAAACCGCATTCTCGATGCCGCTGACGAGCCCCGCTTACCCGATCGGACCGTACCGGTTCGTCAATCGCGAATTCATGATCATCACGTATCGCACGGATATCGAAAAGCTGCGCGCGCTTGTGCCGGAGCCACTCGAGGTCTATACGGATCTCGTGCACCACGAGTTCATCCGCATGCCGGATTCCACCGGCTTCGGCGACTACACGGAGAGCGGCCAGGTCATCCCGGTCAGGTTCAACGGCAAGGCGGGCGCCTATACGCACGCGATGTATCTGGACGATCATCCGCCCATCGCGGGCGGGCGCGAGCTGTGGGGTTTTCCGAAAAAGCTGGCGTCGCCGAAACTGGAAACGCATATCGACTCACTGGTCGGCACGCTGGATTTCGGCCCGGTGCGCATCGCAACGGCCACGATGGGCTACAAGCACACCACGCTCGACGCGGAAGCCGAACGCGTGAAGATGAGTGGCGACAACTACCTGCTGAAGATCATTCCACACGTGGACGGCACACCGCGCATCTGCGAGATCGTTCGCTATCATCTGAAGGACATCACCGTCAAAGGTGCGTGGGGCGGTCCGGCTTCGCTCGCGCTGTCTTCGCATGCGCTCGCACCCGTGGGCGATCTGCCCGTGCTGGAAATCGTCGAGGCACGGCACATCATCGCCGATCTCACGCTGGCGCTCGGTGAAGTGGCGTTCGATTACCTGTCGGCCGATCCGCAGAACCGCTAGAACCAGCCGTACCGGAATCCACCCCGCCGGGCCTGCCCGGCGTGCTTCATCACGAGGCTAGAAAATGGCAACCCAGTCTGATCAGAATCCGCGCCCGCCGCTCAGTGAAATCGTCTCGCAGCACTATGAAACCGTGGCGCTCGTGCTGCAGGGGGGCGGTGCGCTCGGCTCGTATCAGGCCGGCGTCTATGAGGGGCTCGCCGAGGTCGGTATCCATCCGGACTGGGTCGCGGGTATCTCGATCGGAGCGTTGAACACCGCGATTATCGCGGGCAATGCGCCGGAGAAACGCGTCGATGCGCTCAAACAGTTCTGGGCCACGATCTGCCAGCCCGCTTCGCCGCTGAGCTTCTGGCCAGCGGCACTGGAAACCCGGCTCGTCGGCATTTCCGACTCGTTTCGCCAGGTGTTTTCGTCGTGGTATGCGACCCGCGCGCTGCTGGATGGCCAGAAGGGCTTTTTCACGCCGCGCTTTCCGCCGCCGGTCGGGCCGCGAACGCTCGATGTGACCGAAGCCAGCTATTACGACACCCGCACGCTCAAGGGCACGCTGGAGCAGTTCGCCGATTTCGACCGTATCAATCACGGCGGCATGCGCGTGTGCGTCGGCGCGGCGAACGTCGCAACGGGCAACCTCACGTTCTTCGACAACGCACACCTCACGTTGCGGGCGGAACACTTCATGGCATCCGGCGCGTTGCCTCCGGGTTTTCCAGCTGTGGAAGTGGATGGCCAGTTTTACTGGGACGGCGGGCTTATCTCCAACACGCCGCTTTCGGAAATACTCGGACAAACGCCACGGCGCGACACGCTCGCGTTCCAGGTCGACCTGTGGAGCGCACAGGGCACGCTGCCGTCGAACATGGGACAGGTCGACGATCGCGCGAAAGATATCCAGTATTCCAGCCGGACGCGGGCTGTCACGAATAACGTGCGGCGCACACAACTGCTACGCCGCACGCTTCGAGAGGTACTGCGCCATGTGAGTCCGGAGACGCTTGAAAACGATCCGTGGTGCAAGATCGCCGCACGTATGTCGACAGACAAGCGCTACAACGTCGTGCAGTTGATCTACAAAGACAAGCCGTACGAAAACCAGTTCAAGGATTTCCAGTTCGGCTACAACACGATGCTGGATCACTGGGCGACGGGGCTTGCCGATATCCGCGAAACGCTCGCTCATCCGGAATGGCTTGACCCGCCGCAGAACGAGGCGGGTTTCGCATCACGCGACGTGCACGCACCGGGCAGCAGCGACGGGCTCGGCCCAAAGACAGGCGCGGAGCGCGAGGCCGGTGTCTAGCGGTCGTGCTGCCATAGCACGTCCGTGCCGCCTTCGGCGCGATTCAGCACGCGCGCGAGCACGAACAGCAGGTCTGACAGCCGGTTCATGTACTGACGTGGCGCGGCGTTGACGGTCTCGATCTGGCCGAGCGCGACGATCGAGCGCTCGGCGCGGCGGCACACCGTCCGGCACACGTGCGCGACGGCTGCGGCGCGCGAGCCGCCGGGCAGGATGAACTCCTTTAGCGGCGGCAGCGTTGCGTTGTATTGTGCGAGCCACGCGTCGAGTTGCGCGAGCTGCGCGTCGGCGATCATGGTGTGGCCGGGAATGCAGAGCTCGCCGCCAAGATCGAACAGATCGTGCTGGATCGCGACGAGCGCCTGCCGCACATCGTCGGGCAACGCTTCGCATAGCAGCACACCGAGGTTCGAATTCAGCTCGTCGACGTCGCCGATCGCGGCGATCCGCGCGCCATCCTTGCGCACGCGGCTGCCGTCGCCGAGGCCGGTGGTGCCGTCGTCGCCGGTTCGGGTGGCGATTTTGCTCAGGCGATTGCCCATGATGATTCCTTTAAGTGATGACGACGCGGCAACACACGGTTCATGCCATGCCAGTGCCGTGGCCATCGCACGCTTGCGATTCGCTGGAAAGGGCTCGTGTCGCGCGCAGCATCTGCGGCGAGGCCATCGCGCCATTATAGGTTTGTCAGGCGCGACCCGCGCCAGGCGGGCGATCAGCGTAAAATGGACGTCAACAATCGAATCATTCGAACATCGTCCGCTTTCAGGAGACACGCGTGAATCATCCTGTGCCACCGGCACCGCTGCGCCGTCCGTTCGCCGCTGAACTGCTGGTCGCGCTGAAGGCCGCATTCGCCGATCGCGTTTCGACATCCGATGCCGTGCGCGCCCATCACGGCCGCGACGAATCCCCGTTCGATCCGCAATTGCCGGACGCCGTCGTCTACGCCCGCACGACCGAAGAAGTGCAGAGCATCGTCAGGCTCTGCGCGCAGTACGACGTGCCCGTCATTCCGTACGGCAACGGATCGTCGCTCGAAGGACATCTGCTTGCGGTCCAGGGCGGCGTGTCGATCGATCTGTCGGAGATGAACCGCGTGCTGGCGATCAACGCGGAGGACCTCACCGTCACCGTGGAGCCCGGTATCTCGCGCAAGCAGTTGAACGAAGCGTTGCGCGACACCGGCCTCTTCTTCCCGATCGACCCAGGCGCGGATGCCAGCATCGGCGGCATGTCGGCGACGCGCGCGTCGGGCACCAACGCCGTGCGCTACGGCACGATGCGCGAGAACGTGCTTGGCCTGACCGTCGTACTCGCCGACGGCCGCATCATCAAGACCGGCACGCGTGCGCGCAAATCGTCCGCGGGCTACGACCTCACGCGCCTCTTCGTCGGCTCGGAAGGCACGCTCGGCGTCATCACCGAAATCACCGTGCGGCTCTATCCGCAGCCTGAAGCGGTGTCGGCGGCGGTGTGCACATTTCCGTCGATGGGCGACGCGGTGCGCGCCGTCATCGAAACGATCCAGATCGGCGTGCCGATTGCCCGCGTCGAGTTTGTCGATTCGCTCGCGATCCGCTCGATCAACCGGCATTCGAACCTGACGCTGCGCGAAGCGCCCACGCTGTTCTTCGAGTTCCACGGCACCGAAGCCGGCGTGAAGGAACAGGCCGAACTCGTTCAGGACATCGCTTCGGAGAACCACGGCGAAGGCTTCGAGTGGGCGACGCGACCGGAAGACCGCAGCCGCCTCTGGAACGCGCGGCACAGCGCCTACTTCGCGATGCTGCAGCTAAAGCCGGGCTGTCGCGCGGTGACGACCGACGTGTGCGTGCCGATTTCACGTCTTGCGGAATGCGTCGTCGAGACCGAACAGGACCTGAAGGAATCGCCGCTGCCCTGCCCGATCGTCGGTCATGTGGGCGACGGCAATTTTCACGTCGCGATCCTGATCGACCCCGACAAGCCGGAAGAACTCGTCGAAGCCGAACGGCTCAATCACCGGATCGTCGAGCGCGCGCTGCGCATGGACGGCACGTGTACCGGCGAGCATGGTGTCGGGCTGCACAAGATGGGATTCCTCGTCGAGGAGCACGGCGAAGACACGGTCGACACGATGCGCGCGATCAAGCACGCGCTCGACCCGCGCAATCTGATGAACCCGGGCAAGATTTTTTCCTGGGCGGCATGACCCGACAGGCGAACCGGCATTCCACGACCGCGCGCCCGAAGAAGGAGGAGACATGAACGCACCTGGCGAACTTTCGCCTGAAGTTCTCGCCCAGCGCCAGCGCGAAGTCGTGCAGGCGCTGATGGCCGTACTGCCGACGCACTGCCTGCTGTATCGCGAAGAAGATACCGTCGCCTACGACTGCGACGGCCTCGCCGCGTATCGCCGGCTGCCGCTCGCGGTTGCGTTGCCGGAAACGGAGTCGCAGGTGCAGCGCATCGTGCAGATCTGCCATCGGCTAGGCGTGCCGATCGTGCCGCGCGGCGCCGGCACCGGCCTGTCCGGCGGCGCGCTGCCGATCCGCCATGGCGTTGTCGTGTCGCTCGCGCGCTTTCGCAAGATCGTCGAAGTCGATTCCTATGCGCGCACCGCGACTGTCCAGCCGGGCGTGCGCAACCTCGCCATTTCGGAAGCCGCGGCGCCGTACGGCCTTTACTACGCGCCCGATCCTTCCTCGCAGATCGCCTGCACGATCGGCGGCAACGTCTCGGAAAATTCCGGCGGCGTGCATTGCCTGAAATACGGCCTCACCGTGCACAACGTGCTGCGCGTGCGAGCCGTCACGATGGAGGGCGAGATCGTCGAGTTCGGCTCGCTCGCGCCCGACGCACCCGGCCTCGATCTGCTCGCGGTGCTGATCGGCAGCGAAGGCATGTTCGCGATCGTCACCGAAGTTACCGTCAAGTTGATCCCGAAACCGCAAACCGCGCAGGTCATCATGGCCAGCTTCGACGACGTCGTGAAAGGCGGCGACGCGGTTGCCGGCATCATCGCGGCGGGCATCATTCCGGCCGGCCTCGAAATGATGGACAAGCCAGCGACGCGGGCCGTCGAGGAATTCGTCAACGCCGGCTACGATCTCGACGCGGCCGCCATCCTGCTATGCGAGTCGGATGGCACCCCGGAAGAAGTTTCCGAGGAAATCGTCCGCATGACGGCGGTGCTGCGTGAATGCGGCGCGACGCGCATCCAGATTTCGCGCACGGAAAGCGAGCG
Source organism: Paraburkholderia gardini (assembly GCF_907164545.1). Taxonomy (NCBI): domain Bacteria; kingdom Pseudomonadati; phylum Pseudomonadota; class Betaproteobacteria; order Burkholderiales; family Burkholderiaceae; genus Paraburkholderia; species Paraburkholderia gardini. The sequence goes on along the minus strand of NZ_CAJQZB010000006.1, from coordinate 128,670 downwards.
GCTCAAGTTCTGGTCGGGCCGCAAGAACGCGTTCCCGGCCGCCGGACGCATCTCGCCCGACTACTACTGCATGGACGGCACGGTGCCGCGCCGCAGTATCGGGCCACTGCTGTCGCGCATCAGCGAGATGGAGAAAAAATACGCGCTGCGCTGTATCAACGTGTTCCACGCGGGCGACGGCAACATGCATCCGCTGATCCTCTTCAACGGCAACGATCTCGACGAATGGCACCGGGCCGAAGCGTTTGGCTCGGACATCCTGGAATGCTGCGTCGAGCTGGGCGGAACGGTGACGGGCGAACACGGTGTGGGCATCGAGAAGATCAACTCGATGTGCGTACAGTTTTCGCCCGAGGAGCGCGACGCGTTTCACGCGGTCAAGCGTGCATTCGATCCGCCCGGCCTCCTGAATCCCGACAAAGGCATCCCAACGCGTGCCCGCTGCGCCGAATACGGCCGGATGCATATTCGCGGCGGCTTGCTGCCGCATCCGGATTTGCCGAGGTTCTAGCGCGGTCTGCACCGTCGCAAGCTGGACGCCCCACCGGCGCCGGGCTGCTGCGCCGCGCCACTGGCGCAGCCCGTATGGGCAAACCCGGGGTCGCCCCCGGCTTGCCAGCGCCGCCCCGCCCGGTACAATCGGACGAAACACAACGAAGCAGGACGACATGGAAGAGGACGACATCGTCGCCGTTTGGTCCGAACGTATCCGTTCGGCCAGCGCTGAAGGACGCGCGGTGCGCATTCGCGGCGGCGGCACGAAAGACTGGTACGGCCAGAGCCTGGAAGGCGACATCCTCGACACGCGCGCGCATCGCGGCATCATCGCTTACGATCCGGCGGAGCTCGTGATCACGGCGCGCGCCGGCACGCCGCTCCTCGAAATCGAAGCGACGCTAGCAGAACACCGGCAGATGCTGGCGTTCGAACCCCCGCACTTCGGCCCACAGGCAACGTTGGGCGGCTGTATCGCGGCCGGCATTGCCGGGCCGCGACGCCCTTCGGCCGGCGCCGCGCGCGACTTCGTGCTCGGCGCGGTCATCATGAACGGTCACGGAGAAACGCTGCATTTCGGAGGCCAGGTCGTGAAGAACGTCGCGGGCTATGACGTGTCGCGCCTCATGGCCGGCTCGCTCGGCACGCTCGGGCTGATACTCGAACTGTCGGTGAAGGTGCTGCCGCTTCCGGTCGCCGAGGCGACGCTCAAGTTCGACATGAACGGCACCGACGCCGTGCGCAAGCTCAACGAATGGGCCGGCCACCCGCTGCCCATCACCGCGAGCGCATGGCGCAACGGCACGCTTGTCATGCGCCTGGCCGGCGCCGAAGCCGCGGTCAAATCGGCGCGTACGTCGCTCGGCGGCGAAGTGGTCGATGCGGTCGAGGCCGAACGCTTCTGGGCGGGGCTGCGCGAACAGACCGACCCGTTCTTCTCCGCGATCACGCCGGGCGCCGCGTTGTGGCGCCTCGCGTTGCCGTCGATTACCGAGCCCTTGCAACTGCCGGGGGCGCAACTGATGGAATGGGGCGGCGCGCAGCGCTGGTGGATCACCGACACCGACGCGCAGACCGTGCGCATCAGCGCCAAACAGGCCGGCGGCCACGCGACCATCTTCCGCACCGGACACGGCTTCGACCGCAGCGCAGGCGTGTTCACGCCGCTGCCCGCGCCGCTGATGAAAATCCATCGCGGCCTGAAGGCCGCATTCGACCCGGCCCGCATCTTCAATCGCGGCCGGCTCTACCCCGACTTCTGAGCGCGCGATGCAAACCAACCTCGCGGACTTCATTCGCAATACGCCCGACGGCGATGAAGCCGATTCCATCCTGCGCAAATGCGTGCATTGCGGCTTCTGCACGGCGACCTGCCCCACGTACCAGCTACTCGGCGACGAGCTCGACGGACCACGCGGCCGCATCTATCTGATCAAGCAGATGGTGGAAGGCGCACCCGTCACGCGCAGCACGCAGATGCACCTCGACCGTTGCCTCACGTGCCGCAACTGCGAATCGACGTGCCCCTCGGGCGTGCAGTACGGACGCCTTGTCGAAATCGGCCGCAAGGTGGTCGAGGAGCATGTCAGGCGGCCTCCCGGCCAGCGCCTGCTGCGCCGTATTCTGGCGAGCTTCCTGCCAAACAGCGCGCTCTTCACGCCTGCGATGCGGCTCGGCCAGCACGTGCGCCCGCTCCTGCCGAAAAAACTGCGCGACAAGGTGCCTGCCCGGCAACCGCTGCTTGAATGGCCGACGGCCCAGCACCCGCGCAAGATGCTGATGCTCGCCGGTTGCGTGCAGCCTTCGATGATGCCGAACGTCAATATCGCGACAGCGCGTGTGCTCGACGCGCTCGGCGTCGAGACCATCGTCGCGCCGGAAGCCGGCTGCTGCGGCGCGATCCGCCTGCACCTCGGCTATAACGACGAAGCACTCGACGACATCCGCGCCAACATCGACGCATGGTGGCCGCACGTCGAAGCCGGCGCCGAAGCGATCGTGATGAACGCGTCCGGTTGCGGCGCGACGGTACGCGAATACGCGCACCTGTTGCGCGGCGACCCGGCGTATGCGGACAAGGCACGCCGTATCGTCGAGCTCACCCGCGACATCTGCGAAATCCTGCCCGATTTCGAGGAGTCGCTCGCAGCACTCGCGCGCCGCCGCGCCGTGCATACGGTCGCCTTCCACCCGCCGTGCACGCTGCAGCACGGCCAGCAGGTGCGCGGGCGCGTCGAGCATCTGCTCACCGCGCTCGGCATCGAAGTGCGCCTGCCCGCCGACAGCCACCTGTGCTGCGGTTCGGCCGGCACCTATTCGCTCACGCAACCGACGCTTTCCTACACGCTGCGCAACCAGAAGCTCGAACGGCTGCGCGCGCTGGAACCGCAGCTGATTGTTTCGGCCAACGTGGGTTGTATCGCGCATCTGCAAAGCGGCACGTCGATTCCGGTCAAGCACTGGATCGAACTGGTTGAGCATATGCTTTCGGCCTGACGTTTTTCACCTGGCCGTTCGGATGACCCGGCGGCGAGGAATGGCGTCCGTATAATTCATTCCATCGCCTTGCTGTGTGTCCAACTGTCTGATGCCCGATCTCATTCATCACCTCGACGCGGTGCGTCAGCGCATCGCGCTGGCCGCTCGCGGCGCCGGTCGCGACCCGCGTTCGGTCGAACTGCTCGCGGTTTCGAAAACGTTTCCCGCTGAAGACGTGCGCGCGGCGCACGCCGCCGGGCAACGCGCGTTCGGCGAAAACTACGTGCAGGAAGCCGTCACGAAAATCGAAGCGCTGGCCGACCTGCGCGCGGATCTCGAATGGCATTTCATCGGCCCGCTGCAATCGAACAAGTCGAAACCCGTCGCGGAAAATTTCGACTGGGTTCACTCGGTCGATCGCCTGAAGATAGCCGGGCGCCTGTCCACGCAGCGGCCGGACGATCTGCCTCCGCTCAATGTCTGCCTGCAGGTGAATGCAAGCGGCGAAGCATCGAAGAGCGGCATTGCGCCCGGCGAAGCGCTGGAACTCGCCCGCGCCGTCGCCGCGTTGCCCCGGCTGCGGCTGCGTGGCCTGATGTCGATTCCCGAGCCCGCGGGCGACATCGAGGCACAACGCGCGCCGCATCGTCTGGTGCACGCGCTCTTCGAACAGCTTCGTGCGGAAGGGCTCGAACTCGACACGTTGTCCATGGGCATGTCGGGCGATCTCGAAGCGGCCGTCATCGAAGGTGCGACGATCGTGCGCGTCGGCACGGCGATCTTCGGCGCACGCGACTACTCAAACTGAACAGAACACTTCACGGAACATCATGAAAATTGCTTTCATTGGCGGCGGCAACATGGCTGCGGCGCTTATCGGCGGTCTCATCAAACGTGGTGTGGCGCCGGCCGACCTGTATGCGATCGATCCCAACGAAGAAGCGCGCGCGCGCAATGCGCAGCAATTCGGCGTGCGCACCGGCGCTGCGGCTGACGCTGTGCTCGCTTCGTTCGACGCCATCCTGCTCGCGGTCAAGCCGCAGATCCTGAAGAGCGTCGCTGCGGGCCTGGCGCCGTTTCTGCGGGCGGAGCAGCTCGTCATCAGCATTGCCGCGGGCATTCGTGCCGACGATCTGTCGCGCTGGCTGAACGGCCATGCGCGCGTCGTACGCACCATGCCGAATACACCGGCGCTGATCGGCATGGGCGCGACGGGCCTGTTCGCAACGCCGGGCGTCGACGAAGCGGGCTGCGCGCTCGCCACCAGGGTTCTCGGCGCGGTGAGCAACACAGTATGGTTCGACGACGAAGCAAAGATCGATGCCGTGACCGCCATTTCAGGCAGCGGCCCGGCATACGTGTTTTATTTCATCGAAGCGCTGGAAGAAGCCGCGCGCCAGCTCGGCATGGACGCGGCGCAAGGGCGCGCGCTTGCCGTCGCGACGTTCACGGGCGCAGCGCAACTGGCGGCGCAGTCCGACGCGTCGCCCGCCGTGCTGCGCGAACGCGTGACGTCCAAAGGCGGCACGACGGCGGCGGCGCTTGCATCGTTCGATGCATCGGGTGTCAAGGATGCGATCGTGCGCGGCGCGCTGGCCGCGGACGCGCGGGCAAAAGCGATGGGCGACGAATTCGGCAAACAGTAACGGACGGAGCCGCTTCGGGTCGCCGGCTGCGGTCATCCGGTTGACTGTAACCTGCGTGATGCAGCGGCCTTGCCGGTGGCGAGCGCGATTACCCCCGCTGGCCGTGTGCAGCACCTGTGGCGTTAGAACGCTCCAGCGGCATAGTGCGCCGCGATCCCCACGAACAGCATGCCGCCCAGCCAGTTGTTATGGCGAAACGCCGCAAAGCACGACATGCGCTCGCGGTTGCGGATGAGCGTGTAGTGATAGACCGCGCATCCGGCCGCCGCCGCCCAGCCGAGCCAGTACAGCGCGCCGAAACCCAGCACGATGCCAATGCCGACGTAGATGCCAAGCGTCATCGCGTAGCAGAGCATGATCGCGAGCACATCGAAGCGACCGAAGGTGAGCGCGGAAGTACGGATGCCGATCTTGATGTCGTCGTCGCGATCGACCATTGCGTATTCGGTGTCGTACGCAACCGACCAGAACACGTTGGCAAGCAGCATTACCCACGCGAGCACCGGCACCTGGTTCTGGATTGCAGCGAAGGCCATCGGAATGCCAAAACCGAACGCGATGCCGAGATAAGCCTGCGGAATCGCGAAGAACCGCTTCGTGAACGGGTACGAACCGGCGACAAAAAACGCTGCCACCGACAGTTCCTTCGTCAGCGTATTGAGCGGCAGGATCAGCAGAAACGCGATCAGCGACAGCCCGGCGGCGAGCGCCACGGCCTCCCACGCCTTGATCTTGCCTGACGTGATCGGCCGGTTTTCGGTGCGCTTCACATAGCGGTCGAAATCGCGGTCGGCGTAATCGTTGATCGCGCAGCCGGCCGAGCGCATCAGGATCGTGCCGACCACGAAAATCACGAGCAGGGAAAACGACGGATGGCCGTCCGACGCGATCCACAAGGCGTTGAGCGTCGGCCACAGCAACAGCAGACTGCCGATGGGCTTGTCCATGCGGACAAGGCGGAGATAGAGCGGAAGTCGGGCGAACATGGGAAGCCGGGTAAGAACAATTCCGACATTCTAGAGCAGCATGGCAAGCGGTGACCCGCGACCGCCGCCTGCGCCCGTTTCGCCGGTGCGCGAGGCCAGCCACAGGTTGATGCGCCGCCGGAAAATTCAGCCGGATCACGGCCACATGTAAAAACAGCCCACCAGGTGCTAACCTGGCAGGCCGTTCCGTCCTGCTTTCTCACCGGCGCCGCGCATCGCAATCGTCGCCCGGCACGAACCGGACGGGATCTGACCAGCCGCAGCGCCGGTTCACTGCCGAACCATTAACTATCAGGCCAGCATCGAACGCAGCATCCACGCGGTCTTTTCGTGCGTCTGCATACGTTGCGTCAAGAGATCGGCGGTCGGCTCGTCATGCGCTGCTTCGGTCGACGGGAAGATTTCGCGCGCCGTGCGCACCACCGCTTCCTGGCCCTCGACGAGCTGGCGAATCATGTCTTCGGCGGCCGGCACACCGTCGGCTTCCGGAATCGACGAAAGCTTCGCGAATTCCTTGTAGCTGCCCGGTGCATGCACGCCCAGCGCGCGGATACGTTCGGCGATCAGATCGACGGCCATCGCGAGTTCGGTGTATTGCGTCTCGAACATCAGATGCAACGTGTTGAACATCGGGCCCGTCACGTTCCAGTGGAAGTTGTGGGTCTTCAGGTACAACGTGTACGTATCGGCGAGAAGACGCGACAGCCCTTCCGCGATCTTCTTGCGATCCTTGTCGCTGATACCGATATTGACGTGCTGTACTGCTGCTTTTTTGGCCATGACGACTCCTTTTTAAGAGTGATACGAACCGGTCGGCAGGTTCAGGATCGCATGCGCGAGCCCGAGCGCTGGATGCCCGACAGTGTAGCCTGGGCAACCCCGCACGCGCGCTGGCGAACGGTCGCGCCCGCGCCTGTCAGCCGCCGAAAGCGTGCTGCAGCGCCTGTGCGGCGATCACGGCAAGACCGCTCGTGACGATCGCGAGCCCCACCATCTTTCTCGCAACCGTCGCGCCATGCGCGTGCGCGACGTAACGCGCGCCGCCCGTTGCGCGGACACCGTTCGTACGGTTCATTGCATGCTGCACTGTCCGGTTCATGATGCTTCTCCTTCGATTCAAACCCGGCGGTGCACAGATGCGCACCGCCATACCGCCTGACTTCAATTACCGCTTGCGTCCTGCTGTGCGAGCTTTGCGATCGCCGCGACGACGCCTTCGGCATACGCCGGATCGATGCGCCTGAAGTGCTCGATCTGACGCGCGACGATCTCGTCCGGCACGCCGTTGATGTGCCGCGCGATGTTGCCGAACAGTCGCTCGCGTTGTGCTGCATCGAAAATCCGGAACAGCGCGGCCGGCTGGCTGTAGTAGTCGTCGTCTTCCCGATGGTCGTAGCGATCGACGTTCCCGGCAGCGAGCGGCGGTTCCGCGGCGTTGCGGTCCTGCGCAAAGTCACCAAAGCGGTTCGGCTCGTAGTTCACCGTGCCGCCCAGGTTGCTGTCGGTGCGCATGCCGCCGTCCCGATGGAACGAATGCGGCGACGCGACGCGCGACGCATTCACCGGAATCTGGTGATGGTTCACGCCCAGCCGGTAACGCTGCGTGTCGCCGTATGAAAAAAGGCGCCCCTGCAACAGGCGGTCCGGCGAAAACCCGATACCCGGCACCACGTTCGCCGGCGAAAACGCCGCCTGCTCGACGTCCACGAAGTAGTTGCCGGCATTACGGTTCAATTCAAGGGTGCCGACGTCGATCAACGGATAGTCCTTGTACGGCCACACTTTCGTGATGTCGAACGGATTGTAGCGATACGTCGCGGCCTCCGCTTCCGGCATCACCTGAATGCAGAATCGCCACTTCGGAAAATTCCCGCTGTCGATGTTCGCGACCAGATCGCGTTGCGCGCTTTCACGATCGGCGGCGATCACCTGCGCGGCTTCGGCGTCGGTATGGTTTTCGATACCCTGCATCGACCTGAAGTGGAACTTCACCCAGAAGCGCTCGTTATTCGCGTTGATGAACGAGTACGTGTGCGAGCCGAAGCCGTGCATCGTCCGGTAGTTCCGCGGAATGCCGCGATCGCTCATCACGATCGTCACCTGGTGCAGCGACTCCGGATGCTGCGACCAGAAGTCCCACGCCGCGACGTTGCTGCGCGTGTTCGTGTACGGGTCGCGCTTTTGCGTATGGATGAAGTCCGGAAACTTCAGCGGATCGCGAATGAAGAACACCGGCGTGTTGTTGCCGACGACATCCCAGTTGCCCTCTTCCGTGTAGAACTTGACGGCGAAACCGCGCACGTCGCGCTCGGCATCGGCGGCGCCGCGCTCACCGGCAACGGTCGAAAAACGCATGAAGAGCGGCGTTTCCTTACCGACCTGCGCAAACACCTTTGCTTTCGTGAAGCGCGAGATGTCGTGCGTGATCTTCAGCGTGCCGAACGCGCCGGACCCTTTTGCATGGACGCGTCGCTCGGGAATCACCTCGCGGTCGAAGTGCGCCAGCTTCTCGATCAGCCAGACATCCTGCAGCGCGACCGGGCCGCGCGGGCCCGCGGTCATCGAATTCTGGTTGTCGGCGACGGGCGCACCGGCGGCAGTGGTGAGTTTGCGTTCAGACATCCTTCTACTCCTGGCTTTTACTGGAAATTGAGCGTGGTGCCACAGGCGACACAGCCGCTATGGCCGCGAACCTCAGGCCGAAATCGCGCGATCGACGAGAAGTGCGAACGCCACGGTGCGCAGCGATGCGGCAAGGGTCTGTACCGGGAGCGTCGTGGCTTGCTGGGCAAGCGGGGAATGGGCTTGATTCATGGGTTCCTCCGGGAGTGTCGGATCGGGCGATCCATGGAGGAAACTATAACAATGGCTATTGAATTATAGAATTTGATTAAACATATCTATTCGATAGTCGAAGCCCTGAATCTGGGAGGGCTTCTTCTGGCCGCGCGGCGCGATGCCGGCGGCCAGTCCAACCGATGAGACAGCGCGCGTTTAACTGACCGCTACTGGCTGCTCGAGCTTGCTCACGCCGGACAGATCGCAGGCGTTGATGGCATCGCAGATGGCGTCGATGGCGGGCATCCGCGTGAAACTCTTGCGCCATGCCAGCACGACGCGACGGTCGGGTACCGGCTCGTCGAAATGCACGTAGCTGAGGAGCCCCGAGTCGACACCGCCCGCGTGCGGCTTCACCTCGGTCACCGACATGCGCGGCAGCACGGTGATGCCAACGCCGCTTGCGACCATATGGCGGATCGTCTCGAGCGAAGAGCCCTCGAACGTCTTCTGGATGCCGTCGGCGTTCTGCGAAAAGCGCATCAGTTCCGGACACACGCCCAGCACATGATCGCGGAAGCAGTGGCCGCTGCCGAGCAGCAGCATGGTTTCCTGCTTCAGGTCGCTGGGGTCGATTTTCGCGCGCGTCTCCCACGCGTGGCCCGACGGCAGCGCGACGACGAACGGCTCGTCGTACAGCGGACGCAGCATCAGGCCGGTTTCAGGGAACGGCAGCGCCATGATGGCGACGTCGATTTCGCCCTGCTTGAGCAGTTCGATCAGCTTGAGCGTGTAGTTTTCCTGCAGCATCAGCGGCATCTGCGGGACGCGCCGGATCATCTGCTTGACGAGCGTGGGCAGCAGATACGGCCCGATCGTGTAGATCACGCCCAGACGCAGCGGGCCGACGAGCGGATCCTTGCCCTGCTTGGCGATTTCCTTGATGGCGAGCGTCTGTTCCAGCACGCGCTGCGCCTGCGAGACGATCTGCTCGCCCACCGGCGTCACGCTGACTTCGCTCGTGCCGCGCTCGAAAATCTGCACGTTCAGTTCGTCTTCGAGCTTCTTGATCGCCACCGACAGCGTCGGCTGGCTGACGAAACACGCTTCGGCCGCCCGGCCGAAGTGCCGTTCGCGGGCAACCGCGACGATGTATTTCAATTCAGTGAGCGTCATTGGGGACCAATCAGAGCGATGGATTCGATAGGTTTCTGTTATACACCTATGGGGCCAATTCGCCAACCCGGATTGACTTCAATGCAGGCAAAACCGCCGGCGCCCTGTCCAGCCCGGGTTGCGGGCCGCCCGCCGCCGGCGCGGCGCGGCATGGCGGGCGTCAGACGTCAGGCCTTCAGATAGTGCTCGCGCGCGCCGAGCCAGCGGGCCAGGTGCTGCGTGACGACATCCGGGTATTCGTCGAGCAGACGCGCGGCCGCTTCGCGCGCCGGCTCGATCAGCCAGCCGTCCTGTTCGAGATCGGCAAACCGCAGCATGGCCGCGCCCGACTGTCGCGCACCCAGAAACTCACCGGGACCGCGGATTTCGAGGTCGCGCCGCGCGATTTCGAAGCCGTCGGTCGTTTCGCGCATGGTCTGCAACCGTGCGCGGGCGGTTTGCGACAGCGGCCCGGTATAGAGCAGCACGCACACCGACGCCGCACTGCCGCGCCCCACCCGCCCGCGCAACTGATGCAGTTGCGCGAGACCGAAGCGCTCGGCGTGCTCGATCACCATCAGCGATGCGTTCGGCACGTCGACGCCCACTTCGATCACCGTCGTCGCGACCAGCAGTTGCACTTCGTTGCGCGTGAAGGCGTCCATCACCGCGGCTTTTTCGGCGGGCGCGAGGCGCCCGTGCACGAGGCCGACGTTCAGTTCCGGCAACGCCGCGATCAGCGTTTCGTACGTTTCAACCGCGGTTTGCAACTGTAGCGTCTCGCTTTCCTCGATCAGCGGGCAGACCCAGTAGACCTGGCGCCCTGTCAGCGCCGCCTCGCGCACGCGGCCGGTCACTTCTTCACGGCGCGCGTCGGAAACCAGTTTTGTCAGGATCGGCGTGCGGCCAGGCGGGAGTTCGTCGATGGTGGAAACGTCAAGGTCCGCGTAGTAGGTCATGGCGAGCGTGCGCGGAATCGGCGTGGCCGACATCATCAGCTGATGCGGCTGGAAGTCGCGCGCGCCGTCGGCGGCGTTTTGCCCCTTCGCGCGCAGCGCGAGGCGCTGCTCGACGCCGAAGCGGTGCTGTTCGTCGACGATCACGAGGCCAAGGCGCGCGAACTCGACGGCGTCCTGGATGATCGCGTGCGTGCCGATCACGAGCTGCGCGGTGCCGAGCGCCGCGGCTTCGAGCGCCGCGCGCTTGTCTTTCGCCTTCAGGCTTCCGGCGAGCCACGCGACGCTCACGCCGAGCGGTTCGAGCCAGCCGCGCAGCTTGCGCGCGTGCTGTTCGGCGAGGATTTCGGTCGGCGCCATCAACGCGGCCTGATAGCCCGCGTCGATCGCCTGCGCGGCGGCGAGCGCCGCGACGACCGTCTTGCCGCTGCCGACGTCGCCCTGCAGCAGACGCTGCATCGGATGCGGCTGTGTCAGATCCTGCGCGATCCCGGCCGTGACGCGCTGCTGCGCGCCCGTCAGCGCGAACGGCAACGCGGCGAGCAGGCGCGTGACGAGCGAAGCCTGATCCGCCGGCCCGCGACGCGGCATCGCCGGTGCCGCGCGGGTGCGTCGCTCTTCATGTGCGCGCTTGAGCGACATTTGCTGCGCGAGCAGTTCCTCGAACTTGATGCGCGTCCAGGCCGGATGCGTGCCGTCGATCAGCGCGTGCTCGTCCGAATCCGCGTTCGGGTGATGCAGCGTACGTACCGCGTCGATCAATGGCGGCACACCCAGCGGCTGCAGATACGCCTGCGCGACCGGCACGGGCAGCAGTTCCGGCAGCGCGGTGCGCGACAGCGCGTTATCGATCGACTTGCGCAGATAAGCCTGCGTCACGCCGGCGGTGCTCGGATAGACGGGCGTCAGCGCCTGCGGCAGCGGCGTTTCTTCTTCGACGACTTTCACCGCCGGATGCACCATCTCCATGCCAAAGAAGCCGCCGCGCACATCGCCGCGCACACGCAGCCGCTGGCCGATCGCCATCTGCCTGACCTGCGAGCCGTAGAAGTTGAGAAAGCGCAACACGAGTTCGTCGCCGGCATCGTCACGCAGCTTGACCAGCAACTGGCGACGCGGACGCCAGGCAATCTCGTTGTCGAACACGACGCCTTCGGTCTGCGCGATGCCGCCTGGCAGCAGTTCGCCCACGGGCGTGAGCGACGTTTCGTCTTCGTAGCGCATCGGCAGATGCAGCACGAGATCGATGTCGCGCGTGAGACCGAGTTTGGCGAGTTTGTCGGCGGCTCGGGTGGGCGCCGCAGCGGGCTTTTTCGCGCTGGCCTGATCGTCCGCCTGCGCATTCGACGCCGCGGCCGCCGCCTTGCCGCGCGCGGCGCGGCGTTTCGGCGCGACGCTCACTTCTTCGGTATCGGCAGGCATACGGCGTTCGGGCAAGGGCATGTGTCGCTTCGCAAGTACAATATCGGCTTTCCGGGGTGGTGCAGCGCTGCCGCGCGCGCCATGCCGGCACACCCGACGGGTCGCTCACGCGGGCTGGCGCAGCAATGTTTCGCAATCATAGCCGCTCGCCGCCCGGCACCGGTTCAATTCAGCATCGATTCACATCCAGTCCGTTCGCATGTTCACGCTTTCCGATTTCGATTTTGTCCTGCCGCCCGAGCTGATCGCGCAGACCGCGTTGCCCGAGCGCAGCGCGAGCCGTCTGCTCGAAGTGGACGGCTCGCGCGCGCCCGCCCGCTTCAACGACCGCCGCTTCGCCGAGCTGCCCGAGTGCATCGCGCCCGGCGATCTGCTGGTCTTCAACGATACCAAAGTCCTGAAGGCACGCTTCCTCGGCCAGAAGGCCAGTGGCGGCAAGATCGAAGTGCTGGTCGAACGGCTGACTGGCGAAACGACCGCGCTCGCGCAGATCCGCGCCAGCAAAAGCCCGGCGCCCGGCACGACGCTGCGTCTCGCGGATGCATTCGACGTCACGGTCGGCGAGCGTGTCGAGCCGTTCTACACGCTGCACTTTCCCGCGGACTGCCTGACGCTGATCGAGCAGTACGGCCGGCTGCCGCTGCCGCCCTACATCGAGCACGACCCCGACGCGACCGACGAGACGCGCTATCAGACCGTGTTCGCGCGGAACCCGGGCGCGGTCGCCGCGCCGACCGCCGGCCTGCACTTCGATACATCGCTGCTCGCGCGTCTGGACGAGAAAGGCATCGAGCGCGCGACGCTGACGCTGCATGTCGGCGCGGGTACGTTCCAGCCGGTGCGCGTGGAGAATCTCGACGAGCACAAAATGCACAGCGAGTGGTATCAGTTGCCGCAGACGCTCGTGGATCGCATCGCCGCGACCCGGGCGCGTGGCAACCGCGTGATCGCGGTCGGCACGACCTCGATGCGCGCGCTCGAAGCCGCCGCGCGCACTGCCGAGGAAGCCGGTCGCCCGCTCGCGGCAACGAGCGCCGAAACGGACATCTTCATCACGCCAGGCTACCGGTTCCGCATCGTTGACCGGCTGGTGACGAACTTCCACCTGCCGAAGTCGACGCTGTTGATGCTGGTGTCGGCGTTCGCCGGGATCGACACGATCCGCGCCGCCTACGCCCACGCGATCGAAGAGCGGTACCGCTTTTTCAGCTACGGCGACGCAATGCTGCTCACGCGCCGCGACGCGTGATTCACAGCGGCCCGGATATCAGATAACAGGCAGTTTCAACCCGCCGCCGCGCCAGGCGAAAGCGGCGTTCTTCATCTGCTCCGGACTGTTTTCCGGTGGCACAGGAGTCTTTTCATGACCGACGGTCATCAGCACGAAACACAAACCGGAAGCCCGGACAACGGCCTCAAGTTCGAACTGCTCACCACCGACGGCGAGGCGCGCCGCGGCCGCGTGACGCTCAATCACGGCGTCGTCGAAACGCCGATCTTCATGCCGGTCGGCACGTACGGCACGGTGAAGGCGGTCCAGCCGCGCGAACTCGAGGAGATGCACGCGCAGATCATCCTCGGCAACACGTTTCACCTGTGGCTGCGTCCCGGGCTCGAAACGATCGCCGCGCACGGCGGCCTCCATTCCTTCATGGGCTGGAAAAAGCCGATCCTGACCGATTCAGGCGGTTTTCAGGTGTTTTCGCTCGGCGATCTGCGCAAGATCACCGAAGATGGCGTCACGTTCGCGTCGCCGATCAACGGCGACAAGCTCTTCCTGTCGCCGGAAGTGTCGATGCAGGTCCAGAAGGTGCTGAACTCCGACATCGTCATGCAGTTCGACGAATGCACACCGTACGCGACCGATAACGTCCCGACGTCGCACCAGGAAGCGGCTGATTCGATGCGCATGTCGATGCGCTGGGCGAAACGTTCGATCGACGAATTCAACAGGCTCGGCAACCCGAATGCGCTCTTCGGCATCGTTCAGGGCGGCATGTTCGAGGATCTTCGCGACGAATCGCTGGCGGGCCTGTCGGAAATCGGCTTCCACGGCTTAGCGATCGGCGGGCTTTCGGTCGGCGAGCCGAAGGAGGACATGATGCGCGTGCTGAACCACATCGCACCGAAGCTGCCGGCGAACAGGCCGCACTACCTGATGGGCGTCGGCACGCCGGAGGATCTGGTCGCGGGCGTCGCAGCCGGCGTCGACATGTTCGACTGTGTGATGCCGACCCGCAATGCGCGCAACGGCTGGCTCTTCACCCGTTTCGGCGACGTGAAGATCCGCAACGCGACGCACCGGAACTCGCTGCGCCCGCTCGACGAGCGATGCGGCTGCTACACCTGCCGCAATTTCACCCGCGGCTATCTGCACCATCTGCATCGCGTGGGCGAGATCCTCGGCGCGCAGCTGAACACGATCCACAACCTGCACTACTACCTGGAATTGATGCAGGAAATGCGCGACGCGATCGAAAACCATATGTTCGACGCGTTCCGCAAGCTGTTTCACGAAAACCGGGCGCGAGGCGTCGAAGGGCCTGCCTGACGGCGTTCCCACGTTGTGGGTAAGGCCGCGTCGCCCGCAAACGCCCGTCCATTAACGCGTGCGGCGAAATCCGCAGAACAATGCGCCCATGCGACGGAACAAACCTTACAATCATCTTTCGCAATATGTGATCGAGCTGCACCTGTCGCAAATAACAGCTTGATCGGAAAGCGCATTTCATGTGCAGTTGCGGCTTATAGCAGGTGGTAGAATAACCGGCTGCATTTTTTGATCGTTATAACGGAGAGACCAACGTGTCGTTCATTTCCAATGCCTTCGCGCAAGGCACCGGTGGCGCAGAATCGAGCCTGATGAGCTTCCTGCCCCTGATCCTGATGTTCGCCGTGCTGTATTTCATCATGATCCGTCCGCAAATGAAGCGCCAGAAGGACCACCGCAACATGCTCGCCGCAATGGCCAAGGGCGATGAAGTCGTCACGAATGGCGGCATCGTGGGCAAGATCACCAGGGTGAGCGATGCTTACGTTGGCGTCGAAATTTCTGAGGGCACTGAAATCACCGTGCAGAAAGCCTCGGTGACGCAGATTCTCCCGAAAGGCACGCTCAAGTCGCTGTAAGGCCTGCTCTTCGCGTCCGGCGCGGCCTCGCCGGAACCGCACATGGCTCACGCCACGGTTCCCGCGCTCATCGCCGGACGCATCGCCTGAAAGCCAGGAAATCGGACCGGGCTTCCAGGCCAACCTTCCCGTTGGGCCATCCCCATGAATCGTTACCCCCTCTGGAAATATGTCGTGATGCTGGTGGCGCTCGTCATCGGCCTCGTGTACACGTTGCCCAACTTCTTCGGTGAAGCGCCGGCGGTCCAGGTGTTGAGCGGCAAAGCAACGGTCAAGCTCGATTCGACCACGCTCGCGCAGGTCGAATCCGCACTCGCTTCCGATCAGATCAAACCGTCCGCCGTCACGTTCGACAATTCGGCGACCAACGCGAACATCCGCGTGCGTCTGACGGACACCGACACGCAGCTGCGCGTGAAGGACCTGCTGCAGAAGTCGCTGAACGCCGATCCCACCGATCCGCAGTTCATCGTCGCGCTGAACCTGCAAAGCGCGTCGCCCGGCTGGCTGACCGCGCTGCACGCGCTGCCGATGTACCTCGGTCTCGATCTGCGCGGCGGTGTCCACTTCCTGCTGCAGGTCGACATGGCCGGCGCGCTGAACAAGAAGCTCGACTCCGACGCGTCCGACGCCCGCACCCTGCTGCGCGACAAGAACATCCGCGATGGCGGCGTGAACCGCGTGAACCAGACGGTCGTCGTCAATTTCGCCGACGCGGACGTCGCCGAAACCGCGCGCAAGCAGCTTGCCACCGGCATCAACGAACTCCAGTGGGCCACGCAGCCGGATCCGGCGGGCGGTGTCCTGGTGGTCGGCACCTTCACGCCCGCCGTGCAGAAGACGGTCGAAGACTCGGCGCTCAAGCAGAACATCACCACGCTGCATAACCGCGTGAATGAACTGGGCGTCGCCGAACCGGTAATCCAGCAGCAAGGCACCGACCGCATCGTGGTCGAACTGCCGGGCGTGCAGGACACGGCCAAGGCGAAGGACATCATCGGCCGCACGGCGACACTCGAAGCGCGTCTGGCCGACCCGGTGAACACGCATCCGAACCCGAACGATCCGGTGCCCCCGGGCGATGAACTCTTCACGCAGGGCGCGCAGACACCGGTGCTGCTGAGAAAGCAGATCATCTTCACGGGCGACCGGATTATCGATGCGTCGTCGGGCTTCGACGAGCATCAGCGTCCGTCGGTGAACATCCGCCTCGACAGTCGCGGCGGCCGCGCCGTGGCATCGGTATCGCGCGACAACATCGGCAAGCCGATGGCGATGGTGCTGTTCGAGAAGGGCAAGGGCGAAGTGCTGACGGTCGCGACGATCCAGTCGGAACTGGGCGACCGCTTCCAGATCACCGGCCAGCCGACGCCGCAAGCCGCGGCGGATCTGGCGCTGCTGCTGCGCGCCGGCTCGCTGGCGGCGCCGATGGACATCATCGAGGAACGCACGATCGGCCCGAGCCTCGGCGCCGACAACATCAAGAAGGGCTTCCACTCGGTAGTGTGGGGTTTCGCGGCGATCGCCGTCTTCATGATCGCGTACTACATGCTGTTCGGCCTGATCTCGATGATCGGCCTGTCGGTGAACCTGTTGCTGCTGATCTCGATTCTCTCGATGCTGCAGGCCACGCTGACGTTGCCGGGTATCGCCGCTATCGCGCTCGCGCTCGGTATGGCGATCGACGCGAACGTGCTGATCAACGAACGCGTGCGTGAAGAACTGCGCCACGGCGCGCCGCCGCAACTGGCCATCCAGAACGGCTATGAGCACGCATGGGCGACGATTCTCGACTCGAACGTGACCACGCTGATCGCGGGTCTCGCGCTGCTCGCGTTCGGTTCGGGTCCGGTGCGCGGCTTCGCGGTCGTTCACTGTATCGGCATCATGACGTCGATGTTCTCGGCGGTGTTCTTCTCGCGCGGTATCGTGAACTTCTGGTACGGCGGCAAGAAGAAGCTGAAATCGCTGGCGATCGGTCAGGTATGGCGCCCGGCACCCGTCGAAGGCGACGCGGCGTTCCTCGGGCACGACGATGCCGCCACCGACACGGCGCAAGCCGTCGCTGCCGCCGGCGCACGCAAGGCCGCGAAAGCCAGTGCGGCGAACGCCGCGCCGCGCACCGGCAAGCCGGTTGTCCGCCGTCGTAACGATCCGGGCACCGCGCCCCGGAAACCGGGTTCATCCCGCTGAGTCCCGGAGAAAGAGACCATGGAATTTTTCCGCATCCGCAAAGACCTTCCGCTCATGCAGCGCGCGTTGATTTTCAACGCGATCTCGCTGCTGACGTTTATTGCCGCCGTGTTTTTCCTTGCGCATCGCGGGCTGCATCTGTCGGTGGAGTTCACCGGCGGAACGGTGATCGAAGTGCAGTATCCGCAGGCCGTGCCGCTCGAACCGTTGCGCGACACGCTCGGCAAGCTCGGTTACGCCGACGCGCAGGTGCAGAACTTCGGCACTTCGCGCGACGTGCTGATCCGCCTGCCGCTGAAGTCGGGTTTCACGTCCGCGCAGCAGAGCGACCAGGTGATGGGCGCGCTGAAGACCGATAACGCGAAGGTGCAGTTGCAGCGCGTCGAGTTTGTCGGTCCGCAGGTCGGCAAGGAGCTCGCTACCGATGGCCTGCTTGCACTTGCATGCGTGGTCGCCGGTATCGTGATCTATCTGTCGTTCCGGTTCGAATGGAAGTACGCCGTCGCCGGCGTGATCGCCAACCTGCACGACGTGGTGATCATTCTCGGCTTCTTCGCATTCTTCCAGTGGGAGTTCTCACTGTCGGTTCTCGCCGCCGTGCTCGCGGTGCTCGGTTACTCGGTGAACGAATCGGTCGTTATTTTCGACCGGATCCGCGAGACGTTCCGCCGCGAACGCAAGATGACGGTCATCGAAGTCATCAACCACGCGATCACCAGCACGATGTCGCGCACGATCATCACGCACGGCTGCACGCAGATGATGGTGCTGTCGATGTTCCTGTTCGGCGGCCCGACGCTGCACTATTTCGCGCTGGCGCTGACGGTCGGTATCCTGTTCGGTATCTACTCGTCGGTATTCGTCGCCGCGGCGCTGGCGATGTGGCTCGGCGTGAAGCGTGAAGATCTGATCAAGGACAGGAAGGAACGTCACGACCCGGACGATCCGAACGCAGGCGCGCAGGTTTAAGTATTACCCTTCGCGACAACGCAGGTGCATATGACAAAGGCCGGTTCTTTCGAACCGGCCTTTGTCGTTTACCGCGCAACCGTCTGCCGTCTGCGCGGCAACCACATCATTTGAACCCGAGCTTGCGGCGCGCCGCGATCAACGCGACAAGACTGATCACCGCCGCGAACATCATGTAGAAGCTCGGCGCGGTTTTGGTCCCGGTCGCGCTGATCAGCCACGCGATGATGAACGGGCCGAAGCCGCCAAAAACCGTCACCGCGATGTTATATGCGAGCGACATGCCGGTCGTGCGCGTCGCCACCGGAAAGATCTCCGAGAGCAACCCCGGCAGCGCGCCGAAGTAACCGGTCATCAGAAACGCGAAGACGATCTGGATCGCGATGAGCGTTTCGAACGTCGGATGCGCGACGAGATACGCGAACGCCGGATAGATCAGCACCAGCAGCAACACGGCTGACGCCAGCATGATGCCGGTTCGTCCGTGGCGGTCGGACAGATGCCCCACGACCGGCGAGAACACGAGCTGGATCGCGCCGACGAGCAGGATCGCCGCGAACGACACCGAAGGCGACAGCCCCAGTTGCTTCACGCCGTAGGTCGGCATGAACAGCACGAGATACGTCGATACCGTGCCGAGCACCACGAGGCCCATCGCGATCACGAGGCGCAGCTTGTGGCTCGCGAAGGTATCGCGCAGCGGGGTGGTGGTGGTTTCGGCGGCGAGGAATTCCGGCGTCTCGTCGAGGCGCGTGCGGATGTACCACGCGACCGGCCCGATCAGCAGCCCGAAGACGAACGGCACACGCCATCCCCACGACATCATCTGCTCCGGCGAGAGCTTGCCCGTCAGCACGACGCCGAAGAGCGCCGCGAGCAGCGTGGTCAGCCCCTGGCTCGCGATCTGCCAGCTCGCGAAGAAGCCCCGCCGGCCCGGCACGTGTTCGGCGAGAAACGCCGTCGCGCTGCCGAACTCGCCGCCGGCGGAAAAGCCCTGCATCAACCGCGCGAGCACCAGGATCACCGGCGCGGCAAGACCGATCGTCCCGTATACTGGAAGGACCGCGATGATGAGCGTGCCCGCCATCATCAGCAGGATCGAAAGCGTCAGGGCCGCCTTGCGCCCTGCCCGGTCGGCGTACGCGCCGAGCACGATCGCGCCGAGCGGGCGCATGAAGAAAGAGACGCCGAACGTGCCAAGCGTGACCAGCAACGAAACGGTGTCGTTACCCGCGGGGAAAAACAGCTTCGAGATGGTGACCGCGAAAAACCCGTAGACGACGAGGTCGAACCATTCCAGCGCATTGCCGATCGACGCGGCGACTACGATGCGCCACGAACTGTGCCGTGCCGCTGCGGCGCTTGTGGCCGTCGTTGCATTCATTCAGATCTCCCGTGCGCGCGAATCGTGTCGTCGCCCGCCTGGATGCGCGCACAACCAGTTGGGCAGTAGCGCACTATGTACCTGAAAAATTAACTTCGCGCGAGCACCAGATGCAGCACCCGGACATCACGCCTGAAGCAAAACACCCCACTGGCGTCATCCGCCAGTGGGGTGCAGGGTCCTGCCAGTTGGGTTCAGTGCGGGTTCATGTCTCACCATCCCGCGCGAATGCCCGGGAAACCGTTACTGCTTGATGCCTTCAGACTGGATATGCAGCTTCGTCTGCATGCTGAAGCCATACTTCTTGCCGAAGTCCATGCCGAAGTCGGCGCGATCGAACGTCGTGCTGGCTTCCACGCCGCACACTTCGCGCTTGAGCACCGGATGCTGCATGCACTTGAACGATTCGATCGTCAGGTTCACCGGCTTCGTCACGCCATGCATCGTCAGCGTGCCGATCACTTCGACAGGCTTGTCGCCGTCAAATTTGATCTCAGTGCCTTTGTACGTCGCCGCCGGAAACTTCGCGACGTCGAAGAAGGCATCGGACTTCAGGTGCTCGTCGAGCTTCGGGTTACCGGTGCTCACCGAAGCCGGATCGACCGTGACGTCGACCGTGCCGGTCTTCGCCGCGCGGTCGAGTGTGACCGTGCCCGTGCTCTTCGTGAACTTGCCGCGCCACACCGACAGGCCGCCGAAGTGGTCAGCCTCGAAGCTCGGATACGTGTGCGTGGGGTCGAGTTGATAGGTATCGGCGGCGAACGCGCCAATCGAGAGGGTCGATGCCAGAGCGGCGATCAGCAGATGTTTCTTCAATTCATGCTCCTTCAGGTATCCAGATACGCCGCACACGGAGGCGGTGTGAGAACAGCGAGAACGGCAAACAATGATTACTTGTGTGCTGCAACGATATGAAACTTGATGACCACGTCGTCAGCCACGACCGACGTATCTTTCCATTCACCCGTGCCGACGTCGAACTGCGAGCGCCTGATGGGCAGCGAGCCGTCGAAGGTCTGCGTCGCGCCCTGCTGCACGACGGTGACCGGCACCGTGACCGTCTGCGACTTGCCCTTGATCGTGAGCTTGCCGGTCACCTTGAACTGGTTGCCGCCGGCCGGGGCAATCGCGCTCGAAACGAAAGTCGCCGCCGGGTAAGTCTTCGAGTCGAACCATTCCTTGCCGCGCACCTCGTCGTTGTAGCTTTCGTCGCCGAGGTCGTAACTGCCGGTATCGATGGAAAGCTGTGCCGTGCCGGCCGCCGGTTTTGCCGGATCGAACGCGATCTGCGCGGTGAACTTGCCGAACTTGCCTTCGACCGGCACGTTCATCTGCTTCGACGTCGCCGTGACGGTGCTCTTCGAGACGTCGACCTGGGCGAGCGCGCTGCCCGCGACAGTGAGCGCCACGGCCGTGAAAGCCGTCAGCAAGGTGCGATGCAATGAAACCTTCATATGTGTCCTATTTGAGGAAAGGGATCATGCGCGACAGCAGGCCGTCGCGATCCACCAGCTGATGCTTGAGCGCCCCGACGACGTGCAGGACGACGAGCGTGAGCAGGCCGTAATCAAGCGTCACGTGAACGACCTTGAGGATGGCTTTCAGATGCGGGTCCGGCGCGATCAGCAACGGCAGGCGCACGAGACCGAGATACACGACCGGGATATTCGACGCCGAGCTGTACAGATAGCCCGACGCCGGAATCGCGATCATCAGCACGTACAGCAGCACGTGCACGAGCTGCGCGGCGAGCCGCTGCCAGGCGACCATGCCGTCCGGCAGTGCGGGCGCCACATGCGTCGCGCGCCACAGGATGCGCAGCACGGCGAGCGCGAACACGGTCACGCCGATCCACTTGTGCCACGAGAAATAGCGCAGCTTGGCGGGCGTGAAACCCGGGATGTCGGTCATCACCCAGCCGAGCGAGAATCCACAGACGATCAGCAGCGCGATCAGCCAGTGAAACGCAATCGCGGTCCGGGTGTAATGATCGGGCGTGCTGGGTGCCGCAGCGGAAGAATGAAATGCCATGACGGATCGCTGACGTAAACAGGGTTAACGGGTCGCGCAAGCACTTATTCCAGCCGCCGCGGATGCAACCGATGCGGGCCCGGACAGCAACCATCCTGCATGGGACCGGAGTAACTTGCATGCGTATGTCGACGCCAAGGCCGCCATGCTACCGCAAGCCCGTAAAGCTGGCTGCACGCGCCCGTGCAACAGTGCGTCGCGCGAGTGGAACGATTTGGGGCCCGAAAGTGTCCGAAGCGTGTGCGGACCACCAGCCCCAGACGTGTGGGTGCAACAATTTTTGGAATCCTGCGGTCAGGGTGTTTGGTAACATGGGCGCAACTCACAGGCGAAAGCGCCCTGCGGCGCTGCTCTCCGGGTCGCCGTCTTCGTGAACGCTGGCAAAAGGTTGTACTGGTTTGTACCGCGGGTTCCTGTCCACGTCGTCTGTCTTCGCTCCTACATGGAACATGACCACCTGATCGCGTGCCACGAGTGCGACGCGCTGTTCCACAAGCCGCGGCTCGACCGCCGCTCGCTGGCGCGGTGCCCGCGCTGCAAGGCAACGCTCTACCGGAGCGCGTCGTCGCGCATCGACAACGTCGTCGCCATGACGCTGGCCGCGATCGTCACGTTCCTCATCGCACAGGCGTTCCCGATCGTTGAACTCGAAACCAGCGGAATCACGTCGCAGACCACGCTATTCGGCGCGATCGTCGCGTTGTGGAACGAGGACATGCAGATCGTCGCGGTGATGGTCTTCTGCTCGACGACGCTCTTCCCGCTCACCGAACTCCTCGCCCTTCTCTATGTGCTCGTGCCGGTGCGCGCGGGCTACGTGCCGCCGCTCTTTAACCGCGTGCTGCGCGCGATCCAGTTCGTGCGACCGTGGGGCATGATCGAGGTGTTCATGCTCGGCGTGCTGATCACCATCGTGAAGATGATCAGCCTCGCGCGCGTGATTCCAGACGCCGCGCTCTTCGCCTTCGGCGCGCTGACGCTGATGTTCGCGGTCGTCGTCACGTTCGATCCGCGCACGTTGTGGGATATCGCCGATACCCTGCCCCGGGAACGTCTGCGGCGCATCCGGCGCCTCAGGGCGACGCGGGCCGCCGGCCAGCCACCTGCACCCCATCAGGGATGAAAGCGGGATGAAATACATCACAGCAAAACGCGCGGGTTTCGTCAGTTGCCATGCATGCGGGCGGGTCGAGCCGTGGCAACGCCTGGCGCACGGTCAGCAGTGCGGGCGCTGCGGCGCGACACTGCACCGCCGCACCCCGGACAGCCTGATGCGCGTGTGGGCGCTGCTCATTTCGGCCGCGCTGCTCTATATTCCGGCGAACCTGCTGCCCGTCATGCATACGGCATCGCTGGTCGGCGCCGAGGACGACACGATCATGAGCGGCGTGGTCTACTTCTGGACCTCGGGCGACTGGCCGCTTGCCGTCATCGTGTTCATTGCCAGCATCCTGGTGCCGATGCTCAAGCTGAGCGTGCTCGCGCTGCTGACCATTACCGCGCAGCGCCGCTCGAAGTGGCGGCCCGACCAGCGCACGAAGCTCTACCGGCTCGTCGAGCGGATCGGCCGCTGGTCGATGCTCGACGTGTTCGTCGTGACGCTGACGGTCGCGCTGGTCCGTTTCAAATCACTCGCGGTGATTACCGCCGGCCCGGGCGCACTCGCGTTCGGCTCCGTGGTGATCCTCACGATGCTGGCCTCGATGCAGTTCGATCCGCGCCTCACCTGGGATTACGTCGATGAGCGCAAAGACAGAAAAACCACAGGGATCAAACCATGAATAGCCCACAAGGACCGAATCCGCCGCCCGATCTGCCGGATCCCGATATCGAGCCGCCGCGCCGCAGCTGGCTGCCGTCGCTCGTCTGGGTGGTTCCGCTGGTCGCGGCGCTGATCGGCGTCGCGCTGGTCGTCAAGTCGGTCTCCGGCAGGGGGCCGACCATCACGATCAGCTTCGTGAGCGCGGAAGGGCTCGAGCCGGGCAAGACGAAGGTCAAGTACAAGGACGTCGATGTCGGCTCCGTGAAGACCATCAAGCTCGCGAAAAACCTCTCGCACGTGAGCGTCGAGGTGCAGCTCACCAAGGAAGCCGAGGATTTCGCTGTGAAAGGCACGCGCTTCTGGGTCGTGAAGCCGCGCGTGGGCGCGAGCGGCGTGTCCGGATTGAGCACACTGCTGTCCGGCGCGTTCATCGGCGTCGACCCCGGACGCACGGAAGACACGCAGAAAGACTTCGTCGGGCTGGAGACCCCACCGCCGATTACCGGCGACCAGAAAGGCCATCAGTTCACGTTGCGCGGTGAGTCGCTCGGCTCGATCGACATCGGCTCGCCGATCTACTACCGGCGTGTGCAGGTGGGCCAGGTCGTGGGCTTTTCGCTCGACAAGGACGGCACCGGTGTCACGATGCAGGTGTTCGTGAGCGCGCCGTTCGACCAGTACGTCGGCACCAATACAAGGTGGTGGCACGCGAGCGGCGTCGACGTCCGGCTCGATTCGAGCGGCTTCAAGCTGAACACCCAGTCGCTTGCGACGTTGATCGTCGGCGGTCTTGCGTTCCAGGGGCCGCCGGGGCAACCGCCCGGTCCGCAGGCGCCAAACAACATGACGTTCCGCCTTGGCTCCGACCAGGCCGATGCGATGCGCGATCCGGACGGCGAACCGCTGCGCGTGGTGATGAACTTCAACCAGTCGCTGCGCGGGCTGGCGGTGGGCGCGCCAATCGACTTCCGGGGCATCGTGCTCGGCGAGGTCACGGCCATCGGCATCGACTACGATCCGAAGGCGCGCAACTTCAAGATGCCGGTAACGATCAACATCTATCCGGGACGTCTCTCGCGACGCGCGCGCGGCCCGGTGCCCGAACCGGGTAGCGCCGCGGGCCACGAGTTGCTGGAGCGGCTCGTCAAGCACGGTCTGCGTGGCCAGCTGCGTACGGGCAACCTGATCACGAACCAGCTGTACATCGCGCTCGACATCTTCCCGAAAGCGCCGCCCGCGAAAATCGACATCAATCAGGATCCGATGGAACTGCCGACGATCCCGAACTCGCTCGACGAACTGCAGATCCAGGTCGCGGATATCGCGAAGAAGCTGGATGCGGTGCCGTTCGACCAGATCGGCAACAACCTGAACGCCGCACTGAAGAACGCCGACCAGCTGTTCAAGCGGCTCGACACCGAAGTCGTGCCGGAGGCACGCGACACGCTGGCCGCCGCGAAGCAGACGTTCGGCTCGGCGGAAGCCACCTTGCAGCAGGATTCGCCACTGCAATCGGACGTGCACCAGGCGCTGCAGGAACTGACGCGCACGCTGCAATCGCTGAACGCGCTGTCGGACTACCTCGAACGTCATCCGGAATCGTTGCTGCGCGGCAAACAAGGAGATAAACCATGATGTTCGCCCGGCTGTTTCATCCGGCGCGCGCCGCTAGCCGTGCTGCTGTCCGCGCAGGGTTTCGTGCGGTTGCCGGTGCTGTTGACCGCACCGGCCTTCCCTCCGTCACGACGGTGGCCGTGGCCGCCGGGGTGCTGGCGCTTGCGGGCTGCGCGTCGCCAGTGAGCCGCTTCTACACCCTCAATGCCACCGACACGACAGCGTCCACACGTCCTGCCGGCAATTCGTCGATGCTGATTGAGGTGCCGCCCGTCGACGTGCCGCCGCAGGTCGCGAAAACCCAGCTGGTGGTGCAGACGGGCCCGACGCAGGTTCAGGTGCTCGAACAGGAACGCTGGGCGTCCCTGCCGGGCGACGAGATCCGCCGCGCACTGTCGTCGGACCTCACCGCCCGGCTCGGCGCGATCGACGTCTACGGCACGCCGTATCCGGACGGCGCACCGGTTTATCGCGTGAGCGTGAACGTGCAGCGCTTCGAGTCGTGGCCGGGCTCGCATGCGCTCATCGACGCCGTCTGGAGCGTGCGCGTGGTGCGCACGCAGGCGGTGCTGACCTGCCGCAGCGTCGTGAGCGAGCCGGTCGCGACCGGCTACGACGCACTGGCGGAAGGTCATCGTCGCGCGGTGCAGGAAATCTCGACGGAAATCGCCGCTGGCGTGCAGGCACTCGCCGCCGCGCCGCAGACGCGGGCGGCAACGCCCGCGAAGGGCGCGTCGTCAAGCATGGCGACCGGCGCGGGCGCGATCAAGGTGTCGTGTCCGGCGCCGATGTCACCGGTCACACCGGCTGCCTGAGCTAGCTGATCCGGGCGGTTGCCGGAAGCGTCAGGCATGACGTGCCGCCGGCGCGCGCGGTGTGGCCGGCGGCCGAATGCAGGAAGCGCCCGCCATGCCATCCGTCCGGCATGGCATGGCGCCGTCGCGCGCATTGCCGCCGGTGGCCCCGCGCTGAACGGGCCGCGCCGATCACGCCGATCGCGCGGCCGGCCTTGCCGGCATGGGCGGCACCATGGCCCTGAATGCGCCCGCCGACCGCGTACAATACGGGCTTCCCTCCAGGCCTTCCGGCAACCTCAATGTCCTTCGATTTTTTCGTCCCCTGCCCACGCGGCCTTGAAGCCGCGCTCGCGTCCGAACTTGCCGAGATCGGCGAGCGCCATCTGAACGGCGCGCCGTTCGCGCCCGGCGCGCAGGTCCCGGGTGGCGTGCACTTCCGCGGAGGATGGCCCGCCGGCATGGCCGCCAACCTGCATTCGCGGATCGCCAGCCGCGTGCTGCTGAAGATCGCCCACCGCCCGTATCGCAGCGAGCAGGACATCTACGCGCTCGCGCTCGAACAGCGCTGGGAACAGTGGTTCTCCGCGAACGAAACACTGCGCGTCGACGTCACGGCGATCAAGTCGCCGCTGCGCAGCCTCGAATTCGCGACGCTGCGCATCAAGGACGCGATCTGCGACCGTCTGCGCGAAAAGAGCGGCGCGCGCCCGAGCATCGATACGGCCGAGCCCGACGTGCGCGTGTTCGCGTTCCTCACCGCAACCGACTGCACGCTGTATCTCGACACGTCCGGCGATCCGCTTTTCAAGCGTGGCTGGCGGCTCGACAAGGGCGCCGCTCCCCTGCGCGAAAACCTCGCGGCCGGCATCCTGCGCCTGACGGGCTGGACCGCTGGCACGCCGCTCTATGATCCGATGTGCGGCAGCGGCACGTTCCTCGCCGAGGCGGCGCAGGTCGCGCTGAATATCGCGCCGGGCGTCGAGCGCCGGTTTGGCTTCGAACGTCTGAAGCAGTACGACGTCAACGCGTGGCAGACGCTGAAAGTCGCTGCCGTCGACGCCAAACGCGCCGCGCGCGGCTCGCGTGCCGATCTGCAGATTTTCGGCAGCGACATTTCCGGCGACATGCTCGACAAGGCGCACGCCAACTTCGAGCGTGCTGGCCTTAACGTACCGCTCAAGCAGGTCGACGCGCGTGGCATGACGCCGCCAGCTGGCACGCCGGGCATCCTCGTCGCGAATCCGCCGTACGGCGAGCGTATCGAGGTGCGTGGGCGCGGCCCGCGCGGCGAAGTGCGCGAAACCGGCCGCGAAAGCCGCGAAGACGAAGGCTTCAAACGCGTCCACACCGATGCGCCGGACAGCGAATTCTTCAAGTCGTTCGGCGACGCGCTCAAGCAACGCTTCACCGGCTGGCACGCGTTCGTCCTGACGTCGGACCGCAAGCTGCCCGGCCAGATGCGCCTGCGTGAATCGACCAAAACGCCGCTCTTCAACGGCGCGCTCGAATGCCGTCTGTTCCGCTTCGACCTGATCGCCGGCAGCGTGCGCCAGCGGCCGGCAGCCAACCCAGGTGACACGGCTGAAGGCCAGAGCCAGAGCTAGCCTCCTTCTGTTCAGGCACGCATCAGAACAACGCGGCGGCGGGCACATGCCCCGTCCGCCGCGTTTTTTTGCCCTCGAATATTCGCGCGCTCAGCTCAGGCTACTGACAGGACGATGTCAGTAGCCCGGCAGCACACTCCAGTCTCGTCATCCGGCATCTGGCCCGGAGCGGCGACCACCAAGGAGCGTGTCATGTCAGCAGCTGATTCCCGCGTTATCGCCTGGTTTGAAATTCCGTCCACCGACTTCGATCGCGCGGTGCGTTTCTATGAGACCGTCCTCGGTAACCCGATGCGCCGCGCAGACTTCGGCCAGCCGATCGCCATCTTCACCTATGGCGAACAGGCGACCGGCGGTTGCGTGGTCGGCGGCACGTCACTGAAGCCGTCGGCGGCCGGCACGATGGTGTATCTCAACGCCGCGCCCAACGTGAACGCCGTGCTCGCGCGCGTCGAGAAGGCCGGCGGCAAGGTGGAAGGCCCTGCCATCCAGTTGCCGGACGACATCGGCTACATCGCCTTCATCACCGATACCGAAGGCAACCGCATCGGCCTGCATTCGCAGCACAACGGCTAGGCGATCGTGAAGCCGGGCGGACCGCACAGCGCGCTCCGTCCGCGGATAAGCGGAGCACGTCATGCGGCGCTATCATCGCGGGGGCGTTTCCGCCCTGTTACCTCCACGCAGGACATCCCCGATGACGCGTCGCGCCGACCGCCTTTTCCAGATCGCCGAACTGCTGCGTGGCCGCCGGCTTACCACCGCGCAGCAGCTTGCCGAATGGCTGAAGATCTCGCCGCGCACGGTGTATCGCGACGTGCGCGATCTGCAGCTCTCAGGCGTGCCGATCGAAGGCGAGCCCGGCATCGGTTACCGGCTAGCCCGCACGGCCAGCCTGCCGCCACTCACCTTCACCGCAGAGGAACTCGCCGCGCTCGCCGCCGGCGCGCGCATGCTCGAAACGTGGGGCGGCGCGAGTTTCGCTTCGGGCGCGCGCGGAGCGCTTGCAAAAATCGCCTCCGCGATGCCCGCGGACAAGCGCGCGACGCTTGAGCGCGCGCCGTTCTTCGCACCGTCGTTTCACGTCAAGGGGGAATTCTCGGAGAAGGTCGACGCGCTGCATCGGGCGATCGACGATCACCGTGTGGTGAGCTTCGCCTACGTCGACCGGAACGAAGCCGCGACAGAGCGGCGCGTGTGGCCGCTCGGGCTCGTCTACTGGGGGGCGCGCTGGACGATCGGCGCGTGGTGCGAACTGCGTGAGGGGTTTCGCAACTTCGACGTCGAGCGCATGCGGGACGTCGCGTTGCACGAAGCGTTTCCAGATATGGAAGGCCGCAGACTGGCGGACTTCATGCGGCATGTGAGAGCAAAGCCACGGTGAACCGGTTCGCGTCGCGGTTGCCTGAACCGCGACACGAACCGTTACATCACACGCCTCACTCCACCGCCTTCACCATATCCTCGATTACCTTCTTCGCATCGCCGAAAACCATCATCGTCTTGTCCATGTAGAACAGATCGTTGTCGAGCCCGGCATAACCCGCCGCCATCGAGCGCTTGTTGACGATGACCGTGCGCGCCTTGTAGGCCTCGATGATCGGCATGCCCGCGATCGGCGACTTCGGATCGTTCTTCGCGGCCGGATTCACGACGTCGTTCGCGCCGAGCACCAGCACCACGTCGACCTGGCCGAACTCGCCGTTGATGTCGTCCATTTCGAAGACCATGTCGTACGGCACTTCGGCTTCCGCCAGCAGCACGTTCATGTGGCCCGGCATCCGTCCGGCCACCGGGTGAATCGCGTACTTCACCACGATGCCCTTCTCGACGAGCTTGTCGGTCAGCTCCTTCAGCGCATGCTGCGCGCGCGCCACCGCCAGCCCGTAACCCGGCACGATCACGATCGTTTCCGCGTTGCCCATCATGAACGATGCGTCTTCCGCCGAGCCCGACTTGACCGGGCGCTGTTCCGCCGAGCCACCCGCTACCGCCGCGCCGCCTTCATTGCCGAAGCCGCCCAGGATCACGTTGAAGAACGAACGGTTCATCGCGCGGCACATGATGTACGACAGGATCGCACCCGACGAACCCACGAGCGAGCCCGCGATGATCAGCATCGGATTGTTCAGCGAGAAACCAATGCCCGCGGCCGCCCAGCCCGAGTACGAGTTGAGCATCGACACGACTACCGGCATGTCCGCACCGCCGATCGGGATGATGATCAGCACACCCAGCGCGAACGCGATCAACGTCATGATGATGAACGGCAGCCAGGCCTGCGTGAGAAAGAAGATCACGCCGAAGCCGAGCATCCCGAGCGCGAGCAGCAGGTTGATCAGATGCTGGCCTGCGTAGACGACGGGCGCACCCTGAAAGAGCCGGAACGTGTACTTGCCCGACAGCTTGCCGAACGCGATCACCGAACCGGAGAACGTGATCGCACCCACGAACGTGCCGATGAACAGCTCGACGCGATTGCCGTACGGCAGGAAGCCCGCGTACGGCGCATCCTCGACGCCCAGCCCGAACGCGGCCGGCTCCGACACCACCGCGTACGCGATACACACCGCGGCGAGACCGATCAGCGAGTGCATCGCGGCGACGAGTTCGGGCATCTTCGTCATCTCGACGCGCGCGGCGACGAACGCACCGATCGCACCGCCCACGATCAACGCGGCGAACAGCAGGCCAAGACCGAGTGCGAGGTTCGAGCCGAGTCCGGCGGCCTGCTTCGTGATCAATGCGATGGTCGTGAGAATCGCGATCGCCATCCCGACCATGCCGAACACATTGCCGGTGCGCGCGGTCTTCGGATTCGACAGCCCCTTGAGCGCCTGGATGAAACACACCGACGCAACGAGATATAACAGCGTGACGACATTCAGGCTCATTACGCGTTCTCCTTCGCGGCTGCGGGGAGCTTCTTCGGCTCTTTCTTGCGGAACATCTCGAGCATTCGTCTGGTGACGAGAAATCCGCCGAACACGTTCACTGCCGCAAGGCCAACGGCGAGCGTGCCGAAGAATTTGCCGGTCGTGCCCAGCGTGAGGCCTGCGGCCAGCATCGCGCCGACGATCACGATCGCCGAGATCGCGTTGGTCACGGCCATCAGCGGCGTGTGCAGCGCGGGCGTGACGTTCCAGACGACGTGGTAGCCGACGTAAATCGCCAGCACGAAGATGATCAGATTGATCACCGTATGGTTGATGACTTCCATTGCTGAGACTCCTTATGCCTTGCGTGTCACGGCGCCATCGCGGGCCAGCAGCGTGGCCGCGACGATGTCGTCCGCAAGATCGATGTTCAATGCGCCTTCCTTCGTGACGATCAGCTTGAGGAAGTCGAGCAGATTGCGCGCGTAAAGCGACGACGCGTCGGACGGCACCATCGACGCCAGATTCGTATAACCGACGATCTGCACGCCGAACTTCGTGACGACCTTGTCCGCTTCGGTCAGCGGACAGTTACCGCCGCGCTGCCCTTCATACTCGGGACCGCGGCCCGCGGCCAGATCGATCAGCACGGAACCGGGCTTCATCGCCTGCACGGTTTCGACGGAGATCAGCGTCGGTGCCGGACGGCCCGGAATCAGCGCGGTGCTGATGACGATATCGGCCTGCTTCGCACGTTCGTGAACGAGTGCGCCCTGGCGTGTGAGCCACGAAGCCGGCATCGGCCGCGCGTAACCGCCGACGCCCTGCGCGGCGTCGCGCTCTTCGTCGGTTCCGTAGGGCACGTCGAGGAATTTAGCGCCGAGCGATTCGATCTGCTCTTTCACCGCCGGGCGCACGTCGGATGCCTCGATCACCGCGCCGAGACGTTTCGCAGTCGCAATCGCCTGCAACCCGGCCACGCCCGCGCCGAGAATCAGCACGCGCGCCGCCTTCACGGTGCCCGCCGCCGTCATCAGCATCGGCATGAAGCGCGGATACAACGTCGCGCCGAGCAGCACCGCTTTATAGCCCGCGATGTTGGCTTGAGACGACAGTACGTCGAGACTTTGCGCGCGCGTCGTGCGCGGCGCCGCTTCGAGCGCAAATGCAGTCACGCCCGCAGTGGCGAGCTTTAATGCATTTTCTGAATTAAATGGGTCCAGCATCCCGATGAGCGTGGCGCCGCGTTTGAGCATCGGCAGTTCGCTATCGGTGGGTGACTGGACCTTGAGAACGAGATCGGCGCCGAACGCGGTCTGTGCGTCGACAAGTTCCGCTCCGGCGGCCGCAAAGGCTTCATCGGTAAAGCTCGCACCGGTGCCGGCGCCGCTTTGGATCGTGACTTTGTGACCTTGGGAAACGTACTTTTTGACCGTCTCGGGCGTCGCGGCAACGCGGGTTTCGTACGGCCGCGTTTCGGCTGGCACTCCGATGTGCATCGTTGAATCCTCCTCGACTTCCTGTTATTTCGTACAGTTGCGCCGACGAGGCACGCCGGCTTTGAGTATTGCATCGGCTAACTGCCTCACTTTAACCGAAACCCGCCGACAGACAGAAACTAGGGCCAATCCGGGTATCCAAATAGTTAATCCCTGCAATCCGGTCGCTGGATCGTCTGTGGGCGCGCTGCCGGCAGCCCTGCGCCATAGACGGTAAAATGCGATCCCATGAAACCGGAATCTTGGGCTCCACACGTCACGGTCGCAGCGATCGTCGAGCGCGACGGGCGCTTTCTCGTCGTCGAGGAACATACGGACGACGGGTTGCGACTGAACCAGCCGGCCGGCCATCTGGAGGCGGGCGAAACGCTTGTCGAAGCGGTGATCCGCGAAACACTCGAGGAAACCGCGCATCCGTTCACGCCTCACGCACTCGTCGGCGTTTATATGACGCATTTCGCGCGGCCGGAGCGCGAAGGCATCACGTATCTGCGCTTCACGTATTGCGGCGGCAGCGGCGAACCCGAGGCGGGTCGCGCGCTCGATCCCGATATCGTGCGCACGCTGTGGATGAGCGCCGACGAATTGCGCGCGTGTCCCGAACGGCATCGCACGCCGCTCGTCATGCAATGTATCGACGATTACCTAGCAGGCCGGCGCGTTCCGCTCGACTTCGTGCACACGCATTCGGTCGGGCCGCCCCGGTCAGTTAGCACACGGAAGTAGCAGGTAAATAATGGGCAAGCAGAAAGTAGTCGTAGGCATGTCGGGGGGCGTCGATTCGTCGGTGACCGCGTGGCTGCTGAAAGAACAGGGATACGACGTCGTCGGTCTTTTCATGAAGAACTGGGAAGACGATGACGACAGCGAGTACTGCTCGACGCGGCAGGACTGGATCGACGTCGTCTCGGTGGCCGACCTGATCGGCATCGACGTCGAGGCGGTCAACTTCGCCGCCGAATACAAGGACCGCGTGTTCGCCGAATTCCTGCGCGAATACTCGGCCGGCCGCACGCCGAATCCGGACGTGCTGTGCAACGCCGAAATCAAGTTCAAGGCCTTCCTCGATCACGCGATGTCGCTCGGCGCACAGACCATCGCGACGGGTCACTACGCCCGCGTGCGCGAACGCGAAGGCCGTTTCGAACTGCTGAAGGCGTTCGACCACACGAAGGACCAGTCGTACTTCCTGCATCGCCTGAACCAGGCGCAGCTGTCGAAAACGCTCTTCCCGCTCGGCGAGATTCCGAAAACGAAAGTGCGTGAGATCGCCGAACAGATCGGTCTGCCGAACGCGAAGAAAAAAGACTCGACCGGCATCTGCTTTATCGGCGAGCGGCCGTTTCGCGACTTCCTGAACCGCTATCTGCCGACGAAGCCCGGTCCGATGAAGACGACGGATGGCAAGGTCGTCGGCGAACACATCGGTCTTGCGTTCTATACGTACGGCCAGCGCAAGGGCATCGGTCTGGGCGGCAGCAAGGACGGCAGCGGCGAGCCGTGGTTCGCCGCGGGCAAGGACATTCCGTCGAATACGCTCTACGTCGCGCAGGGGCACGAGCATCCGTGGCTGCTGAGCCACTCGTTGAGCGCGGGAAACACGAGCTGGGTGGCGGGCGAGGCGCCGCCGGAAGACTTCGCGTGCGCGGCCAAAACGCGCTATCGCCAGGCGGACGCGGCCTGCACATTCAGCACCGCGGAGCTCGTCGAAGGCCATTTCGGCCTGCACTTCGACGACGCGCAGTGGGCTGTCACACCAGGGCAATCGGCGGTGCTCTACGATGGCGACGTGTGTCTTGGCGGCGGCATCATCGAACATGCCGCGACGGCGCAGCCGGCCACGCGTGCGCCGCAAACCGCTGCGTTGCTGGGCGCACGGCAGTCTGCGGCGCGCTAGCGCATCAGCGGACTGGCGTTGCCGGCACCGCGCGGGCTGCGGCGATATTCACTGCAATGGAGCTTTCATGTTCTCTCGACGTTATGTGGCGATGTGGTGCGCGATCGTACTACTGGCCGCCTGCGCAGCACTGGCCGCGCTGCATCACCTCTCGTGGTTCTGGATCGTCGTGCCGCTGGCGCTGGTCGCGCTCGGCATTTTCGATCTGACGCAGGAACGCCACGCGATCCTGCGCAATTACCCGCTCTGGGGCCACTTCCGTTTTCTGTTCGAATTCATCCGCCCGGAGATCCGCCAGTATTTCGTCGAAGGCGATACCGACGAGCGTCCGTTCTCGCGCGCCCAGCGCAGCATCGTCTACCAGCGCGCGAAAAACGATGTCGACAGCCGGCCGTACGGCACCGAGCTCGATGTGAAAGCGGTCGCGCACGAATGGATCAGCCACTCGCTCGCGCCGACAAAGCTCGACAGCCATGACTTTCGCATCGTCGTCGGAGCGGAGCGCGCGCAGCCTTATTCGATGTCGATCTTCAACGTGTCGGCGATGAGCTTCGGCTCGCTGTCGGCGAACGCGATCATGGCGCTCAATCTCGGCGCGAGGAAAGGCAACTTCGCGCACGACACCGGCGAAGGCTCGATGTCGAAATATCACCGCGAACACGGTGGCGACATCATCTGGGAAATCGCCTCGGGCTACTTCGGATGCCGCAACGACGACGGCACGTTCAGCGCGGAAAAATTCGCGAAGCAGGCGAACGAGCCGCAGGTGAAGATGATCGAAATCAAGCTGTCGCAAGGCGCGAAGCCCGGGCACGGCGGCGTGCTGCCGGCGGCGAAGATCACGCCGGAAATCGCGGAGACGCGCGGCGTGCCGATGGGCCGCGACTGCGTGTCGCCCGCCACACATTCCGAATTCTCGACGCCGCGCGGGCTGCTCGAGTTCGTCGAGCGGCTGCGCACGCTGTCAGGCGGCAAGCCGACCGGCTTCAAGCTGTGCATCGGACATCCGTGGGAATTTTTCGGCATCGCGAAAGCGATGCTGGAGACGGGCATCGTGCCGGACTTCATCGTCGTCGACGGCGCGGAAGGCGGCACGGGCGCGGCGCCGCTGGAGTTCACCGATCACGTCGGCGTGCCGCTGCAGGAAGGACTGCTGCTCGTGCACAACACGCTCACCGGCATCGGCCTGCGCGACAGGGTCCGTGTGGGCGCGAGCGGCAAGATGATCACCGCGTTCGATATCGCGAAGACACTCGCGATCGGCGCGGACTGGGTCAATGCGGCGCGCGGCTTCATGTTCGCTGTGGGCTGCATTCAGGCGCAGACATGTCACACGGGCCGTTGCCCGACCGGCGTCGCGACGCAGGACCCGGTTCGCCAGCGCGCGCTCGTGGTGCAGGACAAATCGGACCGCGTGTTCAACTTCCATCACAACACGCTGCATGCGTTGCAGGAAATCATCCAGGCCGCGGGCCTCGAACATCCTGCCGATCTGCGCGCGCATCACATCGTGCGGCGCGTGTCCTCGCATGAAGTGCGGTTGATGTCGGATCTGCTCAAGTATCTTGAGCCGAACGATCTGGTCAACGGCAACTACCGGTACTCGCTGTATGAAAAGTGGTGGCCGGTCGCGCGTAGCGATTCGTTCTCGCCGAAGCGCGTGCCGCCTTTGACGCAGCCAGCGCAACCGCAGACCGCGTAGAGCCGGAGAAAAAAACAAAGCACGCGCCCGAAACCGGGACGCGCGCTTTGTTCATATCTCGCAGCCTGCCTGCGGCGACACGCGAGATCCGCGAAAGGTCACACCGCTGCAGGCCGCCATTTCAGCAGACGATGCTCGACCGCCGTCAGCAGATAATCCGCCGCGAGCGCGACCACCGCCAGCACGATCATCGCCGCGAACACGCCGCTCGCGTTGAATGCGCCCTGCGCGGTCGAGATCAGCAGACCGATACCCTGCTTCGAACCCAGAAACTCGCCGACCACCGCACCGACCAGCGCGAAGCCGAAGCTCACGTGCAGGCTGGCGAGAATCCAGCTGAGCGCCGAAGGAATCACCACCGACGTCGTCACCTGACGGCGCGACGCACCCAGAATCTGCGCATTCGCGATCATGTAGCGATCGGCTTCACGCACGCCCTGGAACGCATTGGCGAACACGACGAAGAACACCATCACCACCGCGAGCGCCACCTTCGACGCCATGCCGAGACCGAGCGCAATCACGAACACCGAGCCGAGCACCACGCGCGGAATCGAGTTGGCGATCTTGATATAGAGGCTGAACACGTCGGAGAGCAGCTTGTTGCGCCCGAGCACGATGCCGCAGACGATGCCGCCCGCCCCGCCGATGAGAAAACCGATGATCGTCTCTTCGAGCGTCACCCAGACCTGCGTCAGAAGCGGGCCCTGCGACGTGCCGTTCACGAACCAGTCGACGATCTGGTCGAAAATCGCCGACGGCATCGAAAAGAAGAACGGATCGATCCATTTGAGTCGCGCGAAAAGTTCCCAGCCGCCGAGCACGACGACCAGAATCAGCACGCGCAGCGAAATGACCAGTGCCTGACGCTGGCGGATGCGCTTCTGCGCGACGCGCTCGACCTGCGCGAGCGAAGCCGGGTCGAGGCCCGCGGGCATCATCTGTTGAGGGGTAGTAGACATGTTTCCCGTTCCTTGATTAACCGATCTGCACTTCTTCGCGCAGGTCATGCCAGATATCGCGCGAGATCTCGATGAAGCGCGGGTCGTAGCGAACCTCCGACGTGACGCGCGGACGCGGCAGGTCGATCTCATACACTTTCTTCAGCGTGGCCGGACGCGCGGTCAGCACGAACACGCGATCGGCGAGCGCGATGGCTTCCTCGAGATCGTGCGTGACGAACACGACCGAGCCCGTGCCCGACCACAGTTGCAGCAGTTCGTCCTGCATCAGCGTGCGGGTCTGCATGTCGAGCGCGGAGAACGGCTCGTCCATCAGCAGGATTTCCGGTTTGTTGATGAAGGTCTGCGCGAGCGCGACGCGCTTTCTCATTCCGCCCGACAGTTGATGCGGATAGTGCTTGCCGAATTTCTCGAGACCGACGCGGCGCAGCCATTCGTTCGCTTCGTCATGCGCGGCCGATTTCGAACGGCCGCGATACAGCGGACCCGCCGCCACGTTGTCGAGCACCGAGCGCCACGGGAACACGGCGTCCGCCTGAAACACGAAACCGATGCGCGGATCGATGCCGTCGACCGGTGCGCCCATCACGCGCACTTCGCCGGTCGTCGGCTTCAGAAGGCCGGTGATCATGCTGAGCGTGGTCGACTTGCCGCAGCCGGTCGGACCGACGATGGCGACGAACTCGCCGCGCGCCACCGACATGCTGAAATCGCGCAATGCGACCGTCGCCTTGCCGTCCGGCGAAATGAAACGGCACGATACGTTGCGCAGCTCGATGGCCGGCGTGCCGCGTGACAATGGTTGATTCATCAGCTGGTGCCTCGTTGTTGCCTGACTGTTGCCTGGTTGTTGCGGGAAGGACAGGCGCGCCGCCGGGCACGCCCGTTCACGCCTGTCCGTCCTGTGAACGGATTACTTCGATACCGTCTTGACCGGCGCCGACGAAACGAAATCGTTCGTGTACGTCTTCGCGAGATCGATATGCTTGCCCTTCACCGAAGGGTTGAACGCCGACAACACTTTCAGCACCGTCTCCGGACCGTCGGCCGGCATCTTGCCGTCCTTCGTGAACATCGGCAGCGACGCCTTCAGCGCGCTCACGTACATATCCTTGTTGTTGCCGTAGTAATCCTTCGGCATCTTCGCGGCGATTTCCTCGGCGCTATGCGTCGCGATGAAGTTCAGCGTCTTCGCGAACGCATGCGACAGCTTCGCCGCTTCGTCCTTGTGCGACTCGGCCCACGCGCGCTGCACGTAGAAGCTCGATGCCGGGTACGTGCCGCCCAGTGCGGCCCTCGTGCCTTCGAGCGTGCGCATGTCGACCAGCACCTTCGCGTCGCCGGTCTTCAGCAACTGCGAGACGGTCGGCTCCGTCGTCATGCCGGCGTCGATGCGGTTTTGCTGGATCGCCGCGATAAAGCTGTTGCCGGCACCCACCGGCAGCAGCGTGTATTGCGTCGACGGCACGCCGGCGCGCTGTGCCAGGTATTGCGTGAGGAAGCTCGTCGAGGAACCGAGGCCCGTCACGCCGAGCGTCTTGCCCTTCGCGTCCGCCATGCTCTTCAGCGTGCCGGCGGCTTTGGTCGACACCATTTCGACTTCGCCCGGCACCTGGCCGAAGATCACCAGCGCCTCGACTTCCTTGCCCTTGCTCTGCAGGTCGATCGTGTGATCGTAAAAGCCGACCACACCTTGCACCGCACCCGCGAGCAGCTCGTTTTCGGCGTCGACGCCCGCCGGTTGCGAGAGGACCTCGACATCGAGGCCTTCGTCCTTGAAGTAGCCGAGCTCTTCGGTCAGTCTCGCCGGCAGATAGATGATCTTGGCGGCACCGCCGACCATGATCGTAAGTTTCTCGGCATGGGCCGAAGCCGAAACAGCGGCGAGGGCAAACGCAACACCGGACACGGCGGCAATCTGGCGCAAGGTACGCATGAAGCAGTCTCCTGAGGTCGGGTCGCCGCTTTGAGGTGCGGCGTTTTCTGGATGAATGTGGCGGATTATAGAAAGCGGAATCCTTCTGCCAGCTTTCGGTATGGATAGCAAATCATGGGTGTTAACCCCACGACCCCCCGAAAACGCCCCGCAAAACGCTGCAAATGCGGCGGGTGACGCGCAAGGCGCGTGTTTTACGGCACAATCGACGGCCTGATTTCAGCCGTACTCACCATGAAGCTGCTGCTCATCGAAGACAATCCGACGCTCGCGCACTGGCTCGCGAAGATGCTCGAGCAGGAGTCGTTCGCGCTCGACGCCGTTCAGGACGGCGACGCCGCCGACCAGCTCCTGCGCACGAATCACTACGACGTCGTGCTGCTCGACCTGAACCTGCCGAAGCTGTCGGGCAAGAATGTGCTGCGCCGCCTGCGCCAGCGCGGCGACGTGACGCCCGTGGTGATTCTGACCGCGAGCGGGTCGATCGACGAGAAAGTGGAACTGCTCGGCGCCGGCGCCGACGACTACCTCGTCAAGCCATTCGAAGTACGCGAACTGGTCGCGCGGATCAAGGTGCTGATCCGTCGGCAAACGCCCTCGAAAGCAACCGAAGTGATCTGCGGCGACCTCACATTCGATATCGACACGCGCCAGTTCACGCTGCGGGGCGCGCCGCTCAACGTGACGCCGCGCGAGCGCACGGTGCTCGAAACGCTGATCCTGCGGCTCGGCAAGACAGTGTCCAAACCGGCGCTGGTCGATGCGATCTTCACGCTCTCCGACGAGCCGAGCGAGGACGCCGTCGAGATCTATATCTCGCGGCTGCGCAAGAAGCTCGACGGCAGTTCGGCGGCGATCGTCACGCTGCGCGGGCTCGGCTACCTGCTGCGCAAGAAAGAAGATGACCAATAGCCTGCGCATGCGCCTGCTGTGGTGGCTGCTCGTGCCGCTCGCGCTGTACGTGTTCGTCACCGGCAAGGCGGAGTTCGACAACGCGCGGCACACGGCCGATCTGGTGCAGGACAACCAGCTGGTGTCGTCGGCGCGGATGATCGCGGGTGAAGTGGAATGGGTCGATGGCTTTCTGCGCGTCGACGTGCCGCCGGCGGCGCTCGAAGTGTTCGTCTCGCCGTATCACGATCAGGTGTTCTATCGCGTGACCGTCGAAGACGGCCAGCTGCTCGCCGGTACGCCTGATTTTCCGGGCAACCCGTCGCCGGTTGCGTCGGGAAATCCGACGTTCTACGACGCCAGCCGTGACGGCGACGCCGTGCGCGCCGTCGCTTTCGTCCGGCAAATGTACGACAACGGCGCGACGCGGCGCGTGCTGGTGTCGGTCGGCAAGACCGTGCGCTCGCGCGACGCGATGGCGCAGCAACTGTGGCAACCGCAACTCGTGCGGCAGATCGAGATGATCGTGCTGGCGGTGGCGCTCGTGTGCATCGGCCTCACGTTCGAGCTGCGGCCGCTGATGAAGGTGAAGGACGACGTCACCGACCGCGATCCGATGCAGCTCGCGCCGATTCGCGTCGAACGGCTCCATACGGAACTGCGGCCGATCGTCGACGCCATCAATCAATGCATCGCGCGCCTCGGCGTGCAGGTGGCCGCGCAACGGCGCTTCATCGCGGATGCCGCGCATCAGCTGCGCACCCCGCTCACGTTGCTTGGAACCCAGCTGCAGTTCGCGCGCCAGCACGGCGGCATCGAGCCCGGGCTCGCCGAAGCGCTCGCGGCGATGCACCGGAGCAACCGCTCGATGGTAGGCCTCACCAACAAGCTGCTACTGCTCGCGCAGGCCGAGGCGGCCGACTACACGCGGCTCGCCAGCGAACCCGCCGACCTGGCCGCGATTGCGAAAGACGTGGCCGAAGACCTGGCGCTCCTTGCGCAGGCGCGGGAAATCGACTTGGGGGCCGAACTCGATGGACCGGCGCCGGTGACCGGCCATCCGGGATTGCTGGCGGCGCTGGTCGCGAACCTCGCTGAAAAC
Source organism: Paraburkholderia gardini (assembly GCF_907164545.1). Lineage (NCBI taxonomy): Bacteria > Pseudomonadati > Pseudomonadota > Betaproteobacteria > Burkholderiales > Burkholderiaceae > Paraburkholderia > Paraburkholderia gardini. Next base: position 88,406 of record NZ_CAJQZB010000006.1, on the reverse strand, counting down.
GCGATCCGCTATACGCAGGCAGGCGGCCATGTGACGGTGGCCGTGCGCACCGAAGGCGCGACGGTCACGCTGATGGTATCGGACGACGGACCCGGCATTGCACCCGAAGCGCGCAGCCGGGTGTTCGAGCCGTTCTACCGTGCCTCGGCCGATACCGAAGGCACCGGCCTTGGCCTTGCGATTGTCCGCGAGATCGTGCAGGCGCACCGCGGCGAGATCACGCTCGAGCCCGGCGCGGGTGGCCGCGGCGTGACCGCGACCGTGACGCTGGCCGCCGCGCACAGCCCGGCGCCACCCGGGGCATGACCCCGGACGCCGCGTGCGGGCTCAGTTCGACGGCACGGTATCGATGAACGACTGGCGCAGCGACAGCTTCTGGAAGTGCCGGTCGAGATCGGGGTACGTGTCGCGCCAGTTCAGCTCGGGCATGCGGAAATCCAGATAGCCGAGCGCACAGCCCACCGCGATGTCCGCGAGCGTGTAGTGATTGCCGGTACACCAGGTCTTGCTGCCGAGCCCGCGCGACATCGCCGCCAGACCGTCGTCGATCTTGTGCCGCTGCCGCGCAATCCAGGCTTCGCTGCGATGCTCTTGCGCGCGCTGCGTGCTTTCGAGACGGATCAGCACGACGGCGTCGAGCATGCCGTCCGCCAGCGCCTCCCAGCAACGCACCTCGATCCGCTCGCGACCCGACTGCGGAATCAGCTTGCCGACCGGCGACAGCGTATCGACGTACTCGCAGATCACGCGCGAATCGAAGACCGCTTCGCCGTCGTCCATCACGAGACACGGCACCTTGCCGAGCGGGTTGAAGGTGTGAATCGTGGTTTCCGGCACCCAGACGTTCTCGAGCACCAGCTGATAGTCGATCTTCTTTTCGGCGAGCACGATCCGCGCCTTGCGGACAAACGGACTGCCGAACGAACCAATGAGTTTCATGACACTGCCCTGTTTGGAATCCGGCGGAAGTATAACGTCGGTTTGCGTCGATCCCGGCGCCGCCCGGCGTCTTGTGATGCGCGCCGCACAGCGCTGTGGACGGATTGCAACATTGCGCCTCCGGCGCGCCGGAGGCGAGCTGGCCGGATGGCTAACGCAGTGCCCGCGTGCCGGCCTCCCCGGGCATTGGGCGCTACAATCGCACGATGAACCTGCTGACCGAACCCCAGATTGCCGTCGACGTCTACCGCAAGCGCCGCGAACGCGTGCTCGCCACGCTGCGCGCGAACGGCGGGGGCGTCGCCATCGTGCCCACGGCGCCCGAGGCGCTACGCAACCGTGACGCCGACTATCCGTACCGGCACGACAGCTATTTCTATTATCTGACAGGTTTCACGGAGCCCGAAGCGCTGCTCGTGCTGGACGCGAGCGCCGGGCCGGATGCACCCGCGTCGATCCTCTTCTGTCGCGCGAAGAACGTCGAGCGCGAAACATGGGAGGGCTTTCGCTTCGGGCCCGAAGGCGCACGCGAGGCGTTTGGGTTCGATGCGGCTTTCGCCTTCGACGAAATCGACGCGCAACTGCCGCGTGTGATCGCGAACAAGCCCGCGCTGCATTACGCGCTCGGCGCTTCGGCGACGCTCGACGGCCAGGTGCGCGGCTGGCTCGAAGCCGTGCGCGCCCAGGGCCGCAGCGGCGTGAGCGCGCCCGCGGCGATTCACGACCTGCTGCCCGTGCTCGACGAAATGCGTCTCTTCAAGGATGCGCACGAGCTCGCGATCATGCGTCGTGCCGGCCAGATTTCGGCCGAAGCCCACCGCCGGGCGATGGCCGCCTGCCGGCCTGGCGTGCGCGAGTACGAACTCGAAGCGGAGCTGCTCTACACGTTCCGCAAGCACGGTGCGCAGGCGCCGGCGTATGGCTCGATCGTCGCGGCAGGCGCGAACGCGTGCGTGCTGCACTACCCCGCCGGCAACGCGATCGCGCAGGAAAACGACCTGATCCTGATCGATGCCGCGTGCGAACTCGACGGCTATGCGTCCGACATCACACGCACGTTTCCCGCCAGCGGAAAATTCACGCCGGCTCAGCGCGAGCTGTACGACATCGTGCTCGCCGCACAGCAGGCGGCAATCGACGCCACGCGCCCAGGCGCGACGTTCGACGCGCCGCACCAGGCGGCCTTGCGCGTGCTGTCGCAAGGCCTGCTGGATACGGGCATCCTCGACCGCGGGCTCTTTGCCAGCGTCGACGAAGTCATCGCCGGGCGCGCCTACGCGCCGTTCTACATGCACCGCACCGGTCACTGGATCGGCATGGACGTGCACGATTGCGGCGACTACCGGGAACGCGGCGCACCGCCGGACGAAACCGGCGCGCTGCCGTGGCGCATCCTGCAGCCGTCGATGACGCTGACGATCGAACCGGGTCTCTACATCCGCGCGTCGGACGCGGTGCCCGAGCGCTACTGGAACATCGGCATCCGCATTGAAGACGACGCGGTCGTCACCGAAACGGGCTGTGAACTGCTGACACGCGACGTGCCGGTCAAGGCGGACGAGATCGAGGCGCTGATGCAGGCCGCGCAGGTCGGCGCGGCCGAGGACAGGAACGCAAGGAAGCGGCACTAAATGAATGAAGTAGCGCAACCGTCGACGCAACCGGCAACGGAATCGCCGTTCGATTTCGACATCACCATCGTGGGCGCGGGCCCGGTCGGCCTCGCGCTGGCGGGCTGGCTCTCGCGGCGCAGCGCGACACGCGCGCTTTCCGTCGCGCTGATCGACGCACGCGAGCCCGGCGATGCCGTGTCCGACCCGCGCGCGATCGCGGTGTCGCAAGGCAGCCGGATGATCCTCGAGCCGCTGCGCTGGCCCGGCGACGCCACGGCGATCCAGCGGATTCACGTGTCGCAGCGCGGTCACTTCGGTCGCGCGGTCATCGATCACACTGAGCATGACCTGCCCGCGCTCGGCTATGTGCTGCGCTATGGCTCGATCGTGCATGCGCTCGCTGACACCGTGCGCGAAACGCCCGTGCACTGGCTGCGTTCCACGTCCGCGCTGCCGTCCACGCAGGAGCACGACGGCGTCACGTTGCCGCTGGAAAGCGCGCACGTGAAACACACGGTGCGCACGCGGATTCTCGTCAACGCGGAAGGCGGCCTCTATCACGAGCAGAAAAGCGGTAACGGCACCTCGCGCGACTACGGGCAAACAGCGCTGGTCGGCACAGTCACGGTGTCGGCGCCGCAGCCGCACGTCGCGTGGGAACGCTTCACCCCGGGCGGCCCGATTGCGTTGCTGCCGATGGGCGGCGTGCGCGGCGCGGATTACGCGCTCGTCTGGTGCTGCTCGCCGGATGAAGCCGCCCGCCTCGCGCAACTCGACGACGCCGCACTCCTGCAGGCGCTCGGCGCGGCGTTTGGCGACCGCATGGGCGCCTTCACGCAGATCAAGGGCCGCGCGTCGTTCCCGCTCGGCCTGAATGCCGTCGATACGCTCGTCAAGGGCCGCGTCGTCGCAATCGGCAACGCCGCGCAGACACTGCATCCGGTCGCAGGACAAGGCCTGAATCTGGGCTTGCGCGATGCACACGCGCTTGTCGACGCGCTCGCGCAGCACGGCGCCACGCCGCTGGCGCTGGCCGCGTTCGCGGCGCGCCGCGCGCTGGACCGACGTCTGACGATCGGCGCCACCGACACGCTCGCGCGCCTCTTCACCGTCGACTTCCCGCCGCTCGCCACGCTACGCGGGCTCGCGCTCACCGCGCTTGAATTCCTGCCGCCGGTCAAGACCGCCCTCGCGCGGCAAATGATGTTCGGCCAGCGCCGCTGAGTGCCGGCGCGGCCCGCGCGCCCGGTGGGCCGCGGGCGCGGCACCGGTCGATGGCGAAGGCGCTTTCATAAAAGATTTAATGGCTTACGTCTGAGGCAAGTCGTCTGTCAGGAACCCGTTAACGGTAAAATAGCCGTTTTCCTACGTACTTCGTCATCGCGCGGATCGGCCCCGATCGCGCGGGAACGCTTCGGTCATGCCCATTCTCGGCTCGCACAATCTGCGCAATAACCTGTTCGTCGCCCCGATGGCCGGCGTGACGGACCGGCCGTTTCGCCAGCTGTGCAAACGGCTGGGCGCGGGCTATGCCGTCTCGGAGATGGTGGCGTCGAACGCGCAGTTGTGGAAAAGCGAGAAAACCCTGCGCCGCGCGAACCACGCGGGCGAAGTCGAGCCGATCGCCGTGCAGATCGCCGGCGCCGATCCGGCGATGATGGCCGAAGCGGCGCGCTACAACGTGGCGAACGGCGCGCAGATCATCGACATCAACATGGGCTGTCCGGCCAAGAAGGTGTGCAACGTCGCCGCCGGCTCCGCGCTGCTGCAAAACGAACCGCTGGTGCAGCAGATCGTCGAGGCCGTCGTGGGCGCGGTGGGCACCGGCCCCGATGCGGTGCCGGTCACGCTGAAAATCCGCACGGGCTGGAACCGCGACAACCGGAATGCGCTCAACATCGCGCGGCTCGCCGAAAACGCGGGCATCTCGATGCTGACGGTACACGGCCGCACGCGCGCCGACCTGTATCACGGCGACGCCGAATACGAGACCATCGCCGCCGTGAAGGGCGCGGTGCGTATTCCGGTGGTGGCGAACGGCGACATCGCCACGCCGCAAAAAGCGCGCGACGTGCTGGCCATCACAGGTGCCGATGCCATCATGATCGGCCGCGCGGCACAGGGTCGCCCGTGGCTCTTCCGTGAGATCGAACATTTCCTGCAGACGGGCGAACTGCTGCCGCCCCCGCGTATCGACGAGATCCAGCAGGTGATGAACGAACACCTGGAAGATCACTACGCGTTCTATGGCGAATTCACCGGGGTGCGCACTGCACGCAAGCATATCGGCTGGTACACTCGCGGCCTTTCTGGCGCCAATGTGTTCCGGCACCGTATGAATACGCTGGACACCACGCGCGAACAACTGCTCGCCGTCAACGAATTTTTCGACGCGCAGAAGGCGGTTTCCGACCGCCTGATCTACGTCGAGGACACCGTCGGCGAGCCGGACAATAACGACCGACTGGCAGCATGAGCAGACACAACATCGAACGATGCGTCCGCGACAGCCTGGACATGTACTTCCAGGATCTCGACGGCTCGAACCCGCACGATATTTACGACATGGTCGTGTCGTGCGTAGAAAAACCGATGCTCGAGGTGGTGCTCGAGCAGGCGGGCGGCAACCAGTCGCTGGCCGCCGAGTATCTCGGCATCAACCGCAATACGCTGCGCAAGAAGCTGCAACAGCACGGTTTGCTGTAGCGGGTTTGTCATAACTTCACGCGCCCCGTCACGTCTCTCCCCGGCTTTCTCATCATGATCAAGCAAGCGCTCATCTCCGTTTCCGACAAGACCGGCATCGTCGATTTCGCCAGATCGCTGTCGGACCTCGGCATCAGGATCCTGTCGACCGGCGGCACCGCGAAACTGCTCGCGGACGCGGGTCTCCCGGTGACCGAAGTTGCCGATTACACCGGCTTTCCTGAAATGCTCGACGGCCGCGTGAAAACGCTGCATCCGAAGGTTCACGGCGGCATTCTCGCGCGCCGCGACCTGCCGGAACACATGGCAGCGCTTGAGAAACACGACATCCCGACAATCGACCTGCTCGTCGTGAACCTGTACCCGTTCGTGCAGACCGTGTCGAAGGCCGAGTGCTCGCTGGAAGACGCGATCGAAAACATCGACATCGGCGGCCCGACAATGCTGCGCTCGGCCGCCAAGAACCATCGCGACGTGACGGTCGTGGTCGATCCGGCGGATTACGCGGTGGTGCTCGACGAAATGCGCGCCAACGCGAATTCGGTCGGCTACAAGACGAACTTTCGTCTGGCCACCAAGGTGTTCGCGCACACCGCGCAGTACGACGGCGCGATCACAAACTACCTGACAAGCCTGACCGAAGCGCTGCAGCATTCGTCGCGCAACACGTATCCGGCCACGTTCAACCTCGCGTTCGACAAGGTCCAGGATCTGCGCTACGGCGAGAACCCGCACCAGAGCGCTGCGTTCTACCGCGACCTCGCGGTGCCGGCAGGCGCACTCGCGAACTACAACCAGCTGCAGGGCAAGGAGCTGTCCTACAACAACATCGCGGACAGCGACGCGGCGTGGGAATGCGTGAAGACGTTCGACGTGCCGGCATGCGTGATCATCAAGCACGCGAACCCTTGCGGCGTGGCGATCGGCGCGGACGCGAACGAAGCGTACGCGAAGGCGTTCCAGACGGATCCGACCTCCGCGTTCGGCGGCATCATTGCGTTTAACCGCGAAGTCGACGAAGCGACGGCGCAGGCCGTGGCGAAGCAGTTCGTCGAAGTGCTGATCGCGCCGGCGTTCAGCGCGGCCGCACGCCAGGTATTCGCGGCAAAGCAGAACGTGCGCCTGCTCGAAATCGCCCTCGGCGACGGTCACAACGCGTTCGACCTGAAGCGCGTGGGCGGCGGTCTGCTCGTGCAATCGCTCGATTCGCGCAACGTGCAGCCGCACGAACTGCGCGTCGTCACGAAGCGCCACCCGACGCCGAAGGAAATGGACGACCTGCTCTTCGCATGGCGCGTCGCGAAGTACGTGAAGTCGAACGCGATCGTATTCTGCGGCAACGGCATGACGCTTGGTGTCGGCGCGGGCCAGATGAGCCGCGTGGATTCGGCGCGCATCGCGAGCATCAAGGCGCAGAACGCCGGACTGACACTGACCGGCTCGGCCGTGGCGTCCGATGCGTTCTTCCCGTTCCGCGATGGCCTCGACGTGGTCGTCGCCGCGGGCGCGACATGCGTGATCCAGCCGGGCGGCTCGATGCGCGACGACGAAGTGGTCGCCGCCGCAGACGAACACAACATCGCGATGGTGCTGACGGGCGTGCGTCACTTCCGTCATTGATTCAGGCTGATTTGCCGGAATCAACGGAACTGCCGGATGCGGCGGATGCTCCGGACATGACGGCCTGACCCGGAACGGCTCGACAGTTTTCCTGTCGGGCCGTTTTCTTTTGACCACACGCGATGCCGCCTTCGCCGGCACCCTGCACTTTCACATGTCCACCCTCGCGACATTTATTGCCACGCCGCCCACGCCACTGCCCGCTGTGCCGCCCGTTCGTTGTAGTATCGCAGGCACTTATTCCGCATCGCACCTCATGAGAATTCTCGGCATCGACCCCGGTTTGCGCGTCACTGGCTTTGGCGTGATCGACCAGACCGGTCATCAGCTGACCTACGTCGCGAGCGGCGTCATCAAGACGGCCGATGCCGATCTGCCATCGCGGCTCGGCACGATCTTCGACGGTATCTCGACGCTCATCCGTCAGCACACTCCCGATCAGTCCGCGATCGAAAAAGTGTTCGTCAACGTCAACCCGCAATCGACGCTGCTGCTGGGCCAGGCGCGTGGCGCGGCTATCTGCGGGCTCGTGGCGGGCGGCGTGCCGGTCTCCGAATACACCGCGCTGCAACTGAAGCAGGCGGTAGTCGGCTACGGACGCGCCACCAAGGAGCAGATGCAGCAGATGGTCGCCCGCCTGCTGAACCTCTCCGGCGTGCCGGGCACCGACGCCGCCGATGCGCTCGGCATGGCGATCTGCCACGCGCACGGCGGCAGCACGCTGAGCACGCTCGGCGGCCTCGCGCCTTCGCTGGCGAAGAAGGGGCTACGCGTGCGGCGTGGACGGCTCGTCGGTTGAAGCGAAGCCACCGCTCTGTGCGTTCACCGACAGCGCAGGCGCGCCGCAATCGATCCACATTCGCACCGTTTCACCCGGGCCTTCACCGTAGCCATCCTGCCACCCGACACGCTGCGCTACACTCGCGCTTTACTTCACCATCGAACTCACCATGATCGGTCGCATTGCCGGCGTCCTGCTGGAAAAGAATCCGCCGCATCTGCTCGTCGACTGCAACGGCGTCGGCTACGAAGTCGACGTACCGATGAGCACGTTCTATAACCTGCCGGCAACCGGCGAGCGTGTGGTTCTTCTCACGCAGATGATTGTGCGGGAAGACGCGCAGCTGCTGTACGGCTTCGGCACCGCCCAGGAACGCACGACGTTCCGCGAGCTGCTGAAGATCAGCGGCATCGGCGCACGGATGGCGCTCGCGGTGCTCTCCGGCATGAGCGTTCACGAACTCGGCCAGGCCGTCACGTTGCAGGACGCCGCGCGCCTCACACGCGTTCCTGGCATCGGCAAGAAAACGGCCGAACGCCTGCTGCTGGAACTAAAAGGCAAGCTGGGCGCCGATCTGGGTGCGATGGCGGGCGCGGCCTCGGCATCCGGTCACGCCAGCGATATCCTGAACGCACTGCTCGCATTGGGTTACTCCGAAAAAGAAGGATTGGCGGCCATCAAGAACGTGCCGGCCGGCGCCGGCGTTTCCGACGGCATCAAGCTTGCGCTGAAAGCATTGTCGAAGGGCTGACGCGGGTTGCGGACACGCGTGCAGCGCGACGACGGTTAAAGCTTCGCACGTCGCCTCGCGCTGCGCACCCTGGCCGTTCGGCCAGCTTTCGCGGCGGGCATCGCGCGGTACAATGTCCGCATGATCGAAATCGACAAACTCGCCGCCGAACGCGTCATCGCCGCCACGCCTACGTCGCCGAACGAAGAGGCGTTCGAGCGCGCGTTGCGCCCGCGCCAGCTCGACGAGTACGTCGGACAGGAAAAGGTGCGCGGCCAGCTCGAGATCTTTATTGAGGCGGCCAGGCGCCGCTCCGAATCGCTCGACCACGTGCTGCTGTTCGGGCCGCCGGGTCTCGGCAAGACCACGCTCGCGCACATCATCGCGCGCGAAATGGGGGTCAATCTGCGGCAAACGTCCGGGCCCGTGCTCGAACGCGCAGGCGACCTCGCGGCGCTGCTGACCAATCTCGAAGCGAACGATGTGCTTTTCATCGACGAAATCCACCGGCTCTCGCCGGTCGTCGAGGAAATCCTGTATCCGGCGCTGGAGGATTACCAGATCGACATCATGATCGGCGAAGGTCCGGCCGCGCGTAGCGTGAAGCTCGATCTCCAGCCGTTCACGCTGGTTGGCGCCACAACGCGTGCCGGCATGCTGACGAATCCGTTGCGCGACCGTTTCGGTATCGTCGCGCGGCTGGAGTTCTACACCGCTGAAGAGCTTGCGCGCATTGTCGGCCGGTCTGCATCGCTGCTGGGTGCGCAGATTCATCCGGATGGCGCGTTCGAAATCGCCAAACGCGCACGCGGCACGCCGCGGATCGCGAACCGTTTGCTGCGTCGCGTGCGCGATTTCGCGGAAGTGAAAGCGGACGGCAACATCACCGCGAAAGTCGCCGACGCGGCGCTTGCCATGCTCGATGTCGATCCGGTCGGCTTCGATCTGATGGACCGCAAGCTGCTCGAAGCGATCCTGCACAAGTTCGACGGCGGCCCGGTGGGCGTCGACAACCTGGCTGCCGCGATCGGCGAAGAGCGCGATACGATCGAAGACGTGCTCGAACCGTACCTGATCCAGCAGGGCTTCCTGCAACGCACGCCGCGCGGCCGCGTGGCGACGTTGCTGACGTACCGGCACTTCGGCCTGTCCGCGCCGGAATCGTCGAACCCGGTGCGCGATCTTTGGGATGCGGGCGGCGCGTCCTGATCCTCAGGGCGCGCGAACGGTGTCCCGGGCAGGAGTATTCCGCCGATGTCAGATCAAGCCAGCCAGCCGAACGATCGCGCCAGTTTCGCCGCGCTGGTGGCAAAACGTGTCCGCACCAGGCTCGCTGCCGGCGTCACCCATCTGACAAGCGGCAGCGGCCCGTCGCTCGATTATTCGTCACCGCCCGGAGATCCAGGGCTGTTTGGCCCTGATGCCATCTGCTGGAAAGTCCACGCCGACTTCACGTCGATGATGGCGGGCGGCATTAGCGCGTTGTTGCTGCAGGCGCTGCATCCACTGGCGCTGGCCGGCGTATGGGACCACTCGTCGTTTCGCACCGACATTCTCGGCCGCCTGCGCCGCACCGCGACGTTTATCGCCGGCACGACTTATGGCAATCAACGTGATGCGCTCGCACTGATCGAGCGCGTGAAGCGGATCCATCTCGGCGTGACCGGCACCGCGCCGGATGGCCGCCCGTATCGCGCAAGCGATCCCGCGCTGTTGACGTGGGTGCATGTCGCGGAAGTATCGAGCTTCCTCACCGCTCACCTGTACTACGTGAACCCGGCGTTGCCGGGCGAGGCGCAGGACCAGTATCTTGCCGAGACGGCGCGCATCGCCAAAATGCTTGGTGCTGCGGGCGTTCCCCGTTCGCGGGCTGAAATCGACGCGTACCTGATCGCGATGCAGCCCGAACTGGAGGCCAGTTCGCGTACCCGTGAGGTCGTAAGAATCCTGATGAACGCGCGGCCGCCGGGCGCGATGATGCGGCCGGCAGGAGCCCTGATACTCAACGCGGGCGTCGACCTGTTGCCGCCATGGGCGAAGGCCATGCTCGGGTTCGACACGTTCGCCGGCGTGCGACGCGCGCTGGTGCAACCGGGCGTGAAACTGGTCGCGCCGGTGATGCGCTGGGCACTGGTGAATGGCGTATCGAAGCGTGCACGCCGGCGCGTGGCGACGCCGCACGGATAAACCTGATCAAGAGCAGGAGCGCGTCGTTACGCGTCGGCAGGCGGTGAGCGCAAGTCCAGTGCGGCACCTCGCACCCGAACGCGCGCTACAGCACCTTTCGGAAGCCGTCGTCATCGCTACGTCCGCCGAGATGTTCGACGTCGGCCCACGATACGACCGTCGCGACACCGCCGTCGAAATTCACGACGTTCACGCTCGTGTTGAGTAGCGCATAGTTACGCGGTGCATCCAGCGGCAGGGTGTTCGCAAACCGGTACACGCAGTCGAGCACGCCGCCGTGCGCCACGCACGCGATCCGGCCGTCCGGGTGCGCCGCGACAAGCGGTTCGATCGCGTGCACGACGCGGTGATAAAACATGCGCATCGATTCGCCAGCCGGCGGCGTGAAGCCGGGATCGCGGGTTTGCCAGTGCGCGTATTCGTCCGGAAAACGCACGGCGATCTCATCGCTGTCGTGTCCCTGAAACGCGCCAAACGAGCGCTCGCGCAAGCCGTCACGCAGTTCGATCCGCATGCCGAGCGCATCCGCGACGGGCTGCGCAGTTTGTTGCGCTCGCATCAGATCGCTCGAATAGATCGCGTCCAGCAGCGCGCCCTGCTCCGCCTCGCGTGCAAGCCGCTCCGCCAGCTTCCGCGCCTGTTCAATACCGCGCGTTGCAAGCGGAATGTCGGTGTGCCCCTGGATGCGCTTGATGCGGTTCCAGTCGGTCTCGCCGTGCCGGATGAAGAGAACCTGCGTGGTCATCGGATATGCGCCTCGGTCGGATGCGGAAGGGCCATTGTCGCAAAAAGCGGCAATGCAAGACGCCGCGCTGAGTCTTCAGGGACGCGTCTGGAGCCAGAACGTGACCGGGCCGTCGTTGACGAGCGATACCTGCATGTCGGCGCCGAACTCGCCGGTCTCGACGACCGGATGTCTGGCACGCGCGGCAGCGACGAAGTAGTCGAACAGACGCCGGCCTTCGTCAGGCGGCGCGGCGGGCGTGAAGCCCGGACGCAGGCCGCTGCTGGTATCGGCGGCGAGCGTGAACTGCGACACGAGCAGCAGGCCGCCCGCGCCACCCGCTCCGTCGATGTTCTGCACGGACAGGTTCATCTTGCCCGCGGCATCGCTGAACACGCGGTAGCCGAGCAGCTTCGCGAGCAGCTTGTCCGCGACGGCATCGGTATCGCCGCGTTCCGCACAGACGAGCGCCAGCAGACCCGCCCCGATCTCCCCCGTCACGCGATCGCCCACGCGCACGTCAGCGCGCCGCACGCGTTGAATCAGCGCGATCACGCCGGATTCCCCGGTACGACGATCAGCGCAAAGCCGGCCACGACCCGCAAACGCGTGAAGACCATCAGGCCGTCAACGTCACGCGGGCGAAGCGGCGCTTGCCGACCTGCACGACGTACTCGCCCGCCTCGATCTTGAGACCCTTGTCGGACACCGTCGCGCCGTCGATCTTCACGCCGCCCTGCTCGATGTTGCGCAGCGCCTCGCTCGTCGAGGGCACGAGACCCGCCTGCTTCAGCAACTGCCCGATCGCGAGCGGCGCCCCGGCGAGCGTGACCGGGGGAATATCGTCGGGCACACCGCCCTTCGCGCGATGATTGAAGTCTTCGAGCGCGCGTTCGGCATCGGCCGGCGAGTGAAAGCGTGCGACGATTTCCTGCGCGAGCATCACCTTGAAATCACGCGGGTTACGGCCGCCTTCGATCTCGCGCCTGAAGCCCGCGATTTCGTCCATCGGGCGGAACGACAGCAGTTCGAAGTAACGCCACATCAGCACATCGGAGATGCTCATGAGCTTGCCGAACATATCGGCCGGTTTTTCGCTGATGCCGACGTAGTTATGCTTCGACTTCGACATCTTCTCGACACCGTCGAGACCTTCGAGCAGCGGCATCGTCAGGATGCACTGCTGTTCCTGACCGTATTGCTTCTGCAGTTCGCGGCCGACGAGCAGGTTGAACTTCTGGTCCGTGCCGCCCAGTTCGAGGTCGGCGTTCAGCGCGACCGAATCGTAACCCTGCATCAGCGGATACAGTAATTCGTGGATCGAGATCGGCACACCGCCCTGGAAGCGCTTCGTGAAATCCTCGCGCTCCAGAATACGCGCGACCGTGTAGCGCGACGCGAGCTTGATCATGCCGTCGGCGCCAAGCGGCATCGACCATTCGCTGTTGTAGCGGATTTCGGTCTTCTCACGGTCGAGTACGAGCGCGGCCTGATCGAAATACGTCTTCGCGTTCGATTCGATCTGTTCGCGTGTGAGCGGCGGACGCGTTGCGTTGCGCCCCGACGGATCGCCGATCAGCGACGTGAAATCGCCGATCAGGAAAATCACCGTATGCCCCAGATCCTGCAACTGACGCATCTTGTTCAGCACGACGGTATGGCCGATGTGGATGTCGGGCGCGGTCGGATCGAGGCCCAGCTTGATGCGCAGCGGCGTGCCGGTGGCCGCGCTCCTGGCGAGCTTTTGCGCGAACTCGTCTTCGATCAGCAGTTCGTCGACGCCGCGTTTGGTGACGGCGAGCGCGTGACGAACCTCGTCGGTGATCGGGAAAGCGGGGGTGGGCTTTGAAGTGGACTCGGAGCTCATGCTGGAACGTGACGTCGAAAAAGGAGATTGTCCCATAGTTGGCGCGGGCGGCCGGCGCCGGGACGGACACCGGATTTTACGTGATTCGCCCCACAAGGCCGGTCTTTCGCGGACACGCGCCTTTCCTCGCGGCCTGTTGCGCTGTTAATCTGTTAAAACAGTTCGCAATAAACGGCACAAGGAGCAAAACGTGGCGCGAGACACGGCAGATGGCGTGTATATCGGATTGATGTCCGGCACAAGCATGGACGGCGTTGATGGCGTCGCAGTCGAGTTCACCCAGGGCAAGCCACCGGCGGTCAAGGCCGAAGCGTTCGTCGGCTTTTCGGAAGGCTTGCGTGACTCGTTGTTCGCCCTGCAACAGCCGGGAGAGAATGAAATCGAGCGTGAAGCAATGGCCGCGAACGCGCTCGCCGCGCGCTACATGGTGTGCTGCCATGAACTGATGCGCAGTGGCAACCTGTCCGTCAGCCAGATTCGCGCGATCGGTGTGCACGGTCAAACCGTGCGGCATCGTCCGGAAAAAGGCTACACGCGCCAGATCAACAATCCGTCGCTGCTCGCCGAGATGACCCATGTCGATGTGGTCGCCGATTTCCGTTCGCGTGATGTCGCCGCCGGTGGCCAGGGCGCGCCGCTCGTGCCAGCGTTTCACGCGACGGTGTTCGGCAAGAAGGGCGAGACGCGCGTCGTCTGCAACCTCGGCGGCATCAGCAACATCACGATTCTTGGCGCTACCGGCGGCGTACGCGGCTTCGATTGCGGACCCGCCAACGCGTTACTCGACGAATGGGCGCACCGTCATCTCGGCAAACCGTTCGACGAAGGCGGCGCTTTCGCTGCCAGCGGACAGGTGCATCGCCCCCTGCTCAACGCGTTACTCAACGAGCCGTTCTTCGAACAGCAACCGCCGAAGAGCACCGGGCGCGATCTGTTCAATGCCGGCTGGATGGACGCGAAGCTCGCGCCCTTCGCCGAAGTAAGCCCGGCCGATGTGCAGGCGACGCTCACGGCGCTCACCGCGATCACGATTGCGCGCGAGATCGAGCGCCACGCGTCCGATAGCCGGGCGGTCTATGTGTGCGGCGGTGGCGCGCGCAATCCTGAACTGCTGAAAGCGCTGAAGACGGCGCTCGAGGAAAGCGGCGTAAGCGGCGTGCCGGTGATGACCACCGAAGCGCTCGGCGTGCCCCCCAACCAGGTGGAGCCGCTGGCGTTCGCGTGGCTCGCGATGCGCTGTATCGCGCGCGAACCGGGCAACCTGCCGGCCGTCACGGGAGCCGCCGGCGAGCGCGTGCTTGGAGCGATCTATCCGCGTTGAGCGGCCAGTGCGCTACCTTCGGTTGAAACGCTGGAAGGCAATAAAAAACGGGGCTTTTCAGCCCCGTTTTTGTCCGTCTCCGGCGTAATGCCGGTCGGCTGTCAGATCGAATCAGACCGAGAACGATGAGCCGCAACCGCAGCTCGTCGACGCGTTCGGATTCTTGATCACGAACTGCGCGCCGTTGATGTCGTCCTTGTAATCGATCTCGGCGCCTACCAGGTACTGGTAGCTCATCGAATCGATCAGCAACTGGACGCCGCTCTTGTTCATCACGGTATCGTCTTCGTTGATGGCTTCGTCGAACGTAAAGCCGTACTGAAAGCCCGAGCAGCCACCGCCCTGCACGAACACGCGCAGCTTCAGCTCCGGGTTGCCTTCTTCGTCGATCAGCTGCTTGACCTTGTCAGCCGCTGCGTCGGTGAAAACGAAGGGGCTTGGCATCTCGGTCACGGGGGTGTCGGTGACTGCGTTCATTCGAACTCTCCAAATAAGCTTCTAGCCGCTATTGTAGGGCTGATCTCAATATCGTGCTGAAGCCCTGTGAAATCAAGGGCTTCGTGTAGGGGTATTCGGCGCCCCGACTTCAGGCCAGGCGGATTCCGGGACACACGCCATCCCATGAAAAAAGCCGCCCACGCATACGCGAAAGCGGCTTTTTTGCAGCAGATTCGCCCGAAGACAAATCTGACCCAAAGCGATTAACGCTTCGAGAATTGCTTCCTGCGGCGTGCCTTGTGGAAGCCGACCTTCTTACGTTCGACTTCACGGGCATCACGCGTCACGAAGCCAGCGCTCGACAGAGCCGGCTTCAGCGTTGCGTCATAGTCCATCAGCGCGCGGGTGATGCCGTGGCGAACCGCACCGGCCTGACCCGTTTCGCCGCCGCCCGACACGTTGACCTTGATGTCGAACGTGGTGGCATGGCTCGTCAGTTCCAGCGGCTGGCGCACGATCATCAGCGACGTTTCGCGCGAGAAGTAATCGGCGATGGGCTTGCCGTTCACAATGATGTCGCCCTTGCCTGCCTTGATGAAGACACGTGCAACGGCGCTCTTGCGGCGGCCCGTACCGTAATTCCAGTTACCGATCATGTGGGCTCCCCTTAGATCTCGAGCGCTTTCGGCTGTTGTGCCGAATGCGGATGCGTTGCGTCAGCGTAGACCTTCAGCTTCTTGATCATCGCGTAGCCGAGCGGGCCCTTCGGCAGCATGCCCTTGACCGCTTTCTCGAGCGCACGGCCCGGGAAGCGTTCCTGCATCTTGCCGAACGTCGTTTCGTAGATACCGCCCGGGTAACCCGAGTGACGGTAGTACTTCTTGTCAGTAGCCTTGTTGCCCGTGACGCGAAGCTTGCCGGCGTTGATAACGATGATGAAATCACCGGTGTCGACGTGCGGAGTGAATTCAGGCTTGTGCTTGCCGCGAAGACGGTGTGCCACTTCGCTGGCGACACGCCCGAGAACCTTATCCGTCGCGTCAATCACGTACCATTCACGCGTAACCTCATGGGCTTTTGCGGAAAACGTCTTCATGATCGATCCAAAAAAATTGCTGCGCCCAATGTATTTTTTCCTGCTTGTAGTGTGCGCATCGAGGCGCGTGCAGGCTCTCCCTGGTTCTTCCTCCGCGGGCGCGGATGCGGAAAAGCCCTGAATTATAAAGGAAATTGCCGCGCGGCGTCAAAAATTGCGACGAAAGGCACAGGCGACGGGGTGGCGACCCGTAAAGGGCAGGCAAAAGGCAGGCGAAAAAAAGCCCGAACGGTTGGTTCGGGCTTAATCCACCAAAGGAGGAGGTGGAGGAGACAGCGGAGATTGTCGAGCTGCGACAACCAATGAAACCGATTATATGAGCCGACCTTGTGCAACGCAAGAATATTTGCATGGTGAAATGTTATTTCATTATGCAAAACGACGGCATCGCCAGTCTGAATGAGTAAAAACCCTTATAAATCAGCGCATGCCGGCGCTGCAACGCAGTCGACGGATTGGACGGCTAGAGTAAAACCCCTAAAAGCATCGAGGCAATCCCGTGACCGGCGCAGCATGGCGCACCGCAACATACAAGGCGTTTGCGGGCGCACCGGAATGCCCGGACAGGCGCGGACATCCCTTGAACCGGCGGGCTACAATGCCCATCTTGAATTCAAGCGGAACGCGCTGGAGCACGGCATGGAATGCAAAGTAAGCTGGATGGGGCAGGACGGGATGGCTTTCGCAGCCGAAACGGGTAGTGGCCATCTGGCCATGATGGACGGCGCGCCGGAAGGCGGCGGCCGCAATCTGGCGCCGCGTCCGATGGAAATGGTGCTCCTCGGCACCGGCGGCTGTACGGCGTACGACGTCGTGATGATCCTGAAGAAGAGCCGTCAGGAAATCGCCGGATGCTCGGTCACACTGAAGGCCGAGCGCGCGAGCGAAGATCCGAAGGTCTTCACGAAGATCCACTTCCACTTCACCGTGACGGGCAAGAACCTGAATCCGGCGACCGTGGAACGTGCGATCAACCTGTCACACGACAAATACTGCTCGGCGTCGATCATGCTCGCCCGATCGGCCGAATTGACGCATTCGTTCGATATCGTCGCGGGCTGATCCGGGCTTCACGCAATCAGCCGCACGTATTGCACCTGCGCACCAAAGAAAAATGCCGGCGTCGATCATTCGACGCCGGCATTTTTTTGTTCAGGTGGCAAAGCAGGCCGATAAGCCGGATTCTGTGCACGCACTGCGCCCGAAGGCGCGATGCGCGTGGCAGCCATTCCTCTAGGCGCGCCATTGCTGACGCGCTCAAGCTTCCTACCCGCAGACGAGACGGGGGCCCCATCCTGCATCTCGAAGATGCGCGCCTGCCTACTTGGAATTGCTCCGGGTGGAGGTTACCGTGCCGGTCTGTGTCGCCACAGCCGCGGTGCGCTCTTACCGCACCGTTTCACCCTTACCTGATCCCGGCTTGCGCCGGGCCATCGGCGGTCTGTTCTCTGTTGCCCTGTTCCGCGTGTCACCACGGATGGCCGTTAGCCATCACCCTGCCCTGTGGAGTCCGGACTTTCCTCGCCCTCTCTGGCCGAAACCGCGGAGGCCGCGACTGCCTGACCTGCTTTGCTGGCGCCGATTCTAACATCGCGCGGCAAAGCCGCTGTTTATCGGGCCCGCCGGCCGGACCGAAAGACTGCCGTGTCGTCGTAAAACGTTGGGGTTTCGTTTGCCGCCCACCAGCCTGGAATGCCCAGCACCGGAAGCGGCGCGAACACGCGCCCGTTCAGTTCGCCCGCCGCCGGGAGCGCCGCGCTCACCGCGCTGTCCAGCCATGCATCGCGTACGGTGACGCTCCAGGCGAACCAGTCCGCAGGCACGTCGACGATCCATGCATGCGCGGTGCATGCCTTATATGGCGCGACCAGCTTCTCGAGCAGCGCGTGACCAAAGCATCGCACCTCGCATCGCGAGCCCCACGCCGTACGATTCGCGACGAACAGCGTGCGCCAGTCGAACGCACGCAACGCGGCGCCGAGCGATGGATCGGTACACGCGAACAGCACGGCGTTTTCGTCGAACAGCGTCAGCGCGTCGCGCGTGCCGCCGCGGGTCGGGCCGACGCCGAGCACGTCGATCGCCGCCGACTGCAGCGCGTTCAGCGTCGCCTTGATCCGCGGAAACTGGAACCAGACGAGCGCGTTGAAGAAGTCGTGAAGATTGTGGCGGGTCGGCACGCCGCCAGTGGACGCGATATGTGCTTCGTACGCGGAGCCGGCCGGCAGGTCGTCCTGCGCGATGAAGGCAAGCGGCTGGCCGCGGCCGGTCGTCTGCTGCGAGCGCTCCGCGTCCGCATTCATCGCGGCGAGCAGCGCAGGTGCGCCGACGAGCGCCGCCTGCTGCCAGCGCTCGCCGCGCGCGACGAATTGCGCGAACCACGGCGCGCGCCAGTCGATCCGCGCGAACGGCGTTTCCATTTGCGAAAGACGACCGGACGACGCCATGTCAGGTGCAGGATTCACCGCCGATGCCTCGAACGCGGTACACCCTGAAGCGGCCGCGAGCGAATGCGTCGCGGCGTCCTCCCGGGTTGAGTCGAGGCCGCCAGGCTCCGTGTTCACCCGCCACGCCCCCGCATCACCAGACCGACGCTCAGGCGAGACGCCAGCCGATTGCTTCGCCGCCGCGCAGCGGCACGACCGGCGTATCGCCCGCGACGACTTCAGCCGGCAGCGTCCACTGCTCGCGCCGCAGCGTCACCGTTTCGGCGCTTCTCGGCAGCCGGTAGAAGTCCGCGCCGAAGAAACTCGCGAAACCTTCGAGCCGGTCGAGCGCGCCCGCGTTATCAAACGCCTCGGCGTACAGTTCCAGCGCGTGCAGCGCCGTATAGCAGCCCGCGCAGCCGCACGCGTGCTCCTTCAGGCCCTTTGGATGCGGCGCGCTGTCCGTACCGAGGAAAAAGCGCGGATTGCCCGAGGTCGCGGCCTCGACGAGCGCGACGCGATGCGTTTCGCGCTTCAGCACCGGCAGGCAGTAGTAATGCGGTCGGATGCCGCCCTGGAAAATCGCGTTGCGGTTGTACAGCAGATGGTGGGCCGTGATCGTCGCGCCGAGCAGTTCCGGCACTACGCCCGCATCGCGGATGTAGTCGACTGCATCTTTCGTCGTGATGTGCTCGAACACCACTTTCAGCGCCGGAAACGCGCGGCGCAACGGCGTCATCACGCGATCGATAAACACCTTCTCGCGATCGAAAAGGTCGATCGACGCATCCGTCACCTCGCCGTGCACCAGCAGCGGCATGCCTGTTTCCTGCATCGCTTCGAGTGTTTTCGCGCACTTCATGATGTCGGTGACGCCCGCGTCCGAATTCGTCGTCGCGCCCGCCGGATACAGCTTCACGCCATGCACGAAGCCGCTTTCGCGCGCGCGGCGGATTTCGTCGGGCGGCATGTTGTCGGTGAGATACAGCGTCATCAGCGGCTCGAACGTCACGCCCGCCGGAATCGCGGCCACGATCCGCTCGCGATACGCCGCGGCCTGCGCGGTGGTCGTCACGGGCGGCTTCAGGTTCGGCATGATGATCGCGCGGCCGAACTGGCGCGCGGTGTGCGGCAGCACGGCCGCGAGCATCGCGCCGTCGCGCACGTGAAGGTGCCAGTCGTCCGGGCGGGCGATCGTCAGGGAATCGTGGGAAACGTTGGAAGCTGTCATGGCGAAAGAAGTGACGAGCGCCGCGAAACGATTCAATCGACGTCGGCAAACCGCAACACTGCGGCCTGAACACCCGTCAATTTCATTATTTGCCGCTTCTGGCTCGGTGATATGCTTGGAAAATCATCATTGTAACGGCTCACTCCGTTCACCCGCGGCTTTCGCAACATGTGCCAATTACTCGGAATGAACTGCGCCGCGCCCACGGACGTCACGTTCTCGTTCACCGGCTTTGCCGCGCGCGGCGGCGTCACCGATCACCACGCGGACGGCTGGGGTATCGCCTTCTTCGAAGACAAGGCCTGCCGGCTCTTCATCGATCACCAGTCGTCAGCCACCTCGCCGATTGCCGAGATGGTCAAGCGCTATCCGATCAAGTCGAAGAATACGATCGCGCATATCCGCAAGGCGACGCAAGGTCATATCCAGCTCGAAAACTGCCACCCGTTCATGCGCGAACTGTGGGGACGGCACTGGATCTTCGCGCACAACGGCGATCTGCAGGATTACCAGCCGTTTCTCACAGGCGTCTATCAGCCGGTCGGCACCACCGACAGCGAACTCGCGTTCTGCGCGTTGCTGCAAGGCCTGCGCAAGGAATTCCCGGGCTCGCAGCCGGGGCTCGATGAACTGTTCCCCGCACTCGAAAAACTGACACGCGAAATCACGCAGGCCGGCGTGTTCAATTTCCTGATGTCAAACGGACAGGCGCTCTTCGCGCACTGCTCGACGCGCCTCTACTACCTCGTGCGGCGCTGGCCGTTTTCGACGGCGCATCTGGTCGACGCCGACGTATCGATCGACTTCGCCAAGTACACGACGCCGGAAGACCGCGTCGCGGTGATCGCCACGCAACCGCTCACCGACAACGAAGTGTGGACCGCGTTCGAACCCGGCGATCTGCTGATGTTCCAGCACGGCGAAGTGGTCGCCCGCACGAATGTGCCGGTGCCGCCGGCCGTGCTCGAAAAGCTGCGCGATCCGGCAAGCGACCCTTCGGCCTCGGCGCCGACGCCGGTCGTTCACGAGCCGATGCCCGCGACCCTGGATCTCGAATCCGACGACGCGGCCGCGTTCGAATCCTGAAACGCGGCGCCGGGCCACCGCCGTTAGCAACGCCCACGCCCAGTAAAAAAGCCGCTTCGAAAGAAGCGGCTTTTTCTTGCGCCCTCGATGCAGCGCGCCGAACCGTCAGTGCAGGATTTTCGCCAGAAAATCCTTCGCGCGATCCGACTTCGGATTCGCGAAGAAGTCTTCCTTGCGGTCGTCTTCGACGATCAACCCCTTGTCCATGAAGATCACGCGGTGCGCGACCTTCTTCGCAAAGCCCATTTCGTGCGTGACGCACATCATCGTCATGCCTTCCTGTGCGAGTTCGACCATCACGTCGAGCACTTCGTTGATCATTTCCGGATCGAGCGCCGAAGTCGGTTCGTCGAACAGCATCGCGATCGGGTCCATCGAAAGCGCGCGCGCAATCGCCACGCGTTGCTGCTGACCGCCTGACAACTGCCCCGGATATTTGTCCGCCTGCGCGCGCAGGCCGACGCGATCCAGCAGCTTCAGGCCCTTTGCATTCGCTTCGTCTTTCGAACGGCCGAGCACCTTGATCTGCGCAAGCGTCAGGTTCTCGGTAATCGACAGATGCGGGAACAGCTCGAAGTGCTGGAACACCATGCCGACTTTTGCGCGCAGCTTCGACAGATTGGTTTTCCTGTCGGTCAGCGACTGGCCGTTGATGACGATCTCACCCTTCTGGAACGGCTCGAGGCCGTTCACGGTCTTGATGAGCGTCGACTTGCCCGAACCCGACGGCCCGCACACGACCACGACTTCGCCTTTTTTCACTTCCGTCGTGCAGTCGGTCAGCACCTGGAACTGGCCGTACCACTTCGAAACATTCTTGATAGAGATCATCTTGCGACCTTTTTCTGAAGACCTTTGACAAGGCTCGATGCGACCACGCAAATCACGAAATAGCACGCGCCGGCGAACAGTACCATCTCGACGTTGGTGCCGTCGCGATCGCCAATATTCGTTGCTGTACGGAAGAAATCCGCGAGGCTGATCACGTACACAAGCGACGTATCCTGAAAGAGCACGATCGCCTGCGTGAGCAGCAGCGGCACCATTGCACGGAACGCCTGCGGCAACACGATGAGCCGCATCGCCGTGCCATACGGCATGCCGAGCGCGAACGCCGCATTGATCTGGCCGCGCGGCACCGCCTGAATCCCGGCGCGGATGATCTCCGAATAATAAGCCGCTTCAAAAAGCGAGAACGCGACCATCGCCGAGGCCAGACGGATGTCGATATCCGCCGAAAGACCGAGCACGTTCTGCAGCACCTGCGGGACGATCAGGAAGAACCACAGCAGCACCATCACGAGCGGAATCGAACGGAAGACGGTGACATAGCCCTTCGCGAACCATTCGAACGGCTTGAACGACGACAGCCGCATCATGGCGAGCACGGTGCCCCACACGATACCGATGACGATCGCGATCAGCGTGATCTGCAACGTGACGATGGCGCCGGTCCACAACGTAGGCAGTGCGCCCGGAATACCACTCCAGTCGAAATGATGCATCACTTGCCTCCGATGTAGCCGGGCAGCCGCGCTCTGCGCTCGATGGCGCGCATCAGCAGCATGACAACGAAGTTGATCAGCACGTACGCGAGCGTGACCGCAATGAACGATTCATAGGTTTGTGCCGTGTAATCGACGAGCTGCCGTGCCTGGGCCGACAGATCGAGCAGACCGATCGTGGACGCCACCGCCGAGTTTTTGAAGATGTTCAGAAACTCCGACGTGATCGGCGGCACGATGATCCGGTACGCCACCGGCAGCAGCACATAGCGATACGTCTGCCATTGCGTGAAGCCCATCGCGAGACCCGCGGCGCGCTGGCCGCGCGGCAGCGCGTTGATGCCCGAGCGCACCTGCTCGCACACGCGCGCGGCGGTGAAGAGGCCAAGACACAAAATGGACGACGAGAAGAACTGCACGCCGGGCGGCAGCTGCTTGTACCACGTGCCGATCGAAACCGGCAGCAGTTCGGGTATCACGAGATACCAGATGAAAAACTGAACGATCAGCGGAATATTCCGGAAGATCGCGACATAAACTGTACCGATGCCGGCGAGCAATCTGTTTGGCAGCGTGCGCAGCACACCGAAGAACGATCCGACGATCAGCGCGATAACCCACGCCGACAGCGACACCGTAACCGTCACCCAGAAGCCGGAGATGATCCAGCCCAGGTACGTGGTCGGCTCGCCGGTCGATACCGGACTCAGCAGAATGCCCCAGTTCCAGTGATAAGACATGAGGAAGACTCCAGCAAAAAGAAACGGAAGAAGCGCGTTGGCCCCTTCCGTTTCGTCTGACGCCAGGACTTGCGACGGTTAGTCGATTGCCTTGTCGTTCGGGCTCTTGAAGAGCGCCTTGATGTCATCGCTTTCCGGGAAGTTCAGGTTGAGACCCTTCGGCGGAATCGGCGATTCAAACCACTTCTTGTAGATCTTGTCGGCTTCGCCCGAGGTTTCGACCTTCGCGATCGCGTCGTCGACCACCTTCTTGAACTCCGGATCGTTCTTGCGCAGCATGCAGCCGTAGGCTTCGTGCGATTGCGGCGTGCCGACGATCACGAAGTCGCCCGGGTTGTTCGACTTGGCGCGCTCGCCCGCGAGCAGCGCGTCGTCCATCATGAACGCGACAGCGCGGCCGGTCGACAGCGTCAGGAACGACTCGCCGTGATCCTTCGCGCTGATGATGTTCATGCCCATGCTCTTGTCCTGGTTCATCTTGCGCAGCAGGCGCTCGGACGTCGTGCCGGCCGTGGTCACCACCGTCTTGCCCTTCAGGTCCGCGAAGTCCTTGATGCCCGAGTCTTTTTTGGTCATCAGACGCGTGCCGATCACGAAGATCGTGTTCGAGAAGGCGGCCTGCTGCTGGCGCTCGGCGTTGTTCGTGGTCGAACCGCATTCCATGTCGATCGTGCCGTTCTGCACGAGCGGAATACGGTTTTGCGAAGTGACCGGCGTCAGCTTGACCTTCAGGTTAGGCATGTTCAGCTTCTGCTTGACTGCTTCGACGACCTTCAGCGCGAATTCCTGCGAGTAGCCGACGACGTTCTGCTTGTCGTCGTAGTAAGAAAACGGAATCGACGATTCGCGATGTCCCAGCGAAATCACGCCCGTATCCTTGATCTTCTTCAGCGTGCCAGTGTCCTGCGCATGCGCGCCAACAGTGAACAGACCCAGTGTGGCGAGAAGCAGCGCAGCTTTTTTAACCTTCATTTTTTGATCTCCTTTCAAGTACCGGCGCCAGTTTAGCAAAGTAATTATTCTGAAAGTAATGGTTGTTAACCATGTTCGGACTTGTGCGGTGCGCAAATCCGGACATGGTTCACATCGCACATACGCGAAAGCGGGCGGCATCGAATCGATGCCGCCCGTTTGCCGGTTTGATGGCCAGTACGCGGCACAAGCCGCATTTTAACCCCGGCTCATCAGCGATCAGGGGTACAGGCCGCGCATTTCACGCGCCTGAAGAATCCGCTTGCAGGCAACGATAAACGCAGCCGTACGAACCGAGACATTCTGCTCGCTCGAAACCTGCCACACCGCTGCAAAAGCTTCACGCATCACCCGTTCGAGGCGCTGGTTGATCTCGTCTTCCGTCCAGAAAAAGCTCGAGAAATCCTGTACCCATTCGAAATATGACACCGTCACACCGCCGGCATTGGCCACGACGTCCGGAATCACGAGGATGCCCTTGTCGTGCAGGATGTCGTCGGCGGACGTCGTGGTCGGGCCGTTCGCGCCTTCCACGATGATCTTCGCGCGGATTTTGCCAGCGTTCTTTTCGGTGATCTGGTTTTCCAGCGCGGCCGGGATCAGGATATCCGACTCGACGCTCCAGAAGTCTTCGTTCGCGATCGCGTCGGCTTCCGGAAAGCCGCCGACGCCGCCCGTCTTCGCCACGTGCTCCAGCAGCGCGCGGGCGTCGATACCCGTGGACTTGTACAGCGTGCCGGTGTGATCCTGCACGGCGACGACCTTCGCGCCGGCGTCCTGGAAGAGACGCGCCGCAATGCCGCCGACGTTGCCAAAACCCTGCACCGCGATACGCGCGCCTTCGATGTCGAAGCCGATGCGGCGGGCCGCTTCGCAACCCACGACAAAGACGCCCCGGCCCGTGGCGTCACGACGGCCGAGCGAGCCGCCGAGCGTGATCGGCTTGCCGGTCACGACGCCGGTGGCCGTCTGCCCCTGGTTCATCGAGTACGTGTCCATCATCCACGCCATGATCTGCTCGTTCGTATTCACGTCCGGCGCGGGGATGTCGGTATTCGGCCCGATAATGATGCCGATTTCGCTCGTGTAGCGGCGCGTCATGCGCTCGAGTTCGCCACGGGAAAGCGTACGCGGATCGACGCGGATACCGCCTTTCGCGCCGCCGTACGGCACGTTCACCGCCGCGTTCTTCACCGACATCCACGCCGACAGCGCCATCACTTCCGAGAGCGTCACGTCCTGGTGATAACGCACACCGCCCTTGCCCGGGCCGCGCGAAACGTTGTGCTGCACGCGATAGCCTTCGAAGTGCGCGACGGTGCCGTTATCGAGCTCGATCGGCACATCGACGATCAGAATGCGCTTCGGACGCTTCAGCGTTTCGAGCCAGCGCGACAGGGAACCCAGGTAAGGCGCGACGCGGTCGACCTGACGAAGATAGTTGCCCCAGGGGCCGAGGTCGTCGCTGTGAAGGTAGGACGGGATGGACTGCGAGGTTGATGCGGACTGCTCGTGGGATGACATGAACGCTCCTGCGTCGATCGAATGCGCCCATTGTCGAAAAAGGGAGTCACGAAATCCAATGCCGTTTGATTATTGCGTTATGTTTTTCTTGCATAACGTCGGGAATATGAAAAAATCTGTCGCATTTTGCGCGGGCGTCGGCGCTTGCATCTCACGTCAGATCGTGTCATGCCGCGTCCTGCGCCAGTTCCGCCGTCACCACATCCCAAAGCTGGCGCACCAGCACCTGGCGCGGGTCGTCGCCTTGCGCCGCGAGCTTGTCGCGGTAGAGGCGGATTTCCATCGTCAGCGTGAACCGGCCTTCCGCGACGCCGCGCGACCCGCGGTCCAGACGGATCAGGCTGCCGTCGGCCACCGCGTCCTCTACGGCGCTATGCGGCAGGAACGCGAGACCGTGGCCGGCGAGCGTCATCGCCTTCAGTCCTTCGGCCATATCCGTTTCATACATGCGATCGAGATAGAGACGCGTCGGCGCATTGGCGACGATCACCTCCGTCATGCGCCCGAGATAGGCGTTCGGCGTGTATGACAGATACGGCGCGGGCGCTTCCGGCGTGCCGGGCAGCGTGTGGCGCGGCCGGCCTCCGCGCAGCGGCGCGGAGAACGGGCTGATCGGCTCGAGACCCAGGATAAGCATGTCGTAGCGCGCCGGGTCGAGCGCGACCGGATGGCTCGGATGGTGATAACCCATCACCAGATCGCAGCCGCCTTCGACGAGCGAAAGCACGGCGTCATGCACGTTCAGCGCGCGCAGACGCGTGTGGATCGAGCCGAGTTGGGCCTCGATGCGTTGCAGCCAGCGCGGAAAATAGGTGAGCGACAACGTGTGCGGAACCGCGAATTCGATCGTCGCGGCCGGCGTTGCCGTGTGGCCGCGCAGCAGCGTGCGCGCTTCGTGAAACTGCGAGAGCATCGCGAGCGCCTGCTCGTAGAACACCTGGCCTGCGGACGTGAGACGCGTCGGGTAAACCGAACGGTCGATCAGTTCCGTGCCGAGCCACGCTTCGAGTGCCTGGATGCGGCGCGAGAACGCCGGCTGCGTCACGTGCCTTAGTTCAGCCGAGCGGCTGAAGCTGCGGGTTTCCGCGAGCGAAACGAAGTCTTCGAGCCATTTCAGTTCCATGCGGACCCTGGTCGCCGTGCGGCAAAAGGAGAAGTCAGCATTCTAGCGGCGCAGCTGCTTCATCGGGCGTGCCTGCGGGCACGAGCGGGCACGCCGGCGGCTACGAGCGGGCTTCGGTGGTCGCCAGTGGTAAAATTCCGGGTTCTCCCCGATTCTCTTCCTCACCTTCCGTCCCCGCCTCCATCATGTCCGATACCCGTCCCGACACCCTCTTCGCGCTGAACGCGCTTTCTCCGCTCGACGGCCGCTACGCCGCGAAAACCGAAGCCCTGCGCGAATGGCTCTCGGAAGCCGCGTTCATGCGCAATCGCGTGACGGTCGAAATTCACTGGCTGATCGCGCTCTCGCACGCCGGTTTCGCCGAAGTGCCGCGCTTCTCCGAGGCGTCGGAGCAGTTCCTGCTGCAACTGGCTGAGCGCTTCACCGCGCACGACGCCGCGCGCATCAAGGAAATCGAGCGCGTGACGAACCACGACGTGAAGGCAGTCGAATACTGGCTGAAGGAATCGGTGAAGGGTCAGGCGGAACTGGAACGCGCGAGCGAGTTCATCCACTTCGCGTGCACGTCGGAGGACATCAACAACACGTCGCACGGCCTGATGCTGGCGGGCGCACGTGAACACGTGATCCTGCCGGCGCTGCGCTCGGTGCATCAGCGCCTCGTCGCGCTCGCGCATGCCCAGGCCGAACAGCCGATGCTGTCGCGCACGCACGGCCAGCCGGCCAGCCCGACGACGCTCGGCAAGGAAATCGCCAACGTCGCCGCGCGGCTGGAACGCGCGATCGAGCGCGTCGCGAAGGTCGAACTGCTCGGCAAGATGAACGGCGCGGTCGGCAACTTCAACGCGCATCTGTCCGCGTATCCGGAGTTCGACTGGGAAGCGTTCTCGCGCGAAGTGGTCGAAGAGCGCCTGAAGCTCACGTTCAATCCGTACACGATCCAGATCGAGCCGCACGACTACATGGCCGAACTGTTCGATGCCGTGTCGCGCGCGAACATCATCCTGCTCGACCTCGACCGCGACGTGTGGGGCTATATCTCGGTGGGGTACTTCAAGCAGCGTCTGAAGGCCGGCGAAATCGGTTCGTCGACGATGCCGCACAAGGTCAACCCGATCGACTTCGAAAACTCGGAAGGCAACCTCGGTCTCGCGAACGCGACGCTGCGCCATCTGGCCGACAAGCTGCCGGTTTCGCGCTGGCAACGTGACCTGACCGATTCGACGGTGCTGCGCAATATCGGCGTCGCGTTCGGTTACTCGCTGCTCGCCTATGATTCGCTGATTCGTGGCCTCGACAAGCTCGAAGTGAATGCGGCGCGTCTGAACGAAGACCTCGATAACTGCTGGGAAGTGCTGGCCGAGCCGGTGCAAACGGTGATGCGCCGTTATGGCATCGACAATCCGTACGAGCAACTGAAGGAGCTGACGCGCGGCAAGGGCATCACGCGCGAAGGTCTGCAGACGTTTATCGGCGGCCTGAGCATCCCCGCTGACGCCAAGCAACGGTTGCTCGCGATGACCCCGGCTTCGTATGTCGGCAAGGCGGTTGAGCTGGCGAAGCGGATTAAGTAAGTCTGCTGTTCGCGTTTAGTTGCGGCAAAGAAAAGGCGCTCCCCGGAACCCCGCCCAAGCGGGTTAAAGCCTTAGCTTGGCGCGCCTATAGTCGCACTACGAATTGCACGGCGATCTGCTTATCGTCCGTTTCCCTGGTGTGCCTGCGGATTGCCGTAACGGATCGTATGCAGATTTGGGCGCGAGGATTACGACACAGGTATCAGAAGCTCAGCGCAAACCACAAAAAAAATTCGATCGCCGGCAACAGAAGGATGAGGAACAGAACAATCATCGTTCTGTTCTCCTTGTCAACCACACCAAACCCCGTTGCTATAGAAATCGTCACCAGCCACCCTGCCAAACAGTAAAACGAAGGCTGCACGCTCGAGGGCCACGTTCCTCCAGCAAAATCTATTTCCCTCCACGAGGTCCGCCTTAGCCAGCCAGACAGCAAGATCAGAGTCGATTGAATCAGGGCAAGGATGAAATAGCGTTTCTTCAATGGTTAGCCTGCTTCGGATAATAGTTCTTCTTTGCGAGACGCTTTGATTTCTCTAGCACGGCATCGAGCTCGGCAGGCGCTATCGGCGTGGGCAACCAGCGCGGGTCATGAGCCAGAATACCGATCGATTCCAGTACGTCAGCCACATTCGATGAGCAATTATTGTCAAAAAGACTGTACGTGCTTTCACCCGGATGTGCCCGCTTGAATGCTCGATCGACACTTACACGTCGCTCCAGCTCGCGTTTTACCTTCTCTTTTTCAGCTGGCGATACTCTGAGCACCAGGCCCACATTGTCACGCCACAAATTTCCGCCGGTTCGTATTGACCCGTTAGTCAGATTAACCACGCCACCATAAAAATAGGTGTGTTTATCTATTTTTACGTATTCTTCATGAGCGCGGCTATAGACGATTCCGTCAATTTCCATGGCGACATGCCCCCACTGTGAGCCCACACTGAGCAACCGGGAGTCACTGACAATGACTTCGATGGTGGTGGAATCTGCAATGATTTGTTTTACCGAAGTGTCTTTTGTCGGCGTGGTAGTTTTGTATGCTATTAAACGGTATTTCACCCCATCCGGGGAGATGTGAATCTGCTCTGACATGGCTATCCTGCAAGATAAACGTGTATGTTCTCAGCGGCGGCAATTGACGAAAGCAAATGCGTATATCCTTTCTCGTCCGTTTCACCGTATTCAAATCCACCGGTTTCCCGTCGCAGCGCATACGCCGTGTTTGTAAGGGCGTGCCCGTCGATATCTCGCAGGATGAACTGGTCATCATAGGACGCAACGGATGCGCCTTTTGCGAGGGCTGATTGGGCCGCGCTCACCACACTGCTAGCACCCGTAAATCCGCGGTTGGAATTGAGAAAGTATCCAGGATTACTGCCTACGATCACCCGGTTCTTCCCGCACGGACAGAGTACCGAATCACCGTCAACGACAACGTCGCGCCCCTTGTCGGATATTCCCTTGCCGGTTCCAAATATTCTGTGGGTTCCCGTGCAGTTGTTGCACGTCGCCACGTCGCCATCCAGCGCGAGCTTTTTGCCGTGATCGGTATACCCCTTTGAGGAGCCCATGACGCGACCACCCGTTGTCGTCGAGTCACCATCCCGTACCGCCGCCTTACGCATGGTTGGGCCCTCTGTCCACGTCAGTATTCAGAGACGGCATATAGACCGGCTCAAAAAGGCCTGGAAAGAGTTCGCCGTCGCGAACCGATATGTCGTGGCTGTCCTGCAGTGTTTGCGCGATCGTCTCGTCATTGCTCAGACGGGAACCGACCTGCGCGAGCAGCCCGGTAATGCAGGTTGCGGAGGAAACCGGTCCATCAATGACGACCGCCTTGCTGCCGACCTCGCGAGTCGCCTTTTCACCGACGCGGGCCAAATTCAACCCGTCAACCGTTAATCTACTGCATGCCTGCGTGACGCTCCCGCCGCGCTCAGTACGCCAGCCTCCGGTGCGAAAAAGATACGTGGTTTCGTTTTTCTGCTGTTCCGACATCATGAAGTCTCCTGTCAGAATGGGATAGCGCAGTCGATCCTCCGCGCCAGACAATCGGCGCGCCGCAATCCCCGCCAACACTCTCAACAAGCAGAAAGAACAAGCGAATCAGACAAGTTCGAAAAGCGGGGTAGCTACTCGAACGGCAAGTCGCTTTTTTGATACGGGGCAACCATTTGTCCACGCCTCCTCCCCACGTTCAGTCACCTTCACGCAGTTGCGCTTCACTTCGTTCGCGTTGGTCAGCTTATGGGAGAACCTGGACCTCCAGGATCGCACCCATGCCGGGGGCACATAAAAAAACGACCCGGTCACTCAAGCGACCGGGTCGTCAAATTCCGCCCTTTGCGTTACTCCGCTCAGTACCTTCGGAAAACCTTAACTGAACGGCGCAAGCGCCAAAGGCGCCTTTTTCACATCCACCACACGCCAGAAAATCAGCGCCCCTCAACCTGCCTCAGCACCTCATCGACGATCTGTTCCGGCGTGAGTTCGATACTCACCGTGATCGCCTCATCCTCACCCGGCTCTTCGAGCGTATCGAGCTGACTCTGCAACAGCGATGGATCGAAGAAGTGCCCGGTACGCGTCTGCAACCGCTCTTCCAGCACTTCGCGCGACCCCTTCAGA
Organism: Paraburkholderia gardini; assembly: GCF_907164545.1. Taxonomy (NCBI): domain Bacteria; kingdom Pseudomonadati; phylum Pseudomonadota; class Betaproteobacteria; order Burkholderiales; family Burkholderiaceae; genus Paraburkholderia; species Paraburkholderia gardini. The sequence goes on along the minus strand of NZ_CAJQZB010000006.1, from coordinate 57,572 downwards.
TAGACGAAGCACACGTCCTTGTCACCGTCACGCAAAATGTCGCGATACGAGCGCTTCAGCGACGAGCACGTGAACACCGCAGCCACGCCCGCGCGCTGCTCTTTCTCGATCGCCGCGCGAATCGTGCGCAGCCACGGCCAGCGGTCTTCGTCCGTCAACGGGATGCCGTGATGCATCTTCTCCTTGTTGGCTTCGCTGTGAAACGCGTCGCCATCCGTGAAGTCGCAGTGCAGGCGCTCGGCGAGCAACTCGCCGATCCGCGTTTTGCCCGCGCCCGACACACCCATCGCGATCAGAATCATCAAAAACTCCTTGCTTACAGTACCGCCGCGAGCGCGAACGTCAAGCCCAGGCCCATCAGCGAAATGATGGTTTCGCACAGCGACCATGTCTTGAACGTCTGGACCACCGTCATGCCGAAGTATTCCTTCACCAGCCAGAAGCCGCCGTCATTCACGTGCGAGAAAATCAGCGAACCCGAGCCCGTCGCCAGCACCAGCAGTTCGGGCTTGACCTGCGCGACACCGGCCGCCGCGATCGGTGCGACGATGCCGCAGGCGGTCGTCATCGCGACCGTCGCCGAACCCGTCGCAAGACGGATCAGCGCGGCGACGAACCAGCCGAGCAGCAACGGCGACAGATGAGCCGACGTCGCCGAATCGACGATCTGCTTCGAGATGCCGCTCTCGATCAGCACCCGGCCAAAGCCGCCACCCGCGCCGACGATCAGCGTAATGCCCGCGATCGGCGCGAGACAGTCGCCGCAGAACTTCTGGATCTGTTCACGGTTGAAGCCGCGCTTCGCACCGAACGTCCAGAAGCTGACGAGCACCGCGATCAGCAGCGCCACATCCGAGTTGCCGACAAAATGCAGCAGGCTGTTCGGCACCGTTTTGGGCGCGAACACGAGATCGGCCCAGCTGCCGATCAGCATCAGGATCACCGGCAGCAGGATCGTGAAGAGCGTGATGCCGAAGCCCGGCAGGTCGCGCTTTTCATCGGCCGATTCGTCGTGGACGAACTGCGCGGCGAGCGGATTGTTCTCCGGCAGCTTGATGTACTTGCTGATCAGCAGCGCGAACAGCGGACCGGCGACGATTGCCGTCGGCACGCCGACGATCAGCCCGTACGCAATGGTCTTGCCGATATCCGCGTGATACGCCTGCACGGCGAGCAACGCGGCGGGGTGCGGCGGAATCAGGCCGTGCACGACCGAAAGGCCCGCGACCATCGGCAGGCCGATCAGCAGCAGCGATTTGCCGGTGCGCTTCGCGACGTTGAACGCGATCGGGATCAGCAGCACGAAGCCGACTTCGAAGAACACCGGCAAGCCGACGATGATCGCGACGACCATCATCGCCCAGTGAATGTTCTTCTCACCGAACTTGTCGATCAGCGTGGTCGCGATGCGTTCCGCGCCGCCCGACTCGGCCATCATCTTGCCGAGCATCGTGCCGAGGCCGACGACGATCGCGATGTGACCCAATGTGTTGCCGTTGCCGGTCTCGAATGCCTTGACGATCGTGTCCATCGGCATGCCGACCGCGAGGCCGAGCAGCAGTGAAACGATGATCAGGACGAGAAACGGATAGACCTTGAAACGCGTGATCATCAGGATCAGTACTGCAATCGCGATCAGCGCGTAAATCAGCAGCATGCTGCCGTGGACCGCTTCCATGAAGCTCCTCCTTGTTGTTTATTCGTATGGATGCAACATGCCGCTGGCACCCGGGTTGATAGCCGGACGCGGCGGCAGTCGAAGCCGTCCGCGCGGACGCTGGATTTTACTGTCAGTTGAAGTTTTCTGTACTGGACTGTAGTAGATGGCGCCCGTGACAGGAAATCCTGAATGCAAAAAAGAAGCCTCAATGTCACGGTCGTCAGACCGTTTCAACGAGGCTTCTCTGGCGAAACCCGTGCGCGCATGCTTCGTGCAAAGTCTTTTGCATGCTGCGGCGTGCGTAAGACGATCCGCTCAGGCTCAGTGCGAAGGCGCGGCCAGCTGGCTTGCCGCACGTGCGAGGCGCGTGACTTCGTCCCAGTTCTGGGCGGCCAGCGCCGACTTCGGCGTGAGCCACGAACCGCCGACGCACACCACGTTCGGCAGCGACAGGAAATGCGTCGCGGTTTCCGCGGTGATACCGCCCGTCGGGCAGAACTTCAGCGTCGGGAACGGACCGCTGAACGCCTGCAGCATCGGCACGCCGCCGGCCTGCTGCGCCGGGAAGAACTTGACGATCTCATAGCCGAGTTCCAGCGCGACGATGATGTCCGTCGGCGTCATCACGCCCGGCAGCAGCGGCAGGCCGGCGTCCTGCGCGGCCTGGTGCATCTCTTTCGTGAGGCCCGGCGAGACGCCGAACGTCGCGCCCGCTTTCTTCGCCTTCGCGCACTGCTCCGGCCGCGTGATCGTACCCACGCCGACGACGATGTCCTCCGCCAGCTGGCTCGCGCGCTCGATCGCCTTCAGGCCGGCATCCGTGCGCAGCGTGATTTCGAGCACCTTGACGCCGCCGGCGTGCAGCGCACGCGACACGTTCTCGCCCTGTTCGACCGAATCGAACGCCAGAACCGGAATGACCGGACCCAGGCGGACGATTTCGCTCACTGTCTTTTGCGTCATGTTCATGCTCCCTGTTTCTGCAATTCGTGGATTTCACCGACCATCGGGCCGAACACCGATGCGCCAAGTTCAGCCGGCGCCGCCGAAGCACGGAAGACGCCGAACAGCTCGCGGCCAAAGCCGACTTCGTTTTCCGCCTGATGCGCCGGCTGCGCGACCGCACGCGCCGCCCATGTGGCTGCATCGATCTCGACGTCGAGCACGCCCGCTTCCGCGTCGATGACGATCGTATCGCCTGTCTGTACCTTGCCGATCGGCCCTTGCAGCAACGCTTCCGGCGATATGTGGATGACCGCCGGGACCTTGCCCGATGCGCCTGACATCCGTCCGTCGGTCACGAGCGCGACGTGGAAACCCTGATCCTGCAACACGCCGAGCAGCGGCGTCAAACGATGCAGTTCGGGCATGCCGTTTGCGCGCGCGCCCTGGAAGCGCACGACGGCCACGAAATCGCGCTTCAGCTCGCCCCGGTCGAACGCTTCCTGCACGGCTTCCTGCGAATCGAACACGATGGCCGGCGCCTTCACCTTGCGATGCTGCGCCGCAACCGCCGAAATCTTGATGACACCGCGACCGAGCCTGCCCTTCATCAGACGCAGGCCGCCATCCGGCTGGAACGGCTCCTTGATGCCGCGCAGCACGTTGGTGTCGTGGCTTTGCGCGGCACCCGGCACCCACGTCAGCTTGCCGTCGATCAGTTTCGGCTCTTCTGTGTAATGCGACAGGCCACGGCCGGCAACGGTATTGACGTCTTCGTGCATCAGACCGTCTTCGAGCAGGTTGCGGATCAGGAACGCCATGCCGCCGGCCGCGTCGAAGTGGTTCACGTCAGCCTTACCGTTCGGGTAGACCCTGGCGAGCAGCGGAACCGCCTGCGACAGCGTGTCGAAGTCGTCCCAGTCGATCACGATGCCTGCGGCACGCGCGATCGCGACCAGATGCAGCGTATGGTTCGTCGAGCCACCGGTTGCCAGCAGACCGACGATCCCGTTGACGATCGCCTTTTCATCGATGACGTGGCCGATCGGCGTGTAGTTGCCGCGTTCGGCCGTGAGGTCGAGCACGCGGCGCGCGGCCTGCGCGGTGAGCGCATCGCGCAGCGGCGTGTGCGGATGCACGAACGCCGAGCCCGGCAGGTGCAGGCCCATCACTTCCATCAGCATCTGGTTGCTGTTCGCCGTGCCGTAGAACGTGCAGGTGCCGTGGCCGTGATACGCGGCCGCCTCCGCTTCGAGCAGCGCATCGCGGCCCACTTCGCCGCAGGCGAATTTCTGGCGGATCTTCGCCTTGTCGTCGTTCGAGAGGCCGCTCGTCATCGGGCCGGCCGGCACGAAGATCGTCGGCAGATGGCCGAACTGCAGTGCGCCGATCAGCAGACCCGGCACGATCTTGTCGCACACGCCGAGGCACAGCGCCGCGTCGAACATGTTGTGCGTGAGCGCGACGGCCGTGCTCATCGCGATCACTTCGCGCGAAAAGAGCGACAGTTCCATGCCCGCGTTGCCTTGCGTCACGCCATCGCACATGGCCGGCACGCCGCCCGCGAACTGCGCGACGCCGCCGTTTTCACGCGCGGCCGCCTTGATGATGTCGGGGAAATTCTTGTACGGCGCGTGCGCCGACAGCATCTCGTTATACGACGAAACGATGCCGATATTCGGCTCGCGGATTGTCTTGATGGCGAGCTTCTCTTTACCCTCGAGGCCGGCGAAGCCGTGAGCGAGGTTCGCGCACGACAGCGCGCCGCGGGCCGGAAACTGCCCCTGCGCGCGGTCGATGCGCGCCAGATAGGCATCACGGCTGGGCTTGCTGCGTTCGATCACGCGTTGCGTGACCTTCGTCAATTGCGGATGCGGGGAAACCATCGAAGCTCCTTCGTCGCTGGCTGCGCGGGGCTCGCACGCGGCGCCAGATTGATATCGCGGGGGACGGCTTTCGCAGCCGACAATGCGATGTTAGTAGAAAAACTACACAATCGCAACGACCTGACGACTCACATTTCAAGATACCCAAATCGCCATGAGAGCCTTTCCATACGGCACTTAAGACAAAATCACACTAAACATAGGGATTACACCTACAGCGGGATATGTAGTTTTTGTACATATCCGCGCGATCGGCTATAGTCCACGCATTCTTCAGCATAGTGCGAGTTTTCCGATGATGCTGTCCCAGGTGGAGGCCATGCGCGACCAGCTGCGTCCGTCCGAGCGCAAGCTGGCCGACTACGTGATCGAGGCGCCTCGCGAGGTGCTCGATCTGTCGATGACGGAAGTAGCGGCGCGCGCGGGCGTGAGCCAGCCGACGATCGCGCGTTTCTGTCGTGCGCTCGGTTTTTCGGGTTTCAGGGAGTTCAAGATCCGGCTGGCACAGGGCATCGCCGCCGAGGTGCCCGCGGTCTACCGCGACGTGCGCGCGGACGAGCCGGCACCGGGCGTCGCCGCCAAGGTGCTCGACCGGACGATCGGCGCGCTGATCCAGGTGCGCAACAACCTGTCGTCGGATAGCGTGGCGGCGGCGATCGCGCTTCTCGCCGACGCGCGACGCATCGAGTTCTACGGCGCGGGCGGCTCGGGCATCGCGGCGCTCGACGTGCAGCACAAGTTTTTCCGCCTCGGCGTGCCGAGCGTCGCGTATTCGGACCCGCATACGTTCCTGATGTCGGCGGCGCTGCTGGGCAAGGGCGACGTCGTGGTCGCGATTTCAAATACCGGGCGCACGCGCGATATCGTCGATGCAGCGCGGTCGGCGCTGGCCGCCGGCGCGAAGGTGATCGCGATCACGCACGGCAATTCGCCGCTCGCGCGCCTTTCCACGATCGGGCTGTACGCGAATGTGGATGAAGACACGGATATCTTTTCGCCGATGACGTCGCGCGTCTCGCATCTCGCGATCGGCGACATTCTGGCGGTGGGGGTGGCGCTCAGGCTTGGGCCGGAACTGCTCGGCAAGCTCGCTGAGGCGAAGGACATATTGCGGCGACGCCGGATCGAGGACGCCGCCGCGGGCACGGATAAATCCGTGGCGAACACCGCGAAACGTTGATCAGAACGGCTTGATCACGACGAGCGCCACAGCGGCGAGCAGGCCGAGGACCGGGAGTTCGTTGAACATCCGGTACCACCGGTCCGAACGTTTGTTCTGGCCGCGCTCGAACGTGCGCAGCAGGACGCCGCAATACAGGTGATAGACGACGAGCAGCACAACCACGCCGACCTTCGCGTGAATCCAGCCCTGCCCGCGCCCGATGCCGACCGCGAGCCACAACCACAACCCGCATGCAAGCGCGGGCACGGCGATCAGCGTCATGAAACGAAACAGCTTGCGCGCCATGATCAGGAGCCGCTTGACCGCTGCGGGCTCCGTTTCCATCGCCAGATTCACGAAGATGCGCGGAAGATAAAACAGCCCGGCAAACCAGGCCGCAACCAGTACGATGTGAAACGTCTTCACCCAGAGCATCGGCGGTCCTTTGCGATTTGTTGTTTGTGATCGTCTTGATGGCGAAGGGGCGAAGCGCGCCTCGGCTGGCGCGCTCAGTGACTATTTACTGACGCCCTTCCCCATGCCCGAACACGACGTATTTCATCGACGTCAGCCCGTCCAGCCCGACCGGTCCGCGTGCGTGCAGCTTGTCGTTCGAGATGCCGATTTCCGCGCCGAGGCCGAACTCGAAGCCATCCGCGAAACGCGTCGACGCGTTGACCATCACGCTCGCCGAATCGACTTCGCGCAGGAAACGCATCGCGCGGTCATGATCTTCGGTGACGATTGCATCCGTGTGAGCCGAGCTGTATTCGTTGATGTGCCCGATCGCCGCATCGATGCCATCGACGACCCTGATCGCCAGCACGGGCGCGAGATATTCGGTGCGCCAGTCTTCCTCGGTAGCGTCGACGAGCGGACCGACGCCCGCCGCCTCCAGCACCGCGCGCGCCTCCGGATCGACGCGCAGCTCGACCTCCTTGCCGCGATACAGCTTGCCGAGCGGCGGCAGCACTTCATTCGCGATGCCGCGCGCGACCACGAGCGTTTCCATTGTGTTGCACGTGCCGTAGCGATGCGTCTTGGCGTTGTCGCAGACGGTCAGCGCTTTCGCGATATCCGCGCGGTCGTCGACGTAGACATGACAGATGCCATCCAGGTGCTTGATCATCGGCACGCGCGCTTCTTCCATCAGGCGCGCGATCAGGCTCTTGCCGCCGCGCGGCACGATCACGTCGACGTATTCCGTCATCGTGATCAGCACGCCGACCGCCGCGCGGTCCGACGTACCCACGACCTGCACCGCGTCCTGCGGCAGGCCGGCCGCTTCCAGCCCTTCGCCGATCAGCTTCGCGAGCGCGGTGTTGCATTCGAGCGCTTCGGAGCCGCCGCGCAGGATCGTGGCGTTGCCGGACTTCAGGCACAACGCGGCGGCGTCGATCGTCACGTTCGGACGCGATTCGTAGATGATGCCGATCACACCCAGCGGTACGCGCATCTGGCCGACCTGAATGCCGCTCGGACGGTACTTGAGATTGCTGATTTCACCGATCGGATCCGGCAGCCCCGCGACCTGGCGCAGGCCGTCGACCATGGTCTTCAGCGCCTTGTCGGAGAGCATGAGGCGGTCGATGAACGCGGCGTCGTGGCCTTTTTCGCGCGCCTTCGCGACGTCACGCGCGTTCGCGGCTTTCAGCGTTGCCGCATCGCGTTCGATGGCGTTCGCCACCGCTTCCAGCGCGGCGTTCTTCGCAGCCGTCGAGGCGCGCGCCATCGCACGCGATGCGTGTCGTGCGCGGCGGCCGAGGTCGGTCATGTACTGGGTGATGTCCATCGTCGTTCTCTTGGTGTCGCGCCTGACTCACGCGCGGCGCGCAGACAGGAATAGCTGGATTGGCGGAAAAGATGCGTCGATTGTAAGTCGGTGGCGGCGGCTTTGCTGAAGGTGCGTCCGTTACCGGACACCCGGACGCTGGCTGGCGATATCAGCGTGGCCGCAAGGCTGGCCGGCCTGGTGCTGGTGTCACCGGCATGGCCGCCGCGCCCGGCGCGGATTTCGCTGGAGAGGCAACCGTCATCGCCAGTTCGAAAAGCCCGCTCCACGGATCAGGCGGCGGATCGTGGCGATGATCGCCTGGCGTGCCGCCGGACAGACCCTTCACCTGACGGTCGAGCCGCGCAGCCAGCGCGAGACCTTTTTCGAGCGCGGCCTCCGTGACACGCGACAGCGCCGGTCCGACGAGCCGCTCGCGCGGCCCCCACACGCGATTTTCGCGCAGCAGGACCGCGAGCGGCTTGCCTGTCTCGACGCCGCGCTTGATGCGCAACAGTGTCCGCACTTCCTCGACGACGGCCCACAGCACGAGCACGGCAGCCTCGCCTTCGCCGCGCAGCCCGTCGAGCATGCGCGAGAGCCGGCTGACGTCGCCCGCGAGCATCGCTTCGTTCAGCTTGAAAACGTCGTAACGTGCGACGTTCAGCACCGCGTCATGGATCTGCTCGAAGCTCAACACGCCTTGCGGATACAGCAGACCAAGCTTCTGGATTTCCTGATGCGCGGCGAGCAGATTGCCCTCGACACGCTCGGCGATAAACTGCAGCGCGCGGCGCCCCTCTTCGCCCGCGGCAACGCGCTGACCCTGCTGTGCGAGCCGCTGTCCGACCCACGCCGGCAACTGGGCGCGCTCGACGGGATCGATCTTCAGCGCGACGCCCGCATCGGCGAGTGCGGTGAACCACGCCGACTTCTGCGTGGCGGCATCGAGACGCGGCAACGTCACCAGCGTCAGGACATCGGAATTCACCGCGGCGGCGAGCGTCTTGAGCGCGTCCGCGCCTTCCTTGCCCGGCTTGCCCGACGGAATGCGCAACTCGACCAGCTGGCGGTCGCCGAACAGCGACATCGACTGGCTCGCGCCCAGCAGCGAACTCCAGTCGAAACCCCGCTCGACGGTGAACACCGAGCGGTCGGTGAAACCGGCCGCTCGCGCCGTCGCGCGAATGCGGTCGCACGCTTCCTGCGCGAGCAGATGCTCGTCGCCATGCACGACATACAGGCCAGCGAGGCCTTTCGCGAGGTGCGGTTCGAGCGCGTCAAGTCGCAGTTGCATAGGGCTGGCTACGGTTGCACAGGGTAGAGACGGGTCACTGGAGACGGATCACAGCGGCGGCGGCGGCAACGGCGCACGCGGCGCGACGGCCGGCGCTTCCTCACCCGGCGCCGGATGCAGCGAGCGGACCACCGCGAGACGACGCGTCAGCTGGTCGACCGCGTCGTTCTGCATGTCGGCGAACAGGATGTCGGCTTCGGCGCCCTTTGCCTGCGAGAACTGGTCGCTATACGTCATCGCGCGATTCAGCGCGATCGAGCTCGGCGGAATCAGCAAGGTGCCGTCCGCGCCAATGAGCGTGTAGTTCAGCGAGTAATTCAGTTGGTACTCTTCGACGACGCCCAGCGAGTTCAGCGTGAGCACGCTGCTGCCACGTCCTTCGGACATCCGCAGCACGGCGTCCGCGCTGGTTGCCGCGTTGACGACCACGGTATCGCTGCCGCCTTCGATCATCCGGGTCAGCCGCGCGCTAATCGCAGCCGGCGCGCCCGTGATGTTGAGGCGCTTGAATGCGTAATTCTGCTGGCCGCGCAGCTGGAAGCCGCATGCGGACAACACCATCACACCACACGCGAGCGTCAAGAACGATCTGCGAGTCACATTGGCTCCCTGAATACCCAGCGACGAACAGGACTGGCGTCTACACGCGTTGCCGGCATCCCGTTCACTCCGCTGCTTTCCGTTAAACGACGACGTTGACGAGACGGCCCGGCACGACGACGATCTTCTTCGGCGGCTTGCCTTCGCCGAATCTCGCGAACATCTCATGTGCGAGCGCCGCCTGTTCGATCGTTTCGCGCGCAGCGTCTTTCGCTACTGTCAGCGCGCCACGCACCTTGCCGTTCACCTGCAGCACGAGTTCGATCTCCGACTGCTCCAGTGCCTGTTCGTCGACCTTCGGCCACGGCGCATCGAGGAGCGTGCCGGCTTCGTCGGCGTAACCGAGTTCCTGCCACAACTGGAACGTCGCGTGCGGCACGACCGGATACAGCACGCGCAGCAGCACGCCGCAGGTTTCGCGCAGCACGGCAGGCGTCGCGCCCTTCGCACTCTCGATGGCGTTGAGCATCTTCATCGCCGCCGACACCACCGTGTTGTACTGCATACGCTGGTAATCGTAGTCCGCCTGCTTCAGCACGCTGTAGATCTCGCGACGCAGCACCTTGTCGGTGTCGGAGAGCTTCGCGACGTCGAACGATGCGCGCCGGGCCAGTGCCGCCTGGTTCGCGTGACCGAACGTCCACAGACGACGCAGAAAGCGGCTCGCGCCTTCCACACCCGAACCCGACCACTCGAGCTGCTGTTCCGGCGGCGCCGCGAACATTACGAAAAGACGGGCCGTATCAGCGCCGTACTGGTCGATCAGCACCTGCGGATCGACGCCGTTGTTCTTCGACTTCGACATCTTCTCGACGCCGCCGAGCACGACCGGCTGGCCGTCGGCGATCAGCACCGCGCCCACCGGACGACCCTTGTCGTCAAACGAGACGATGACGTCGGCCGGGTTGTACCAGGTCTTCTTGCCCGCATCGCTTTCGCGATAGTAGGTTTCGTTCAGTACCATGCCCTGCGTGAGCAGGTTCTTCGCCGGCTCGCCGAACTTCACGAGGCCCATGTCGCGCATCACCTTCGCCCAGAAACGCGAATACAACAGGTGAAGAATCGCGTGCTCGATGCCGCCGATGTACTGGTCCATCGGCATCCAGTAATCGGTGCGCGCGTCGACCATCGTCTTCGCGTCCGGCGCGGCGTAGCGGTAGAAGTACCACGACGAATCGACGAACGTGTCCATCGTGTCGGTTTCGCGCTTCGCGGCCGCGCCGCACGTCGGGCACGTGCAGTTCACGAACGCTTCGCTCTTCGCGAGCGGATTGCCCGTGCCGTCCGGCACGAGGTCTTCGGGCAGCACGACGGGCAGATCCTTTTCCGGCACCGGCACGTCGCCGCAGCTCGGGCAATGGATGATCGGAATCGGCGTGCCCCAGTAACGCTGGCGCGAAATGCCCCAGTCACGCAGACGCCATGTGATCTGCTTGTCGCCGAGGTCGAGCGCTTTCAGGTCGGCCGCAATTGCATCGACGGCGGCAGCGTAATCGAGGCCGTCGTACCTGCCGCTGTTCACGCAGACGCCGCCTTCCTTGTCGCCGTACCACTCTGCCCAGGCTTCGGTGGAGAACGTCTTGCCTTCCGCCGCCACGACCTGCCTGATCGGCAGGCCATATTTGTTCGCGAACGCGAAGTCGCGCTCGTCGTGAGCCGGCACGCCCATCACGGCGCCTTCGCCGTAGCTCATCAGCACGTAGTTGCCGATCCAGACTTCGACCTTCTCCTGCGTCAGCGGATGCGTGACGAAGAAGTCCGTTGCCATGCCTTTCTTTTCCATCGTCGCGACATCGGCTTCCGCCACGCCGCCGCGCTTGCATTCCTCGATGAACGTCTGCAGTTCCGGGCGACCCTGTGCGAGACGCGTTGCGAGCGGATGCTCGGCGGCGACGGCGCAGAACGTGACGCCCATGATCGTGTCGGCGCGCGTCGTGAACACGCGCAGCAGTTTCGCTTCGCCGTCGATCTCGTACGGGAAGCCGAAGTTCACGCCGAAGCTCTTGCCGATCCAGTTCTGCTGCATCACCTTCACGCGCTCGGGCCAGCCGAGGCCTTCGAGGTCGCTCAGAAGTTCATCCGCGTATTGCGTGATGCGCATGTAGTACATCGGGATTTCGCGCTTTTCGACGAGCGCGCCCGAACGCCAGCCGCGACCGTCGATCACCTGCTCGTTCGCGAGCACGGTCTGGTCGACCGGATCCCAGTTCACCGTGCCGGTCTTCTTGTACGCAATGCCCTTTTCGAGCATCTTCAGGAAGAGCCACTGGTTCCACTTGTAGTAGTCCGGGCTGCAGGTGGCGACTTCACGCGACCAGTCGATCGCAAGACCCATCGACTGCATCTGCTTCTTCATGTACGCGATGTTGTCGTACGTCCACTTCGCCGGCGGCACGTTGTTCGCGATCGCCGCGTTTTCGGCGGGCATGCCGAACGCGTCCCAACCCATCGGCATCAGCGTGTTGTAACCGTTCATCCGCAGATAACGGTACATCACGTCGTTGATCGTGTAGTTGCGCACGTGGCCCATGTGCAGCTTGCCCGACGGATACGGCAGCATCGAGACACAGTAGAACTTGGGCTTGTCGGTGGTTTCCGACGTCCGGTAGGCGTCGGAAGCGCGCCATTGCCCTTGCGCGGCGGATTCGACGTCGGAGGGAACGTATTTTTCGTGCATGGTGTGGTGGAGTCGCTGGTTCGGTGCTTTCGCACCGGGCCGGGTGCTTTGCTTGATGGAATCGGTCGCCCCCTTGCGGGGGAAAGGGCTGATTATACCGTCCGGCGGCGCGGTGGCCGGGGCCGCGGCGGTGCGATTTGCGCGGGCGGGTTGGGGCCGTGCGCGGTGCGCGCCGAGCCGGAAGCGCCGGGTTGCCGTTCGGGGTCTGCCCTGGCGCTCGCTGTCGCGTATGCGGTACGCGCGGCGGGAGACGTGTCACGGGCGCCTGCGCGGCGCTTTTGCGTTCGCTCTCACGTTGACTGCCTGCGTGGCGAGTGACGTTTCTGGACGCTGACGCGGTGCGTTTGCGCCTGCCGTCGCGTGTGCGGTGTGCGTGTGGCGGGTAACGTTTCCTGGGCGCGCGCAGCGGGCGCTACTGGCTCGCCGGCCGGGCCGGCGCCTGCGATGGAGCCGGACCGCCCGAACTCGAACTGGCTGTCGCAGCCGGGCTGCCCCGCGTGGCCGGCGGCGGATCGGTCACGAACCCGATCCGCTCAAGGCCGGCCTGCTGTGCCGCGCCCATCACCTGGGCAATCGTTTCGTAGCGCGTCGAGCGGTCGGCGCGCAGATGGATTTCGGGCTGGTCCGCGCGCTTGCCGGCTTCGGCGAATCTCGCGCGTAGCTGGTCGAGCGTGACAGGCGTGCTGTCCCAGTAGAGCTTGCCGGCGGCGTCGATGGAAAGGGAAATGGTCTGCGGCGTCTGCCGCGACGGCGCCGACGCCACTTTCGGCAAATCCAGCTTGATCGCGTGCGTGAACAGCGGCGCGGTGATGATGAAAATGACGAGCAGCACGAGCATCACGTCGATCAGCGGCGTCATGTTGATGTCCGCCATCGGTGCCGCGGTCTGCTTTCTGTCGAGTCCGCCGAACGCCATATCCATGACCTCCGCGAAAGATGTTCAGGCGCCGCTCGCGGCCGGCGCGCACACGTAGGCGTGCAGGTCGTGCGCGAAGCCGTCGAGCTCCTCCGACAACTGGCGCACCATACGTCCGAGCACGTTGTAGGCGAGCACGGCGGGAATCGCGACGACGAGGCCGAACGCCGTCATGATCAGCGCCTCGCCGACCGGCCCGGCGACGTTTTCGATCATGGCCTGCCCGCTTGCGGCAATGCTGCCGAGCGCGTGATAGATGCCCCACACGGTGCCGAGCAGCCCGACGAAAGGCGCCGTGCTGCCGACCGAAGCGAGCAGCACCTGGCCGAATTCCAGACGACGCTGGGACGCGGCGAGCGCCTGACGCAGCGCGCGCAGCACGCGCTCGCTGCGCTCGACCTGACCCAGCAGCGCGCCGGGCATGTCGGCTTCGGCGGCGTGCAGCGCGGCTTCGGCCAGCGGCGCGAAAACGCGTTCGCGATCCGCGATCCGGATTGCCGCGACGCCGTCCGACAACGTCTGCGCCTGCCAGAACAGCGCGATGGCGCGCGGCCCCTGACGCTTCGCGCGGCCGAGCACCCAGCTTTTCACGATCAGGAAACACCAGCTCGCCACCGACATCGCCAGCAACAGCCACGCGACGCCATGTGTAATCGCGTCGCCAGTCTGCAGATAGTGGAGGATGCCGGTGCTTGCCATCGAGCCTCGCTTCAGGACTTTCGAACGTTGAACCGCCGGAAAATACGCGGGTGCTATGACGCAGGTTTTAGCGCAGGCCGAGCACGTCCTGCATGTCGAAGAAACCGCTCGGGTGAGCTTCGAGGAAGCGCACCGCGCGCAGCGCGCCCTGCGCGTACGACAGGCGGCTCGCCGATTTGTGCGTGATCTCGATCCGCTCGCCGATGCCGGCAAAGAGCACCGTGTGGTCGCCGACAATGTCGCCGCCACGGATCGCGGAAAAACCGATCGTCGACGGATCGCGCTCGCCCGTCACACCTTCGCGGCCGTAGACCGCGCACGTGTCGAGATCGCGGCCGAGCGCGCCGGCGATTACCTCGCCCATCATGAGCGCGGTGCCCGACGGCGCGTCGACCTTGTGCCGGTGATGCGCCTCGATGATTTCGATGTCGTAGCCGGTCGCGAAATGACGCGCCGCGAATTCGAGCAGCTTCAGCGTGACGTTCACGCCGACGCTCATGTTCGCCGCGAACACGACGCCCGTCTTCTCGCCGGCGGCACGCAGCTGCGCTTTCTGCGCGTTGTCGAAACCGGTCGTGCCGATCACGAGTTTCACGTTGTGACGCAGCGCGGCTTCGACGTGCGCCATCGTGCCCGCCGGACGCGTGAAGTCGATCAGATAGTCCGCTTCGGCGAAAACGCGGTCGATGTCATCGGTCACCAGCACGCCCGTCGGTTTACCGAGGAACGCGCCGGCATCCTGACCCAGATGCGGGTCGCCGGCTGGCACGAGCGCGCCTGCGAGCGTCGCGCCGGCGTCGTTCAGAACGGTTTCGATGAGCATGCGGCCCATCCGGCCCGACGCTCCAGCAATGGCAATTTTCATCGGCAACTCATGAGCAACAGAACGGCTGACGCATGGAAATCACGGACAAAACCGCCGTCTCCATGCCATCGAACCGCGGAAAAACTGCGAAAAGGCTGGCGGCCCGGCTACGAGCTTGCTTCATTCCCGTGACACCGGCCGCGCGGGACACCGCTGCAAAGCCCTGCATCCGGCAAACCCGGCAAACCCCACACGCGCGCAAGACAAACTCACGCTTACGCAAGCTCACTTCGCGGGCCCGGCCCGCAAAGTGACAGACAGTGTGGCTAGCCGCCCGTTCCCGTCGATGCCGGTGCCGGCGCGTTGCTTTGCGGACCGACCGGACCCACCGGGTTCTCGGACGGCGCGTTCGGGTTGACCGGCGGCGGCGGACGGTGGAACTGGAATTGCGGCGCGGCGGGCGCACCCGTGTTCGGCGGCAGACCTGCCGAAGGCGGCGTGCCCGCGCGCACCGAAGGCGTCGTGTTACCTGTCGGCGCCTGAACGGCTTCGGTCGCGCGGTTCGCGGCTTGCGCGGCCTGCTCGTTCGCAGCTGTCGAAGGCAACGCGGCTGCGGCTGTCGCGTCGGTTGCAGCGGGCGAGCGCGTCGTGTCGACGGTAACCGGCGCCGAAGCGGCGGCCGCCGTGACCGGCGCACTGGCGCCCGTTGCGCCGCTCGCCACGACCGGCGCGACGGCGACCTTCTTGCCGGTGCGGTCGCCATCGATATCGGCGAGCAGTTCAAGGTTAGACGGCAGATCCTCGCCACCCGACCAGCTCGCGACGCGATCATTCGCGAACATCACGATGAAGTCACGCTGCTGCACGATCGAGGTCGAGCCGCGCTTGAAATAGAACAGATAGTCCCAGCGGTCGGCGTGGAACATATCGGTCAGAAGTGGCGTGCCGAGCAGCTGGCGCACTTCCGCGCGCGACATGCCGACCTTCATTTGCGCTGCTGCTTCGCTCGAAACGAAGTTGCCCTGCACGACGGTAATCCGATACGGCGTGATGCTTTGCGCAATACGCTGCGTGAGGCTGTCGTATGTGGAACATCCAGCAAGAACCGCTACAGCCGCAGCAGCGATCAAGGTACCCCGCATGCGGCTCCCCCGGTAGATCAATTGAGATTTTGAAATCATTTCACTCACCGTGCGGGCTTGCTGGCAAGCCGCGCGAGTTTCTGTCGAAGATGACCTGAACAGCAATTCACATTACTATTAGAACCCTGCATTGTACTCTAGGGACTCGCCGTCATGACCAATCCAACCGATCTCAAGAACATCGGGCTTAAGGCGACCCTACCGCGCCTCAAAATTCTTGAAATCTTCCAGCACAGCCCGGTGCGTCACCTGACCGCCGAAGACGTCTATCGCAACCTGCTGCACGAGGAACTCGATATCGGGCTCGCCACGGTGTACCGCGTGCTCACGCAGTTCGAGCAGGCCGGCCTGCTGTCGCGCAGCAATTTCGAATCCGGCAAGGCGGTCTTCGAGCTGAACGAAGGGACGCATCACGATCACCTCGTGTGCCTCGATTGCGGCATCGTCGAGGAGTTTTTCGACCCCGAAATCGAAAGCCGCCAGCAAGCCATCGCGAAAGAGCGCGGCTTCAAGTTGCAGGAGCACGCGCTCGCACTATACGGCGGATGCACAAAGGAAAACTGCCCGCATCGCAAGCACTGATCCGGCAGCAGGCGTCTGGTTCACCGCGCCTGCGACCACAAAGACCGCAAAGATAACGAAAAGCCCGGTTGTGCATGTCTGCCAACCGGGCTTTTTCACGACTACATAACCGCGTGCGATGCTCAGGTTTCAGTCTCCGCGATCCGTTCGCCCTGCATTTCCAGCCGCCATGGCTCCGTGAATGCGATCTCGTCGCAATTGGGCTGTTCGCCGCCGCGATCGATCACCACGAAATCGCTGACGCGTCCGAGCGCCAGCAGCGGATGGTGCCAGACACCTTTCGCGTAGTTGACGCCCTGCCCGCCTTCGGCCCAGAAGGCGCGCATCCGCGCTGCGTCGAACTCGCCCGCCGGCGCGACGACGATCACGTAGCACGCGTCGCTCAACGGAAGGAAGGCCTGACTGCCGAGCGGATGCCGCTCCATCATCGCGATCTCCAGCGGCCACGCCCGCGGCTGCCCGCGAAACACGTTGATCAACGGCCGGCCGCCGTCACCGCAGACGTCGACGGTCGCCAGATCGTGAAAGCGTTCAGTCGTGCCGCCGTTGATCGGGAAATGACGGGCGCCGTCCAGTTCGATCACGTCGCCGAACGGCGCGAAGGCTTCGCGCGTCAGGCGGGTTATTCGCAGTGTCTTCATGACCGCCGCTCCGTTATGCGATCTCGCCCCACAGACGCAGCCGCGACACACCGCCGTCCGGGTAGATGTTGAAACGCACGTGCGTCACGGGCCCGAGCGCGGCGAGCTGTTCGCTGAAAGTGTGGACGTGGTCCATCTTCAGCGATTGCTCAGGTAACAGCACCGGCCAGAACATCGCCTGCGTGACGAGCGAATCGTCGGTGCCGCCCGCCACCGTCGCCGCCTGCAGCGAGCAGCGGTCCGGGAAATTGCCCTTGAAATGCGCGGTATCGACTTCGACGCGGCGGATCGTCCCCGGCCGGGCGAGCGCGACGATGGCCCAGTCGTTACCCGGCTCACGGCGACGACGCGTCTCCCATCCATCGCCCATGTTGACGCCACGCCCGGGCATCAGGATCGTCGACGCGGGCCCGAAATGCTGGTTGTTCGCAGCGACCAGATACGCGCCATTTTCGATCGCGGCGAGATCGATCAGGCCGCCGCGTTCGACGGTGCTCCAGTCGCGCTTCGGTTGACCGTACACACGCAGGCGCGCGAGGCCGCCATCCGGATAGAGATTCACGCGCAGATGCGTGAACGCACGCGCGTCGCTCACCTCGACGTAGTGATGCTGATTGCCCTGCAATGTCATTGCCGGCACGAGTGTCTGCCAGTCGGCGTTATCCGGCGGTGTTTCGCCATCGACGTGACAGGCCTCGATCGAAGCCGCCGGCGGAAAATTGCCCGTGAAGTGGCTCGTATCGAGATCGACGCCATGCACGACACCCGGACGCGCGAGCCGCACCACGCAGTGATCGTGACCGGTGGTGCGCTTGCGGCGCGTCTCCCAGCCGTCCATCCATTTGCCGTTGTCATCATATTTGCCGGGGATGAACACCGCCGGCTGCGGATCGAGCATGCGTTCCTTCGGCGCGAAGAATTCGTCGCTGGCGAAGAGCGCCTTCGCACCCAGACGCGGATCGGCGAGATTCATATAGCGGCGCGTGAAAGCGGGAGCATTAGGGTCGAGAACTGGATTAGCCATGATGGGGTTTGTCTGTCTGCTGGATCGGGTTGTAAAAACCGGCGGCTGCGCAGCGCACCGGCGTTGTCAGATTGCGTGCGCCGGCGCGCCGGTGACGGCGGGTTGGGCACTTTCGTCGCCAGCCGGAACAAACCGCAGTTCGGCGTCCTGATTCAGCACGCGCCGCGCGCGGACCTTGTCGATATCGTTTTCCCACACGGCCACGACAACAGTGGCCACGCAGTTGCCGATCAGATTGGTCAGCGCACGCGCGATCCCGACGAACCAGTCGACTGGCAGAATCAGCACGAGGCCAAGCACCGGAATCGCGGGAATCGCGGAAAGCGTCGCGGCGAGAATCACGATCGCGGAACCCGGAATGCCGTGCGCGCCCTTCGACGTCACCAGCGAAACCAGCACCACGACGATCAGATCGTGGATCGACAGCGGCGTATTCGTCGCCTGCGCAATGAAGATCACCGCGAGCGTCAGATAGATCGAGAAGCCGTCGAGGTTGAACGAATAGCCGGTCGGAATCACGAGACCGACGGTCGAATCCTTCACGCCCATCCATTCGAGCTTGCGCATGACCTGCGGCAGCACCGCATCCGACGAAGCCGTACCCAGCACGATCGACAGTTCCTCGCGCAAATAGCGGATCAGCTTGAACACGTTGAAACCCGCCAGCCGCATCACGATGCCCAGCACGACCGCGACGAACACGATGCAACTCGCGTAGAACACGATCACCAGCATGCCGAGCTGCTTGAGCGACTCGACCCCATAGGTGCCGGTCGTGAATGCAATCGCGCCGAGCACGCCGAGCGGCGCGAGCTTGATGATGAAACCCATCACGCGGAAAAAGACCTGCGCGAGTTCGTCGATCAGGCTGCCCACCCGCTGCGCCTTTTCGCCGAGCAGCGAAAGCGCCGAGCCGAACATCACCGAGAACACGAGGATCTGCAGGATGTCGCCCTTCGCGAACGCATCGGTGGCGGTTTCGGGGATGATTTTCAGCAGGAACGCGGCCGTGTCCTTCAGGCTCTTCGCGTGCTCGGTGTAGGTGGAGAGCGACGCGGCATCGAGCGAATGCAGATCGATGTTCATGCCGACGCCGGGCCTCGTCGCATAAGCCAGCACCGCGCCGATCAGGAGCGCGATCGTCGTCATGAATTCGAAGTAGACCACCGCCTTCAGGCCGACGCGGCCTACTTTCTTCAGGTCGCCCGCATGCGCCATCCCGCCCACGACGACGCAGAACACGATCGGACCGATCACCATCTTGATCAGCTTGAGGAAGCCGTCGCCGAGCGGCCTCAACGACTGCGCGAAATGGGGAAACAACGCGCCGATCACGATGCCCGCCACCAGCGCGATCACCACCCGGCCAAACAGCGAATTGAAAAACTTCAACACGGTTTTCTCCTGGTTCCGGTTCAACTGTTCATACTGGTCCGACCAGTACTGTTATGGCAAATAGTAGGAATTCGATATAGTTGAGTCAAGGAAAGATGTGCAGGTGTTTACCCGTGCGGTCTGGCTGGCTTTTATTGCCTTCCATGTGGAAGTTTTAAATGCGCGCTGCGCCGGTTCTTCGCACGGACTACAATACTGGTCAGACCACGGATACCCTGAAAAATCAGATGAAAAGCGTTCCGCATACTGTTACTGATGCCGCGATTGCCACGATTCGCGAACGGATCGAGGGCGGTGCGTATCCGGTCGGGAGTCTCTTGCCGGCGCAGCGGCAGTTGTCGGAGGAACTGGCGATCAGCCGTGCTTCGCTGCGCGAGGCGTTGTCGACGCTCGAGGCGCTCGGCCTGCTGACGATCAGACCCGGCAAGGGTGTGTACGTCGAAAGCACGCAGGCACAGGCCGGAGGACATCCGTGGCGTTTTGCCGGGCAGTCGTCATTGCCGGACACGTATCAGATGCGTTTCGCGCTCGAAGGCTTTGTCGCGCGCATGGCGGCGCTCGCGGTCAGCGACAGCGACATCGAATGGTTCGAGGACAATATCGCCGCGCTGCAGGGCGCGCTGGCCGCAGCCGAGCTCGACGAGGCAGCGCAACTCGACTTCGAATTCCATATGCGGATGGTCAGCATTGCCGGCAACGCGGCGATCGAATCGATCCTGCGCGATAGCGCGGACATCATGAAGGAAAGCCAGCGCATGCCCTTCTACCGGCGCGAGCTGGTACTGACGACGTATCACGAGCATCGCGCCATTCTCGACGCGCTCAAGGCGCGCGATGCCGACGCAGCCGGCAAGGCCATCGAAATGCATATCGCGAACGCCGCGCGACGTGCCGGCGTGTATTTCCCGACGCCGTGAACGTGGGACGCGAGCGGTGCGCGAATACCCATGAAAAAACCGCTCCGAAGAGCGGTTTTTCGTGTCTGGCCCGGGTAACGCGACAACTGACTTCGCGTTTCGCCTGGCGCTTTGCTTCGCGTTTTACTTCGCCGCTTTACTTCGCGTTAGCCAGCGCCACAGCCGTATCCAGCATGCGGTTCGAGAAGCCCCATTCGTTGTCGTACCAGCTCGACACCTTCACGAGACGGCCCGACACCTTCGTCAGCGTCGAATCGAACGTCGACGAAGCCGGGTTGTGGTTGAAGTCGATCGAAACGAGCGGCGCGGCGTTGTAGCCGAGGATGCCCTTCAGCGCGCCTTCCGACGCTTCCTTCATGATCGCGTTCACTTCCTCGACGGTCGTGTCGCGCTTTGCGATGAACGACAGGTCGACGATCGACACGTTGATCGTCGGCACGCGGATCGCGTAACCATCCAGCTTGCCGTTCAGTTCCGGCAGCACGAGGCCGACCGCCGATGCAGCGCCCGTCTTCGTCGGAATCTGGCTGTGCGTGGCCGAGCGCGCGCGGCGCAGGTCTTCGTGATACACGTCGGTCAGCACCTGGTCGTTCGTGTAGGCGTGGATCGTCGTCATCAGGCCGTTTTCGAGGCCGATTTTATCGTTCAGCGGCTTCACCAGCGGTGCGAGGCAGTTCGTCGTGCACGATGCATTCGAGATGACCGTGTCCGATGCCTTCAGCACGTGGTGGTTCACGCCGTAGACGATCGTCGCGTCGACATCCTTGCCGCCCGGTGCCGAGATGATCACCTTCTTCGCGCCAGCCTTGATGTGCGCGCTGGCCTTTTCCTTCGTCGTGAAAAAGCCCGTGCATTCCATCACGACGTCGACCTTCAGTTCCGCCCACGGCAGTTCAGCCGGGTTGCGGACAGCCAGCACGCGGATCCTGTCGCCGTTCACGACGAGATTTTCGCCGTCGACTTTCACTTCGCCCGGGAACTTGCCGTGTGCCGTGTCGTACTGCGTCAGATGGGCGTTCGTGTTCGCATCGCCCAGATCGTTGATGGCGACGATTTCGAGATCGTGCTTCTTGCCGTTTTCATAGAAGGCGCGCAGCGTGTTGCGGCCGATCCGGCCGTAGCCGTTGATTGCGACGCGAATCGTCATGGTCTATCTCCTGATTCCTGATGGCTAAAAAAATACGTTCGTCGAAGGGGGTTTCGCCGCCGCGCCGAACATGTACGCGTGCGGCGAAACGAAACGCCAGCGTCAGCCGAGAGTCTTCTTCGCCGTTTCCACGACGTGGTCGACGGTGAAGCCAAAGAACGGGAACAGCACGTTGGCCGGTGCGGACTCGCCAAACACGTCGATGCCCACCACGCCGCCTTCGAGACCGACATACTTGCGCCAGAAATCCGTCACACCCGCTTCGATCGCGACACGGCGCACGCCTTGCGGCAGCACGCGTTCACGATATTCGGCGTCCTGCTGGTCGAACACGTTCGTGGACGGCATCGACACCACGCGTGCCCCGATACCGGCCTGTGCCAGCGGCTCGACTGCCTTCAACGCCAACTCGACTTCCGAACCCGTCGCGATCAGGATGATCTTGCGCGCGGGGATCTCGTCGTTCCAGTCGCGCAGCACGTAGCCGCCCTTCGCGATGTTCGCGATCTGCGCATCCGTGCGTTCCGAAAACGCGAGGTTCTGGCGGCTGAAAATCAGGCACGACGGACCGTGATGTTCGACGGCCTGCGTCCACGACACCGCCGTTTCGACGGTATCCGCCGGACGCCACACCTGCAGATGCGGAATCAGGCGCAAGCTCGAAACGTGCTCGATCGACTGGTGCGTCGGGCCGTCTTCGCCGAGGCCGATCGAATCGTGCGTGAACACGAAGATCGACGGCGCTTTCATCAGCGCGGCAACACGCAACGCATTGCGGCTGTAATCGGAGAACGTGAGGAACGTGCCGCCGAACGGCTTGAAGCCGCCGTGCACCGCGATACCGTTGATCGCCGCGCTCATGCCGAATTCGCGCACGCCGTAGTTCACGTAGTTGCCGGCTGCGCCGTTTTCGCCGACGCGCACCGGCTTCGCGGCCTTCCAGTTCGTCAGGTTCGAGCCGGTCAGGTCGGCCGAGCCGCCCAGCAGTTCCGGCAGTACACCCGACAAACCTTCGATGGCCTGCTGCGACGCCTTGCGGGTCGCGACGGTTTCAGCCCGTTCGTTGGCGCCGGCGATGATCGCCTGCGCCTTTTCGGCCCAGTCGGCCGGTAGTTGCTTCGCCATGCGGCGCTCGAAGTCGGCGGCTTCCCGCGGATACTTCGCGCGATAGGCGGCGAACGCCTTGTCCCACTCGCCTTCGATCTTCGCGCCCGATTCCTTCGCGTCCCACGCTGCGTAGACTTCCGGCGGAATCACGAACGGCTCGTAGTTCCAGCCGATCTTCGCGCGCGTGGCCGCGATTTCCTTGTCGCCGAGCGGCGCGCCGTGCGCGTCGTGGCTGCCGGCCTTGGTCGGCGCGCCTTCGCCGATCACGGTCTTGCAGCAGATCAGCGTCGGCCTGTCGGACAGCTTCGCCTTCTTGATGGCTGCATCGACTGCTTCGACGTCGTGGCCGATCACGCCCGGAATCACGTTCCAGCCGTACGCTTCGAAGCGCTTTGGCGTGTCGTCGTGGAACCAGTGGATGACTTCGCCATCGATCGAAATGCCGTTGTCGTCGTAGAACGCAATCAGCTTGTTCAGCTTCAGCACGCCGGCCAGCGAGCACGCTTCGTGCGAGATGCCTTCCATCAGGCAGCCGTCGCCGACGAACACGTACGTATGGTGATCGACGATCTTCGCGTCGGGCTTGTTGAATTCGTTAGCGAGCAGCGATTCAGCGAGCGCCATGCCGACTGCATTCGCCAGACCCTGGCCGAGCGGGCCGGTCGTGGTCTCGACGCCCGGCGTGATGCCGTATTCCGGGTGACCCGGCGTCTTCGAATGCAACTGACGGAAGTTCTTCAGCTCTTCCATCGGCAGATCGTAGCCGGTCAGATGCAGCAGCGAATACAGCAGCATCGAGCCGTGACCGTTCGACAGCACGAAGCGGTCGCGATCGGCCCATTGCGGATTCTTCGGGTTGTGGCGCAGATGGCGCGACCACAGCGCAACGCCGATCTCGGCCATGCCCATCGGCATGCCCGGATGACCGGAATTGGCTTTCTGAACGGCATCCATGGCCAGTGCGCGAATCGCGTTGGCCATCTGGGAAGTGGGTGCGGGAGACGGGGTCGTCATGTCGAGTCCGGAGAACGAGTCCAAAAAACGGGGCGCAGGGGCGGTCCGGAAGCTCGGCGGCCAGAATGCTCCGGCGCACGATGCGGCGCCGGGAGACGCGAAACGGGCAGAGCAAACGGACAAGGCAGCAAAGCGTCACATTCTAGCAGATCGTCACCGTTTACCCGGCCTGAAGGGGCCAGGAGAGGCAAGTTTCGGCTTGGGTTCAACCACAGCGATTGTTTAGGATTCGGAGCCGGAAACCGGCCGTCATCGCGGCGCGCGCGGGCCGTCTGGCACGACTGGATGCGCATCCGCCTGTCCTTCTATAGCGCCACTGGACGGGCATCGGCCTCGCCGCGGGTCCCTGCCTGTCCTTCTATAATCGGGCCATCGAGACCCACCGCGCCCGCGAGGCGCACCTGTCATCCGTGAGCGCCCCGCTTCTCTTCCGTCCTGCACCCGACGCGGTCTACGGCTTTCCTGGCGCGCGCCGCCTCGCCAGCGTGGATTCGCCGTTCCAGCACATCGAGGTGTGGGACACCCCGCAACTCGGCCGGCTTTTCACGCTGGATGGCCGCCCGATGACTTCGACCGGAGACGAATTCATCTATCACGAATGCATGGTTCACCCCGCCGCGCTCACGCACCCGGCGCCACGCGCGGCGCTGGTGCTGGGCGGCGGCGATGGAGGTGCCGCGCGCCAGTTGCTGCGGCACCGGGAAATCGGGCGGATCGTGGTCGCCGAACTGGACGCCGAAGTCGTGCGGCTCACGCGCGTGCACCTGCCCGAAGTGCATGGCGCAGCGTTCGACGACCCGCGCGTCGAACTGGTGATCGGCGACGCCGCCCGTTATGTCGAAACTGCCGGTGAACGCTTCGATCTCGTCGTCTTCGATCTGACGCCGCCCGACTCACCCGCCGCCGGTCTCTACACGACTGCCTTTTACACAGCGCTCAAACGCTTGATGACACCTGACGCGGTGTTGTCGCTCCATCTCGGTTCGCCGTATTTTCACGCACCGCGCATTGCAGCGCTGCTGCGCGACCTGCGTGCCGCATTCAGGGTCGTGCGCACGATGGGCACGTTCGTGCCGCTGTACGGATCGCAGTGGCTGATGGCCACTGCCAGCGACACGCTCGATCCCGCAGCAACCGCCACAATCGAAGCTTGCGGCACACGGCTTGCGGATCGCCAGATCGAACGTCTGCGTTTCTATGACGCAACTGTGCACGCGAGCCTCTTCACCGCAGCCCACGCAGCGCGCGATAAACTGGGGCCATTACTCACATCGTCGTTATGCCGGAGCGAAGCGGAGAGTCTGCCCGGCGCAGCCTGTTCGCCCGACGATCAATCGCCACGGAGAAATCCATGACCGCCCCTCGCCCAGCCGGTGTGCCCTGGTTGACCCCTTATATGACGGTGCGTGACGCGCGCGTCACGATTGCATTTTTCGAAGCCGCGTTCGGCTTCGCCGTGCGTGACAGCGTGAACGACGACGGCGCGATCATGCACGTCGAGATGACGTATCAAGGTCAGCTGATCGTCATGTTTGCGCCCGAAGGCGGATTCGGTTCGACGGCAAGGACGCCGAAAAGCGCGGGCGCCATCGCGCCGCAATCGTTCTACCTCTATGTCGACGATGTCGACGCTGTGTATGCTCGCGCCATCGCTGCTGGAGCGAAGTCGCTGAGCGAGCCGGAAGACCAGTTCTGGGGCGACCGCTTCGCCCAGATCGAGGATCTCGACGGCTACCGCTGGGCGCTCGCGCGCCATCTTTCATAAGGAGACTTCTTTCCCGATGCCCCGTTTTTTCGTCGACATGCCGCTTCGAGCCGGCGACGTCGAACAACTGCCGGATGACGTCGTTCGACATATCCAGGTGCTGCGCCTGCAGACAGGCGATTCGATTGCGCTCTTCAACGGCAAAGGCGGCGAGTACGTCGCGGAACTCGTCGACATCGAGCGTCGCTCGGTTACGGCGAAGATCGCCAACTTTCGCGATATCGACGTCGAGCCGCCCTATCGGCTGACACTCGCGCAAGGCATCGCGGGCGGCGACAAGATGGACTGGCTGATCGAAAAAGCCGTCGAACTGGGCGCATCGGGTTTCGTGCCGCTCACGGCCGCGCGCAGCGTCGTACGCCTTTCAGGTGAGCGAGCTCAACGCCGGAATGCACACTGGCAGGGAATCGTGCGCGCATCGTGCGAGCAATGCGGACGCAATCGCCTGCCCGACGTGGCGCCCGTCAGCGACTTCACGGCGTGGCTTGGGGCGTTGTCCGGAACGCCTGCGCAAGATGAACTCAGGCTGCTGCTTTCGCCGCGCGGCAGCATCGCGTTTTCCGCGCTACCCGTTGAGCCGCCGCAAGGGCACGTCATCGTTTTGATCGGGCCGGAAGGCGGATTATCGATCGATGAAGAGACGGCCGCCGTGGATCAAGGCTTCACGCCTGTCGGCCTCGGCCCGCGCGTGCTGCGCACGGAAACGGCGGGGATTGCCATGCTGGCTGCGCTGGCCGCGCGCTGGGGCGGCTGGTAACGCATTGCGTGCTGCATGGCATGGTAGCGGTTTCGCAAAAAACCCCGCGCCAAAAACAAAGCCCGCCAGATGGCGGGCTTTGTCTTTGTTACCGATGCGCTCAGTTCAAGGTGCGCGGTTCAGCCCTCGGGTTTCATCACCGCACGCAACATCACGCGAATGAGTAGAACACGCGGAATGCCACCTTGCGTTCGGCCCAGAACTCCGCAGCCTCGCGAAACACATCGAGGAGGGTTTCGCGGCCTTCCTTGTCGAATTTCTGCGCAACCGGCAGTGCCTCGAGCACGATCACAAAACCAGGCTGCGGACCCGCCTTCGCGACCAGATCGGTCAGGCAATCATAAAGCGCGTCGTAATTCTTGCCGAAGTGTTTGGGAAACATGAACGAAGTCGCGATCGTTTCCATGACTTCCTGTTTGCTCTGCGCATTGCCGCAGCAGGCATAGAGAAAATGCTGCTCCAGCTGGCTCGCCTCGTCAGCAAGATCCTGCACGCGAAACGCGCGGATCGACTGTACGATGTTCGGTCGTACGGTCTTGAAAAGACTCATGGGGCCCTCGTTCGAAGAAAGCACAGTGCTGATGGCTTCGCTCTGGGTATCCTGGCCGGGCCCGGCGCTGCGCATCTGCATGACGCGCTGGAACAGATTGCCGCTACCGGCCGCGAAAAGATCCGTCGCGACTGTGGAGTCGTGCGCGTAGACGTTGTCGCTCATGCTGTTCATCCCGATGTCATTCAACAATACGTTTAAAACTCGTGTAATGGTCGTCGGAGTAATAACAGTTGTCGGTTCGCTTTAGCGGGCCACCGCAGACAATGCGGCGCGCGCCCCGATTGCGGGCACGAGGCGTGGGAACGGTGTATTCGTGGTAATAACCGCGCTTGTGCGGCGACAGCAACCGCTCGCGATTGCCGAATACGATGCCGTCCTTCTCATACGGGTAAGGCCCGCCTGCTGCAATCAAGTTCAAAGTATTGACTGCTTCCCGCGGCAATTGCGTCACCGCAATGGTGCCCTGCGCCTGATCAGTGGACGGTGTCGCGGTGTCGCGCGCAAAGGCGCCAGAAACGACACTCCCGCACAGGCTGACAACGATCAGGGCGGCTGGGAGCACGCCGTTGCGGAGCCACTTGCGTGCCATGAACCAGAATTCCCGCTGTTAGATCACGAGTTCGACGACCATGAAAGGTGTAAGGGTATCGCTAATGGCCCCTGGAATCAATGCGCGATCGGCCACCCGGAGGCTCCACTGAAGTGCAAACGCCCCACTGGCGCGCCTTCCAGCGGCTTTTGCCGCAGGCAAATTAATCCCGCCTGAATCAGAAACAATCGGGGTGCTATCGGTACCGGCCTGCTCGGGAATGTGCGCCTGGTCTTCTGCCAGGAGGCGCAGACACAGCGCGGAGCCTGCCGTGCACGCCCTGCGGCACGGCGCGTCCATCGCCGACGCGCCGTTTGCAATGGTAAATATTACCGGGTCGCGATAACGTCAGCCACCAGCAGCGCCGCCATGTTGACGATACGCCGCACCGTCGCCGAAGCGGTCAGCACGTGCACCGGTTGTGCTGCGCCGAGCAGTATCGGGCCGATCGCGATGTTGTTGCCCGCAGCTGTCTTCAGCAGGTTGTACGAGATGTTGGCCGCGTCGATGTTCGGCAGGATCAGCAGGTTCGCGTCACCTTCGAGCGTCGAATCGGGCAACACTTCGCGGCGCAGGTTGGCATCGAGCGCGACGTCGCCGTGCATCTCGCCGTCGATCTGCAGATCCGGGGCGCACTCACGCACGAGCGCCAGCACTTCACGCATTTTCTGTGCGGACGGCGCATGGCTCGTACCGAAGTTCGAGTGCGATACCAGCGCGATCTTCGGCTCGATACCGAAACGACGCACTTCCTCGGCGGCCATCACCGTGATTTCGGCGAGCTGTTCGGGCGTAGGGTCGACGTTCACGTGGGTATCGACGATGAAAATCTGCCGGCCCGGCAAGACGAGCGCGTTCATCGCGGCGTAGACCGTGCTGCCGGTCTTCTTGCCGATCACCTGATCGATGAAATGCAGGTGACGGTGCGTCGTGCTGATCGTGCCGCAGATCATGCCGTCCGCCTCGCCCTTCTTCACCAGCATCGAGCCGATCAGCGTCGTGCGGCGGCGCATTTCGAGCTTCGCCATCTGTTCGCTGATGCCCTTGCGCGACATCATCTTGTAGTAGGTCTGCCAGAAATCGCGGTAACGCTCGTCGTGGTCGGTGTTCACCACGGTGTAATCCTGGCCGGCAACAAGGCGCAGGCCATAACGCGCGATGCGCTGCTCGATCACCGCCGGACGGCCGATCAGGATCGGCTTCGCGAGCTTTTCGTCGACGACGATCTGGACCGCGCGCAGCACACGCTCTTCTTCGCCTTCCGCGAACACGATGCGCTTCTTCTCCATCTCGACGCTGCGCGCCGCCTGGAAGATCGGCTTCATCGTCGTGCCGCTGTGATACACGAACTGCTGCAGATGCTGCTCGTACGCGTCCATGTCCTCGATCGGACGGGTTGCGACGCCCGAATCCATCGCGGCCTTCGCCACGGCCGGCGCGATCTTGACGATCAGACGCGGATCGAACGGCTTCGGAATCAGGTATTCCGGACCGAACGAGAGATCCTGGATGCCGTAGGCGGTCGCGACGATGTCGCTCTGCTCCTGCCGCGCCAGTTCAGCAATCGCATTGACCGCGGCGATTTCCATCTCGCGGGTCACCGTCGTCGCGCCTGCGTCGAGCGCACCGCGGAAGATGAACGGGAAGCACAGGACGTTGTTGACCTGGTTCGGGTAATCGGTGCGGCCCGTGCACAGCACCGCATCCGGGCGCACTTCGAGCGCGAGTTCAGGCAGGATTTCCGGTGTCGGATTGGCGAGCGCGAGAATCAGCGGTTTGTCGGCCATGCGCTTGACCATGTCCTGCTTCAGCACGCCACCGGCTGAAAGGCCGAGGAAAATATCCGCGCCTTCGATCGCCTCGCCCAGCGTGCGGGCCTGGGTTTCGCGTGCGAAGCGTTCCTTGTCCGGATCCATCAGCTCGACGCGGCCCTTGTAGACCACGCCGGCCAGATCGGTCACGAGAATGTTTTCGATCGGCAGGCCGAGATCGACGAGCAGATCGAGACACGCGAGCGACGCCGCGCCTGCGCCCGAGGCCACGAGCTTCACCTTCGAGATGTCCTTGCCGACAACTTTCAGCCCGTTCGTGATGGCCGCCGCGACGACGATCGCCGTGCCGTGCTGGTCATCGTGAAACACGGGGATCTTCATGCGCTTGCGGCATTCGCGCTCGACGATAAAGCAGTCGGGCGCCTTGATGTCTTCAAGGTTGATGCCGCCGAAGGTCGGTTCGAGCGCGCAGATCACCTCGACGAGCTTGTGCGGGTCGGATTCGTTGAGTTCGATATCGAACACGTCGATGCCGGCGAACTTCTTGAACAGGACGGCCTTGCCTTCCATCACAGGCTTCGACGCGAGCGGGCCGATGTTGCCGAGACCGAGCACGGCCGTGCCGTTCGTCACGACGCCGACAAGGTTGCTGCGCGCGGTGAAGCGCGCCGCGTTCAGCGGGTTCTCAACGATTTCCTCGCACGCGAACGCAACGCCCGGCGAGTAAGCCAGCGCGAGGTCGCGCTGGTTGATCATCTGTTTGGTCGGCGCGATCGCGATCTTCCCGGGGGTCGGGAACTCGTGATAATCGAGGGCAGCTTCGCGAAGTTTGGTATTGGCGGGAGTCGACATAAGGCGTGCCTGGAAGTGCGGATTAGAATAGAAGTTCGACGCATTGTAGCGCCAATCCCAAAGCCGATTCCTTCAAAAAGGGTACAACTGCCACGACTGAAACAGCGCAAACGCCCGCTGTGCGGTGCAGCAAATGAATTGTCATCGGCCTGATGACCGGGTTTCACTGACCATCAGGCCAGGGTCGTCCGGAGAAAATGCGAGCCGTACAATTCATTCGTTCCCGTCGTGCTTCGCGAGTCTTCGATTTTCGCTTTGCGGTGAAAATCGTCGTGCTTCGGAGCCGCGTCTTACGCTTGCAGGTGGCTTTCGCGGCGCCTTGCTGCTTTACGGATTTTCGCCATGCTTTCCGAGTTTTCACTGATCGACCGTTTCTTCGCGCGCCGCGCGCGCGCCACGCCGCGCGCGCCGCTCGGCATTGGCGACGACTGCGCGCTGCTCACGCCGCGCGCCGATGAAATGCTCGCCATTTCGACGGATATGCTCGTCGAAGGACGCCATTTTCTTCCCGATGTCGATCCTCACGCGCTGGGTCACAAGGCGCTCGCAGTCAATCTGTCCGATCTCGCGGCGATGGGCGCGAAGCCACACGCCTTCACGCTCGCGCTCTCGTTGCCGCAAGCGCGGGAAAACTGGCTCAGCGCGTTCAGCGAAGGCATGTTCGAGATCGCGGAGCGCTTCGATTGCGAACTGGTGGGCGGCGACACCACAAGCGGACCGCTCAACATCTGCATCACCGTGTTCGGTGAAGTCCCCCCCCAACACGCGTTGCGCCGCGACGCCGCGCAACCCGGCGACGACATCTGGATCTCGGGAACGCTCGGCGACGCACGCGCCGGGCTCGGCGTGCTGCGCGGCGAATGGGCCGCCGGCGATGGGGACACCGCAGCATTTCGAAAGGCGCTCGAACAGCCGGAGCCGCGCGTCGCGCTCGGCATCGCACTGCGTGGACACGCGCGCGCGGCGCTCGACATCTCGGATGGACTCGCGGGCGATCTGCGTCATATCCTCGAACGGTCGCGGGTGAGCGCCCGCGTCGACGTCGATGCGATTCCCCGCTCCGCCGCGCTCCGGCGGCTTCCGGCTGAAGTGCAGCGCCGCTGCACACTCGCGGGTGGCGACGACTACGAACTGTGCTTCACCGCGCCGGTGTCCGCGCGCGCGGCAATCGAAGCTGCGGGCAACAGCGTCGCCGTACCCGTGACGCGCATCGGTACAATAAGCGTTCTCCAGACCGGCACACCTGCCATCGCGTGGCACGACGCAGCAGGCACGCCGCTCACCCTGACGTTGCAAGGCTTCGATCATTTCCATGCAGACTGAACCACCGCTCGGCCCCGCCGACGACCTCACTCCCACGCCCGATCCGGGCGCGCCACGGCCGCGCCGCGCGACGGCGCGCTTCATGCTGTCGCATCCGCTGCATCTCATTTCGCTCGGCTTCGGCAGCGGGCTTTCGCCGGTCGCGCCGGGCACGTTCGGCACGCTGTTCGCGTGGGCGTCGTTCGCGGCGTTCAGCCACTATCTGACCGTGATCGAGTGGGGCATCCTGATCGCGGCAGGCTTTTTCGCGGGCATCGGTATTTCGGGTTTCACCGCAAAGCGGCTGGGCATCGAAGACCCGTCGCCCGTCGTGTGGGACGAGATCGTCGCGTTCTGGCTCGTGCTGCTGATGGTTACGCCGGTCACGTTCACCGGCCAGTTGTGGGCGTTCATCGTGTTCCGTTTCTTCGACATGGTGAAGCCGCCGCCCATCAGCTACTTCGATCGCAAACTGAAAGGCGGTTTCGGCATCATGTTCGATGACCTTGTCGCTGCGTTTTTCTCGCTTCTCGTCATCGCGCTCTGGCGCATGTCGGTCTGACCGACGCCTGTTACCGGACATACGCATGGCTACCGATTCCGTCGTCCATCAACTTGCGATCCGCGTGGGCAACCGTTTGCGCGACGAGCGGCTGATGCTCGCTACTGCTGAATCCTGCACGGGCGGCATGGTCGCGACCGCCATGACGGACATCTCCGGCAGCAGCGGCTGGTTCGAGCGCGGCTTCGTCACGTATTCGAATCAGGCGAAGAGCGAGATGATCGGCGTGCCCGCCGAGCTGATCGACAGGCACGGCGCGGTGAGCGAACAGGTGGCGAGCGCGATGGCCGAAGGCGCGTTGCGTAACAGCCGCGCGCAGGTATCGCTGGCGATCACGGGTGTCGCCGGGCCGGGCGGCGGAACGGAAACGAAGCCGGTCGGCATGGTGTCGTTCGGCTGGACCAATCGCCTGCATACGAAAGTCGAGACGGTCGTGTTCAAGGGCGATCGCGACAGAATCCGCGTGCAGGCCGCCGCACACGCATTGCGGGGCGTGCTTCTGCTGCTCGACGAGCAGGAACGCTAGGCCCTTCCGCTCATCGGCAAGTTCGCCCAACCGCATACCCGCTCACACGGTCCCGATGATCACGCCCACTACCGAAAAAGCTGAGTTAATCCGCCGTTTCGATTTGCAGCCGCATCCGGAAGGTGGTTTTTATCGCGAGACGTATCGCTCGACAGCAGAAATAAAGCGACAGGGTTCGGGCGAGACGCGCGCGGCCTCGACCGCGATCTACTATCTGCTCGCGGATGGTGCTCATTCAGCATGGCACCGGATCCGGTCCGACGAGGTCTGGCATTTTTATGCCGGCGAGCCGCTCTACGTTCACGTCCTCGACGATGCCGGCCGTCTGACGTCGCATCGGCTGGGCAACGCACTCACGCACACGGATGCCGTGTTCCAGGTGGTCGTGCCGGCCGGGCAGTGGTTTGCCGCGGAATGCATCGACCCGGCAGGTTACGCGCTGGCCGGCTGCACGGTCGCGCCGGGATTCGAATTCAGCGAATTCGAACTGGCCAGCGTGGATGCGCTGCTGGCGGCTTACCCGGCGCATCGGGACATCGTGATGCGGCTGGGGCCTGTCTCAGACACCTCACGCGACTCGTAATCCCTGCCCGTTTCACGCTCAACGATACTGATTGATCCGGTCTCGCGTCTCGCGCGCGGCGCTCGCCGCGGCATCGGCGAAATCGTCGCCCTTGCCCGCGTAGATGATCGCGCGGGAAGAGTTGATCAGCATGCCGGTATTCGCCGCCGTGCGTCCAGCGCGCACCGTCGCCTCGACGTCGCCGCCCTGTGCGCCGATGCCGGGAATCAGCAGCGGCATGTCGCCGACAATTCCACGCACCACTTCGATTTCCTTCGGGAACGTCGCGCCCACCACGAGCCCGAGCTCGCCGCTTGCGTTCCATTTTTCTGCCGCGAGTCCCGCGACGACCTGATACAGCGGACGTCCGGCCGTCTCCAGAAACTGCAGGTCCGAGCCACCTGGGTTCGACGTGCGGCACAGCACGATCACGCCCTTGCCCGCGTGTTCGAGATACGGCTGGATCGAATCGAAACCCATATACGGGTTCACCGTGACGGCATCCGCGCGATAACGTTCGAACGCTTCGCGCGCGTACTGTTCGGCCGTGCTGCCGATGTCGCCGCGCTTCGCATCGAGGATCACCGGAAGACCCGGATGATGCGCATGGATGTGAGCGATCAGCTGTTCGAGCTGGTCTTCGGCGCGATGCGCGGCGAAGTACGCGATCTGCGGCTTGAACGACGACGCGTACGGCGCAGTCGCATCGACGATCGCGCGGCAAAACTCGAAAATGGCGTCGGGCCGGTTCGCGAGCGCGCCCGGAAACTTCGTGGGCTCGGGGTCGAGGCCGACGCACAGCAGCGAGTTCGTGCGCTGCCACGCATCGTTGAGCGTCTGGGTGAATGAGGACATGGTGAAAACTCGCGACGAGCCATTAGCGGATGAGGCGCGTATTTTACCCGGCGGCGCCGGCCTTCGGGCCCGGCGCCCTCACACGCGACCTACTGCCGCCCGTGCCCGCGCGCACCGGCCGTCGAGCGCATTCCCGTCCGCTCGACCGTGAACGTGAACTGACGCGTCAGACGATCGCCGCGCGCAAGCACCGTCATGCCGTTCGCGGCCGCGCCGCCCGGCAGGTTCATCGCGTTGATCGGATGGTCGACCGGTTCGAAGCAGAAAAAATCTTCCGACGGCGGCGTATAGAGCACGTAGTAATCGGTATCGGCGGCAATGGTGAGCGACAGGCGCCGCTTCGGCCATACCACCGCCGTGCGTCCGCTCCAGCCGGTGAACGCGTGGTTCACGATCGTCTCCGGCAACGGATACGCGACGCCAAACTGCCACGCGGGCGGCGCGGGGACGTGCCGCATGGGCAGCCAGTTGTCGTCGGCGAGCCACAAGCCGCCGGCCGCCGCCGATAGTTCCGTGCCCGCATCACGCGGCAAAAACGGATGAATGCCGAGACCGAACGGCAGCGCTTCTCGCCCCGTGTTTTCGATTTCGAGCGTGATGATCAACGCGGGGCCATCGAGCGTGTACATCTGCATCGCCCGATACGCGTACGGCTTGCCCTCGCTGCGATCGAGCGTCAGGCGCACGCTCTGGTGATCGGTATCGGCGACCTGCCACGGCGCGAGCCAGCCGTCGCCGTGAATCGGCAGCGATTCGCCGTCGCGGTTGAGCGGCACATCGATCGAGCGGCCCGAGAAGCTGAACTGGCCGCCGCCGATCCGGTTCGAATACGGCAGTAGCGGGTAACACGAGAGTTCGTTCGGATCGGTATCGCAGGCAACGTGGCGGCAGCGGCGAAAAATCGGCACGAGGCCGCCATCGCTGCGGTAGTCGAAACGCGTCACGCCGCCGCCTAGCAGCGGGGCAACGTCGAGCCGCAGTTGTGCATTTGAAAGCGTGACGGAAGCGATATCGTCCGCGACAGTCGTACCCGTCGCAACGGCCGACGTACTCGGTCCGGGCAGCACGGGGGTGGCAGCCGCGGCCAGTCTCGCGCGGCGCGACTGCGATGAAGACGAGCCAACGGAATTCGTGACAGTCATGTCAGTCTCCTCGAGAGGCGTCAAACATTGCCGTCGTCATCGACGGGAAATCCTGTGGGCAACTCGGCAAGCCGGTCGCCTCTTTGGCGTCGTACAGCGTGCTGCAACATCTGCGAATGAAGTCCTGCCCTGCATCGCCATTGAAACGAAACGGTCAGCCTGCAGCGTCTCGCGCGAAACCCAATGCGTCGGGCGCCTGACGCCGCGCCGGCGCGCCCTGAAAAAGCGGCTCCGGCAGACCGCGCGCGCCGGGCGTCGCGATGAAAACGCCGCCCGCCCGCGTGTCCTTGCCAAGCGCCCGCGCATCGAGTTCGTCGCGCGCGCTCGTAATGTACAGCGTGCCCAGTTGCGCGCCGCCCAGCGCGACGCAACTCGGTTGCGCGGTCGGCACCGTGACACGCGCCGTTTCGGCGCCGTCGGTGTCGTAACGCACGACACGCGAGCCGCCCCACTGCGCGTTCCACAGGCCGCCGTCGCGATCGACCGTCGAGCCGTCCGGCCCTCCGGTCGCATCGGTCAGCGTCACGAACACACGGTCGCCTGAAATGCCGCCATCGCTGCCGTACGCACAGGTGCGAATCGTGCGGGTCAGCGTATCGCAGTAGTACATCGTCGCGCCGTCCGGGCTGAACGCAATACTGTTCGCAATTGCCGGCGATGGCAATGGCAACCGTTCAAGCGTCAGATCATGATTCAGGCGATAAAAACCGCCGATGGCTTTCACCGACGCCTCGTCTTTCGTTCCGAATACAAAACGACCTTGCCGGTCGCACCGGCCGTCGTTGACGCGCGTGTTCAAGCCGGGTTCGACGTCGACGATATGCTGCGTCTCGCCGGTCGCGAGATCGAAAAACGCGAGATGCGACGCAAGGCCGAGTAGCAGGTAATGCGGGTCGGCGCACAGCGCGAACGTCGCGAGCCGCCCGGGCATCGGCCAGAACGTGCTGCGGCCGTCGGCCGGATCGTAGCGCCACAGACGCGCGCCCTCGATATCCGTCCAGTAGAAGCGCCCGGTGCGCGCGCACCACGTCGCATTCTCACCGAGCCTGCACTTGGCGTCGATGAGGAGCGCCGCCTGCTGTTCGCGCGCCGCCACGCTCATGCCCAGCCTCCGTCCACGATCACGTCCTGCGCGGTGATCATGCGGCTGTCGTCGGAGGCAAGGAAGAGTGCCATGCGCGCCAGATCCTCGGGCATCAATTCGCGGTCGATGCACTGACCCTGTTTGATCGCTTCGCGGCCGGCGTCGTCGAGCCACAGACGTTTCTGCTTTTCGGTCATCACCCAGCCCGGCACGAGCGTATTGACGCGGATACCGAACGGCCCAAGGTCGCGCGCGAGACCGCGCGTGAGCCCCTGCACCGCCGCTTTCGATGTCACGTACACCGGATAGCCGCCGTTTTTCAGCATCCAGCTGATCGAGCCGAGATTGATGATCGAGCCGCCGCCGGCAGCCTTCATGTCGTCGACCACGGCCTGCGCCGCGAAAAACTGGTGACGGATGTTGACCGCGATACCCTTGTCGAAAAACTCGGGCGTGACTTCGGCGATCGTGTGGCGCTTGTCGTTGGCCGCGTTGTTGACGAGCACGGTGATCGGGCCGAGCGCCGCGCGCACGTCGGCGATCGCCTTCTTCAACGCGTCGAGATCGGTGAGATCGCACGGCAGGAAGAGCGGCTTGTGACGCGAGTCGCCAAGTTCGTCGGCGTGGGCTTCACCGGCGCTCGCATCGATATCGAAGAACGCCACGCGCGCGCCCTGCGCCGCGAAGTGTTCGACGAACGATGCGCCGATGCCCGTTGCACCGCCAGTGATCAGCACCGTGCGATCGATAAGACTCGGATAACGGGCAAACGCGCTATCCGCCTGACGTTCATTCACATTGACCGGAGACGACATCGTTCGATTCCTTCAGGAACAGGGATTAATCACGCGAACCGCGGTTCTTCAACTGGTCGAGCATCACGGCGGCCAGCAGGATCGCACCGCGCACGAGATATTGATAGAACGCATCGATGTTGAGCAGGTTCATCACGTTTTCGACCGTGCCCATGATCAGCACGCCGATCACCACGCCCGAGATCGTCGCGCGACCGCCGAGCAGCGATACGCCGCCGAGCACGCACGCCGAGATCACGTTCAGCTCGAAGCCTTCGGCGGCGTTCGGCTGACCCGACGTGATACGCGATGCCAGAATCACGCCGGCCAGCGCCGTCACCGCACCCTGGATCAGGAAGATCCAGACGCGCGTGCGTTCCACGTTGATACCGGCGAGACGCGACGCTTCCGGGTTGCCGCCGATCGCGAGCGTGTTACGGCCGTAGACGGTCTGGTTCAGCATCACGCCGAACACGATGAAGCACAGCAGCGTGACCCAGATCGGCAGCGAAACGCCGAAGAACGACAGGCCGCCCAGCGCGATGAACGTATCCGACGACACGCCCACGGCCTGACCGTGCGACACGATGAAGCCGAGGCCGCGGACGATTTCCATCGTCGCGAGCGTGGTGATCAGCGCGTTGATGCGCAGATACGCGATGACCGCGCCGTTCACGAAACCGATCGCACCGCCCGCCACCACCGCCGCGACGATCGCGATGAACGTGTTGCCGGTGGCGTTCAACACCATCGCGCAGAGCACGCCGGCGAACGCGACGATCGAGCCGACCGAAAGATCGAAGTCGCGCGACGCGAGACAGAACATCATCGTGCACGCGACCATGCCGATCTGCGAAATCGACAGCGCGAGACCGAGCATGTTTTCGATCGAGAAGAAGTGATCGACGGTCAGCGACATCGTCAGGAACATCACGACGAAGATCACGATCAGGCTGTACTCGGTGACGTGCTGCCACCATTTCTGCTTGTCGCTGGTTTGTGGAATCAACGCATCAGCGGCGTTGAGGTTTTCTCTGGCTTGCATTTGATCACTCCTCCCGTTCCCAACGGGTTGTCGGACAGGTATTTAAACAATCTCGTCCGGTGAAATTCACGCCGCCTGCGCGGCGGGTTCTGTCGAGCTTTGCGGCAGTGCAAGGCTCAGTACTGTCTGTTCGGTAGCTTCGCCGCGCTTCAGCTCGCCGGAGATCCGGCCCTGTCTCATGACAACGATGCGGTCGGACACGCCCAGCACTTCCGGCAGTTCCGACGAAATCATCACGATCGCGCAGCCGCGCTCGGCGA
Source organism: Paraburkholderia gardini (assembly GCF_907164545.1). Classification (NCBI taxonomy): domain Bacteria; kingdom Pseudomonadati; phylum Pseudomonadota; class Betaproteobacteria; order Burkholderiales; family Burkholderiaceae; genus Paraburkholderia; species Paraburkholderia gardini. The sequence goes on along the minus strand of NZ_CAJQZB010000006.1, from coordinate 19,768 downwards.
GCTGATAGATCACGTTATAGATCTCGTGCTTCGCACCGACGTCGATACCGCGCGTCGGTTCGTCGAGAATCACCACCTTCAGGTCCGGCTCGGCCAGCCAGCGCGACAGGATTGTCTTCTGCTGGTTGCCGCCGGAAAGAAAACGGATCTTCTGGCGACGGCTCGGCGTCTTGATCTTCAGCAGCTGGATAAAACGGTCGGCGGTTTGCGCCTCTTTCTTGCGGTCGAGGAACAGGCCTCCACGCAGATAGTGGCGGCGGCAGCTGATGTTGATGTTTTCCGACACGCTCGCCATCGCGACGATGCCTTCTTCCTTGCGGTCTTCCGGGCACAGCACGATGCCGTGTTTGATCGCTTCGCCCGCACTGCGCACCTTGATCGTCTTGCCGTCGAGCGCGATCTCGCCCGCCTTTTTGTGGTCCGCGCCATAGACGAGATGCATCAGTTCGCTGCGGCCCGCGCCCACCAGCCCGAAGAAGCCGACGATCTCGCCGCGGCGCACTTCGAACGTTGCCGGCTCTTTCAGCGCGTGGCCTTCGATCGCCTTCGCCGCAAAGCGCACTTCGCCTAGCGGACGCGGCCTGTAATTCCAGATGTCGCTGATTTCGCGGCCCACCATCTCGCTCACGATCGTGTCGCGGCTCACGCCTTCGAGTGTCGGATGCGAGGCGACCTTGCGGCCGTCGCGGAAAATCGTGCAGGCGTCGCACAGCTGATAGATCTCGTCCATGCGGTGCGAGATGTAGATCAGTGCGCGATTGTCGGCGCGCAGATCGCGCACGAGCTTGAACAGCACTTCGGTTTCGCGGTGCGACAGCGAGCTCGTCGGTTCGTCCAGTGCAATGACGCGCGCGTTACGCATGAGCGCCTTGCAGATTTCGACCATCTGCCGTTGCGCGATCGACAGCTTGCCCAGCTTCGCGTTCGGGTCGAGATCGACGCCCATCGCGGCGAGACGCTCGCGCACGAAGCGCTTCGCCTCGCGCTTGTTCACCCAGCCAAGTGAATTTGGCAACTGGCCGAGCAGCAGATTTTCCGCGACGGTCAGATCGGGCACATATTGCAGTTCCTGGTGAATCACCGCGATACCCGCGCCGATCGAAGCAGCCGCGCTCGCAAAGCGCACGTCGTTGCCGTCGATCAGGATCTGGCCGGAATCCGGTTGATATTCACCGCCGAGAATCTTGAGCAGGGTCGATTTCCCCGCGCCGTTCTCGCCCATCAGGCCATGCACCTGGCCCGCGTTCACGTCGAAGGACACACCGTCGAGCGCGCGCACGCCTGGAAACACCTTGCCGATATTGTCAAAACGCAGCGTCGCTGACACTTCGCTTCCCCTCACATTGCGGACGTCTCGCGTGCACACGTCGTCTGACATCACGTTCACGCAAAAAGTCCTGTCGTCCCTGATTTTCAGGCGCCCTTCGACACATCGTGTCCGCCGGGCGCCATCTGATGCCCGGCGCGACAACCGGATGCTTCGTGCATCCAGTTGCCGCGCCGTTCTACTGCCTGGTACTACCTGCTGCTTACTTCGATGCGAGACCCATCTTTTCGCGCACTTCGCCGACGTTGTCACGCGTGGCGAGCATACCGGTCGTCAGCGTGAGCTTCGGCGGTTCCTTGCCGTCCTTGATCCAGTCGTACATCAGCGTCGAGGTTTCTTCGCCGTGGCGCTTCGGGCTGATGATCACCGTGCCGTAGAAGCCCGTCGGGTTCGGCTTCTTGAATTCGTTCAGTGCCGAATCCGAACCGCCGATACCGATACCGATCATGTTGTCCGCCTTGAAGCCGCGGCCTTCTGCTGCGCGCACCGCGCCGAGCACGCCTTCGTCGTTCAGCGCATAGGCAACCCAGTGCTTGAACTGCGGGTTCTTGGTGAGCGCGATGTTCGCTGCGTTGAAAGCGTTTTCCGTGTCGGTCTTCGCTTGCGGCGCCGCGACAATGTTGGCCTTCGGGAAACCTGCGGCGACCAGTGCGTCGGTCGCGCCCGACGTGCGGTCATGCGCGGTCGGCAGCTGTTCGTAGGTCACGTCGATCGCGCCGACGTCCTTCATGTCCCAGCCGCGCTTCTTGATTTCAGCAGCCAGACCGTCGCCGACCTGCTTGCCGATGTTGTAAGCCGAAATGCCCATGTGCGGCACGGATTCGATCGGCTTGCCCGCGCCGTCGACGAGGCGGTCATCGACCGTCATCATCTTCAGGCCGTCGGCCTTCGCCTTCGCGACGATGCCCGGTCCGAGCTTCACGTCCGGCGTGCAGATGATGAAACCCTGAGCCTTCTGTGCGGCGAGGTTGTCAATTGCGCTCATCACCTTTTCGCCCGACGGCGCGCCGATCTTCACGAGCGTGAAGCCCTTTTGCTTCGCAGCGATTTCCGCGAACTTCCACTCGTCCTGGAACCACGGCTCTTCGGGCTGCTTCACCAGAAAACCGATCTTCACCGGATCGGCTGCCTGAGCGACCGTTGCGTTGAAGAACACGCCCGCCGCTGCAGCTGCCAGCGTGAGGAAAATTCTACGTTTCATAATGCTGTCTCCTGACTATTGGTAACGAGAAGGTGATTGGCCGCATCTTCTTTTATCGGTTGTCGCGACACACGCGGCCAGTGCGTCGCCCGACTGAAAACCCTGTTCCTGCCCTGCCTTGTCTCTTTGCTAGTCGTGGTAAAGCGCCGAGCGCCCGCCATCGACCGTGATACAGCTCGCGTTGATGAACGGCGCTTCATCCGACGCAAGAAAAACCGCGGTCATCGCCACTTCTTCCGGACGGCCGATACGTTTCATCGGTTGCAGATCCAGTGTTGCCTGCTGCGCGGCGGCGGGATCCGGCTGACCGTCCCACCAGTCGCGCGTCAACTGCGTCTCGACATAGCCTGGCGCGATCGCGTTGACACGCACGTTGCGCGGCGCGTATTCGATGCCGAGCGCGCGCGTGAGACCGATCACGCCGTGCTTCGCGACCGGATACGGAAAACATCCCGGAATGATCTTGAAAGCATGCGTCGACGCAATGTTCACGATGCTGCCCGCGCCGCGTTCGACCATGCCCGGCAATACCGCGCGACAGCCGTTCCACACGCCATCGAGATCGACTGCGAAACAACGGCGCCAGTCATCATCGGTCATCGTCAGCGGGTCGCAGAATACGTTGATACCCGCATTGTTGATGAGCACGTTCAGCGGCCCGAACGCCTTTTCCGCTTCGCTTACCGCGTGCTGCACCGAGGTCGATTGAGTCACGTCCGTCCGCACCGCGAGCACTTTCGCACCGGGTTGCAGACCGCATTGCGCCTCGATCGCGCGCGCGGTGTGCTGTGCGGTTTCCAGATCGAGTTCAGCCAGTACGACCGCGGCGCCTTCGCGAGCGAAGGCATGCGCAATCGCCGCACCGATGCCGCGACCGGCGCCGGTGATCAACGCGACCTTGTCGGCGAGGCGATTCATTTCTGTACACCTGCCTTCGCGATGCGCAGACCGTTGATGTACGCCTTCGCATGCGAAGCCGTCACGGCCGCGCTCTGGCCCGGCTTGTAGAGTGCGGAGCCCAGGCCAAAGCCGTTTGCACCCGCACTCAGGAACGGACCCATGTTGTCCGGCGTGATACCGCCGACCGGCACGAGCGGCACTTCCGCCGCGATCACCGCGCGCCACGCCTTCACGACGTGCGCGCCGAGCTGCTCCGCGGGGAACATCTTGAGGACGTCCGCGCCGTTCTTGAGCGCGAGGAACGCTTCATTCGGCGTGGCCACACCCGGCGAGCAGGCGAGTCCCAACGCCTTCGCGGCGATCACGACCTCGGCATCGCTGTGCGGCATCACGATCAGTTCGCCGCCCGCGGCTTTCACATCGTTGACGAAGCCCGGATGCAGCACCGTGCCCGCGCCGACGATCGCATCGGCCGGCAATGCCTGGCGGATTGCGGCGATGCTGTCGAACGGCTGCGGCGAATTGAGCGGCACTTCGACGATGCGAAACCCGGCTTCATACAGCGCGCGACCGTGATCGGCAGCATCGGCGGGTGTGACGCCGCGCATGATCGCGATCAACGGGCACGCCTCGAAAGCCGCGATCAGCCCTGCGTGCGGCATGTACGGTGCGGGCAGATTGATGTGGGGTTGCATGTCGATTCCTTGTGCGTTCGTTGGCGTCGGTCAGCGGGCCGCGCGGGAAGTCGCGCCGGCGCTGGCCTTCGTTTCTGCAGCCGCGACGAAGCCGGCCTGCGTCGCGATGCGCCACAGTCCATGTTCCGTCGCGTGCTGCACGAGAGCGGCCTGGGTACAACCGAACTGGGCGAGTGCGAGACGGTAGCGTTCGCACAGCGCGTCGTTGCCGATCAGCAGCAGCGACTTACCGGCGAGCGAACCCTGTTGCCGCACGAGCACCGCTTCGAGGCCCGCGAGTTCGTGGCCGATCAGGAGACCCGACAGATAATCGGGCTGTTCATTCGATGCGAGCTGTCCAGTGAGACCGAGCGTGCGCGTGCTGAAGATCGTCGCGAGTACGCCGGCCGTGCCGCTGTTACGCGCGACGCTGACACCACGCAAAAACGCTTCCGTGTCGGGCGATGCGGGCGCGGTCATCGTGCGGCCGAGGATCGTGTGATCGCGCAGCGCGCCGAACACTTCGCCCGTCATGAACGTATGAAAGCGTTCGATGCGCCCGTTGCGCACCACCGTCCATTTCGCATGCGTGCCGGGCAGGCCAATCAGTTCGCCTGCGTCGTCCGCGGTATTGGCGACAGATGCTTTTCCGGCGAGCGCGCCGAAAATCTGCGTTTCCTCGCCGCGCATCACGTTCGGCAGGTCGCCGCGTTGCAGGACGCCCGGAACGATGTGGATCGTGAGACCGCGCGCGGTCTTGACGCGCACGATGCCGGCGACGAGCGAATCCGCGTCGGCGGGTGCTTCGACGTACGGCGCTTCGAGCCAGCCCTGCGCGCTGCCGACCATGCCGGCCGCCACCACCGGAAGATCCGGGTGCGCGTCGAGCCACGCGCCGCAGGCCGCGTCGAAGGCCGCATCGAAGCCGCCTTCCGCTGCCGGGCGCGGCAGGTTCATGATGCCGGCCGACGAAGTGTGCGCTGCCAGCACGTTGCCCGCCGCGTCAAAGAGATACGCGCGCAGCGACGTCGTGCCCCAGTCGAGCGCGATCAGTGCGGCGTCGTTCGTCGCGATGGTGTTGGTTGCATTTGCGGCCCGAGCTTGAGATGCGGCTGCGCTCGAGGTGCTCGACTGGCTCATCGTTTGATCCTGCGGGTGGTCGGTTGCGGCACACGCCAGCCCAGTTCTTCCGAGATCGCGCGCGCTTCGCGCTGCACGACCGGGATCAGTTCATCCATGCGTTCAAGCGACATATAGGGAATCGTGCTCGCCACCGAAAGCGCCGCGACGACGGCGCCCGACGCATCGCGCACGGGCGCTGCGACACAGCGGATCGAGGCTTCGTTTTCTTCGAGGTCGAACGTGTAGCCGCCCGTCGAATAGTTGGTCATGCGCTGCATGAAGGTCAGCGAATCGGGACGGTTGTCCGGCTTGAAGCTGACGCCGGCGAGTGCGCGACGCGACGCGTCGAAGAGCGAACGCCAGGCGTCGGGCGGCAGGTCGAGCATCATGGCCTTGCCGATACCCGTCGACGCGAGGGGCATGCGGTGACCGACGCGCGAGCGCATTTCGAGGCCACGGGTGCCGGGGATCTTGTCGATATAGAGGACATCGTCGCCGTCGCGCACGCCGAGGTGGATCGTATCGAGGGTCTGTTCGGCGAGTGCTTCGAGATGCGGACGTGCGACGGCCGTCAGCGGCATCTGTTCGAGCGCGATGGTACCGAGTTCGATCAGCTTCGGGCCGAGCAGATAGCCGCCCTGAACCTGGCGCAGATAGCGCGCCTGGACGAGGCTGCTGACGAGTCGATGCGTGGTGCTGCGGGTCGTGCCGAGCGCGGCGCCGAAGGTGCGCAGATCGCGCACGCCGGCGGCGGCGGCTTCGAGGATCGCGAGACCACGCAGGAGCGTCTGCGTGCCGGCTTGCTGGGGCGTGACGTCGAGCAGCGTGCTGGGGACAGCTATCGAGTCCGCCTGCGCTGCGGCCGGTATGCCGGCGGCACCGTTGGAACGGGATGCTGCCTGAGCCGTCGGGGGCGTTTGTGATCTGGACGCGTCGGCTTCGCGTGTTGCTTCTCGCCGGTCAACCACGGACATAAGTTGCTCGTCTCCGGTATTGTCTTTGCGCTTGTGTTTTTTGCTGCGACGCAGCAAGGTCGGCGCTTTTTGCCGCTCTCGCGGCTCGTTGATCCGGATTGTAGGGCGGTTTTTCTTCTATCTCCAATATGTGAGTGTTGTGGTCATATAGTGGGATTGCTTCTTGCGGCGCGGGTTTTGTTTTGTTGTTCTGGCTTTTTGGCCTTTCCTTGCATTCATATCGGTCTATTAGCGTCGCCCCTGTGCGGGGCGACCGACATGAATTCAAGAAAAGGCCAAAAAGCCGGAACAAGGAAAGGCCAAAAACCCAGAACAAACAAAAAACCAAAAACCAGGCGCCGCAAGAAGCCCTCAATCGGGTAATTCAGCCGCCCCCATCCGACGGGCAATCACTCTCGCCCGCTGGGCCAGATACCCCGATCCTCGATGTTCATCGAAATACTTCGGCCGCGGCAGCATCACAGCCAGCCGCGCAGACTGCCCGCCCGATAACTGCATCGCGGAAGTCTTGTAGTAATACCGCGCTGCGGCCTCAGCGCCATAAACCCCATTGCCCCACTCGACGGAATTCAGATAAATCTCGAAGATCCGCTCCTTGTCCATCAGCGTCTCGAGCATCCACGTGATAATCAGCTCCTGCCCCTTGCGGATATAACTCTTCTCACGCGAAAGAAACAGGTTGCGCGCCAGTTGCTGGGTAATCGTCGAACCGCCGGCAACGATCTTCCCGCGTGCCTTGTTCTTCTCCCAGGCCTGAAGAATCGCGTCCGTCTCGTAACCGTTGTTATTGACGAAGTTCGCATCCTCGGAAGCAATGATCGCCCGCTTCAGATTCCGCGAAATCCGGTCGTACGGTACCCACGTATGCTGGATGGAAAGATCCGGCCGGTCCTGCGAAAGCCGCCATGCGTCCGAGCGCATGAACGCAGTCGACTGTGGATTGACGACATTCCAGATCGCGATCTGCGCAAAATAATAGACCTGGGTCGCAAGCCACGCGCACGCGAACACCACCAGCACGTAGAACAGCCATCGGACCATGCCCGGCCGGCTCGCGCGCCTCGCTCCTGTCATCGTCGAAAGTCCCCCGTTCGATTGATACCGAAACGCGCTCTGGCGAAATCAGGCCGCCGGCGTTTTCATCATGGCACGCAGTGCAGCCAGTACCGGCGCGCCATCCGGCCGCACGCCGCGCCAGATGTAGAACGATTCCGCAGCCTGCTCGACAAGCATGCCGAGCCCGTCCGCCGCGCGCGCGCCCAGCGTCTGCGCGTGCCGCATGAATACGGTCGGCTGCGCGCTGTACATCATGTCGTAGGCAAGCGTGCCAGGGCCGAACGCCGCGTCGTCACACTCCGGAAGCGCGGCGTCGAGGCTGCCCGCTGTCGCGTTCACGATCACGTCGTACGTGTGCGGCTGGATCGCCTTCGCGCTACCGCCCGTCAGTTCGCAGTCGACTTCCCGCGCCGCCGCGGCGAACTGCGCAACCAGTTCGTCCGCCTTCGCCGACGTGCGGTTGACGATCGTCAACGTTCGCGGCAGCCGGTCGAGCATCGGCAGCACGACGCCGCGCGCGGCTCCGCCCGCGCCCAGCAACAGAATGCGCGCACCCTTCAGCGCAAAGCCGAGATTCACCTCGATGTCACGCACGAGACCGACGCCGTCAGTGTTGTCGCCATGGATGCCGTCTTCGCGAAAACTCAACGTGTTCACGGCGCCAGCCGCAGCCGCGCGCGGCGACAGCCTGTCGGCAAGCGCGTGCGCATCGAGCTTGAACGGTACGGTCACGTTCATGCCCCGGCCGCCCGCATCGATGAACGCGCGCACCTGCGCCACAAATCCATCGACCGGCGCGAGCAGATGCGTGTACTCGACCGGCTCACCCGTCTGCTCAGCGAATCGCGCGTGGATATACGGTGACTTGCTGTGTGCAACCGGATTGCCGATCACCGCATATCGGTCGCGTGCCACGCCCACATTGGCGTTCACGTTGACGTCGGCGCTCATCGTCCCGGCTCCGTTGTCTGAGGCTCTGAAGATGCAGCCGCATCGCCCGCAACCCCGCCTTCGCCCTCTCCATCCTCCGCGCCCTCGGCTTCAGCCTGCGCTTCAGCTTCGCTTTCCGCCGGATCGTCGGCGGCGTCGATCAGTTCTTCTTCACCTTCATCGGCCTCGTCGGCTTCGGCGGTGTCGGTGCCGCTCGTCACCTGCGGCGCATCGAGCACGTGCAGCAGACGCACCGACGCCTCGACCGTCAGCTCATCGAGCGACATCACTTCCATCAGCAGCCGCGTGCCGCGTGCATGTACGCCAAGCCCCGGCACATGCAGCAGCAGCGGGATTTCCTCGAGGCGCACGAGGTCACCCTTCACCACCGATGCCACCACCTGCTTCTTTTCTTCCTGACGCAGCCAGCGCAGGCACCAGAAGTACTCCATCCGGCGCTGATGATCAGCGTACGCGGTGTACGTGTCGTCGAAGCCCTGCACGACGGCGAAGAGATCGGCGTCCTTCGGCTTGAACGGCGCCGCGAGCTTCGCGGTCACGCCGTGCTGCACGCACGCGAGCAGTTGCCACTGATTCACCAGGTCGACGTAGCGGCGCAGCGGTGACGTGCTCCACGCATACTGCGCGACGCCGAGCCCCTCGTGCGGCGCGGCGGATGTCTGCATGCGCGTGCGCTTCGGGCCGCTCGGCGCGCCGAACGCACGCTGTGAGCGATAGATGCCGGGCACACCGTGATCGTGCAGGAACGCGCCCCACGACGAGTTCGCGAGAATCGCCAGTTCGGCGACGATCGTATCCAGCGGTGAGCCGCGACGGCGCGGCGTGATCGTGACGTGCTCGCCTTCCACGTAGAAGTTGAAGTCCGTATTGCGCTGCACTTCGCGCTTCAGGCCGTACCCGGCGCGCGCCTGCTGGCGCTTTTCGAACAGCGCCTGCGCGAACGGCCAGAGCACCGCGATGTCGTCCTTGTGCGGATACTCGCCCGTGCCCGCGGCAAGCGACGCTTCGTTGACGAGCTCATCGAGCGTGTTGTGCCGCAGGTTGCTTTTCACGAACACGCGCTCGGCACGCGTCTCGCTCGCGACGATATCCTGCGTCTCGCGATTCACGATCACATACAGCGACAACGCCGGACGCAACCCGCCTTCCTTCAGCGTAAACGCCTCCACTACGTCGTCGGGCAGCATCGTGATCTTGTCGCCCGGCATATAGACGGTCGACAGACGCCCGCGTGCAATCGCATCGACCGCGTCGCCGCGCTCGATGCCGAGCGCCGGCGCCGCGATGTGCACGCCAATGCGCACGCGGCCATCCGACAGATGCTCGACCGAAAACGCATCGTCGATTTCCGTGGTGGTGATGTCGTCGATCGAGAACGCTTCGACTTCGGCTTCCGGCAGGTCGTCGGGCACCGCGCCGACGGTCACGGGCGGAAAACCCGTGCCATGCGGGAAAAACTCGGAGAGAAAGCGTGCCTCGTGCAGCGCGCGCGCCGACGGAATGCCGCCGCAGTCGAGCATCAGACGCGCCATCGAAATACCACGCGCCGCCGCCGCGGCTTCAAGCGCCTTGTATTCGATCGTGTTCTTGTCGGGCTTCGTCAGGAGACCCAGTGCCTTGCCCGCGAGCGATTCCGGCAGACGCCCCGCCTTCAGTTCTTCCTCGATCCCGGCCTGCACCAGCGCCTGCTGGCGCTTGCGCTCGAGACCGGCCAGCGCCATCTGCAACTGCTCCTGCGGCGCGCGCTGATATTGCCCGCGCCCCTTGCGGCGAAAGTACACCGGCGCGCCGTGCATGCGCAGCACGAGCGCGGCGCGCTCGATCGCGCCGAACGTGTCGCCGTAGTACTCCTTCGCGAGCACCGCGAAGGCAAATTCGTCCTCCGGCGCGCATTCCCACAGGAAATCGAGATCGATTTCCTGTGCGGCGGCATCGGCCTGATGCATCAGTTCGCCGGCGGCCGGCTTCTCGAATTCGATCAGGACGTCCTTCGCGCGCACCTTCGCGCGCCGGCCGCCTGGCAACTCGACCTGAAACGCATCGCCCTGGCGCGACAGCACGCTGCCCGCCTTGAAACTGCCCGATTCCTCAAAGAAAACGTTCACTCAGTACTCTCGTTCAGACTTCAACCGGTCGACACGCATCGCTTCCGCGCGTCCGGCTTCATGTTCGTGGTAGTGGTCCGCGGCTCGCGCTTCACGCTTCGCTGCGCGAAAGGCGTCCGTGGATCAGGAAATCATGCCGCTTCGCGCGGCGCCGGCGGACGTGCGTCGCAAAATGCGAGCACCTCGTCGACATAGCGGGGAAACTCGCTGATCGCGTGGTCACTGCCTTCTATCAGTGTGGTTCTCGCGCCGGGATAATGTGCAAGCATTTCGCGGTAATCGAGCACTTCGTCGCCCGTCGCGGCAATCAGATAATAGCGTTCGGGACGCGTGACCGACGCGACACTGAGCGCGCGCAATTCATCCAGATGGCGCGATTCGACGACGATACTGCCGCCGCCGTGCCACAGCGGCTGTTCGCCGAGGTAGTGGCTCAGGTCGCGCTGCGGCACGACCGCCGGGTTGAGCAGCACTGCCGGCCAGCCATGCTTTTCGGCGAGGTACGTCGCGAAAAAACCGCCGAGCGAACTGCCGACCACGGTCACATTCCGCGCGTCCCGCACAAGCGACTCCACCAGCGCCACCGTGCCGAGTGGCGAGACCGGCAGCATTGGACAGCACCATTCGTCGCCACGCCCGAGTTCGACGAGACGCGCCGCCATCACGCGCGCCTTGAACGAATTGGGCGACGAACGGAAGCCGTGCAGATAGAGAATCACGCTGCGCCCCGCTCGCCGCCGGCCGCGACTTCCGTCGACGTCGCTGTCTGCGCCGGACGCGCCGACAGCGCGTCGAGCAGCTTTTGATGCACGCCGCCAAAACCGCCGTTGCTCATCACGAGGACCTGGTCGCCCGGCTGGGCCACCGCGGCGACGGCCTTGACCAGCGCATCGATATTGTTGAAGGCCCGCGCCTTGTCGCCGAGCGGCGCGAGCGCATCGGCGAGATCCCAGCCGAGCGCGTCGCGGCCAGACGGCGCGCCGTAGCCGAAAACCAGATCCGCGTCGGCGAGGCTCGCCGGCAATTGCGCCTTCATGACGCCAAGCTTCATCGTGTTCGAACGCGGTTCGAGCACCGCGAGAATCCGCGTGCGCTCACGGCCGACGCGCGTACGCAGCCCGGCAACCGTGGTCCCGATCGCGGTCGGATGATGCGCGAAGTCGTCGTAGACCGTCACGCCGTCGACGCTGCCGCGCACTTCCATGCGCCGCTTCACGTTGCGGAACGTCGCGAGCGAACGCGCGGCCTGCGCCGGCGGCACGCCGATGTGGCGCGCGGCGGCGATCGCGGCGATCGCGTTCATGCGGTTGTGGTCGCCCTGCACCATCCAGTCGACGACGCCAGCGCGTGCGCCGTTGTGATAAACCGCGAAGCGTTCGTCGACCGGCACGCCTTCTTCTGCAGGCAGCGCCTGCCAGCCGCCCTCGACGCCGAAGCGCTCCACTTCGCTCCAGCAACCGCGCGTAAGCACGCGTTCTAGCGCGTCTTCACGACCGTTCGTGACAATCCGGCCGATGCCCGGCACCGTGCGCACGAGATGGTGAAACTGCGTTTCGATCGCGGCGAGATCGGGGAAGATGTCCGCGTGATCGAATTCGAGGTTATTCAGGATCGCGGTTTTCGGCCGGTAGTGAACGAACTTCGAGCGCTTGTCGAAGAACGCGGTGTCGTACTCGTCGGCCTCGATCACGAAGAAGCTCGAATTCGTCAGCCGCGCCGACACGCCGAAGTTCAGCGGCACGCCGCCGATCAGAAAGCCCGGGTTCATGCCGGCGTCCTCGAGCAGCCAGGTCAGCATCGAAGACGTGGTCGTCTTGCCGTGCGTACCTGCCACGGCCAGCACCCATTTGCCGTTCAGCACATGCTCGCCCAGCCATTGCGGACCGGATGTATACGGCAGGCCGCGATCGAGGATTGCTTCCATCAGCGGATTGCCACGCGAAACGACGTTGCCGATCACGAACAGGTCGGGCTGCAGGTCGACCTGCTCCGCGCCGTATCCTTCTATCAGATCGATACCCAGCGCCTCGAGCTGCGTGCTCATCGGCGGATAGACGCCGGCGTCGCAGCCGGTCACCTTGTGGCCCGCGCCGCGCGCGAGCGCGGCGAGACCGCCCATGAACGTGCCGCAGATGCCGAGGATGTGGATGTGCATAAGCCTGTCGTGCCGCGCGGGCGTACTTTTTGCGTGGGAAAGGAGTGCGCAGGACGGTCTTTCGCGATCGCCCGCAAGGGACGCTATTGTAACCGACGCCCCTCTCGCCGCCGCGCGGCGGTGTCGTCCCGGGTGGCCGGAAAGGCCGTCATATATTCTCTAGTATGATTGTGAGATGGTTCGCAAATCACATTTCGATCCGCAGCGCGTGCGCGAGGAAATCGCCATCGCGGCTGCAAGAATGATCGCCGAAGACGGGCTGGATTATTCGACGGCCAAACGCAAGGCTGCGCGGCAGGTCGTCGGGGAAACACGTGTAGCCGGCGAATGGCTTCCGGATAACGACCAGATCGAAGAAGAAATCCGCGAGTACCAGTCGCTTTTCCAGGGCGACAGCCAGCCGGCGGTGCTGCGGCGGCTGCGCGAAGTCGCGCTCGAATGGATGGACCGTCTCGAGCCGTTCAATCCGTATCTGACGGGTGCCGTGCTCGGCGGCACCGCAGGCGAGCATTCGGACGTGCATCTGCAGGCGTTCTGCGACAACCCGAAGGAAGTCGCCATCTATCTGCTGAACGCCGACATCCAGTACGACGTCTCCGAAACGCGCCACTTTGCAGGGCGCGGCTATGTCGAGACGCTCAGCTTCCTGTGGCGTCCGGCGAACGGGCGGCACGAAACGGAGCCGGTCGGCATCCACGTCGCCCTCTATGATTCGGACGACCTGCGCGGCGCGGTGCGCGCCGACGCGCGCGGCCGCACGGCGCGCGCGAACCGGCAGGCGGTGCGGATGCTGCTCGCTGAAAGCAGCGCGACGGCCTCGGCGGTGACTTCTTCCATTACTCCATCCACTACCTGAGCAGACCCACGACAATGAAGCGGATTCTGGCAGCACTGGCAGTAGCAGTTGTGGCAGCGGGCGGCGGCGCCGCAGCCGGCTACTGGTTCCTCAATGGCAACGCGACACAGGCGGCACAATCCGCACAATCCGCGCAGCCCGGCGCCACGGCCGCAACCAGGCCGCAGGACGCCGTGAATGCGCTCTGGGCACAAAGCGTGACCAACGCCGACGGCAAGCCGCAATCGCTTTCGATGTTCAAGGGCCATCCGGTCGTCGTGAACTTCTGGGCGTCCTGGTGCGGACCGTGCGTCGAGGAGATGCCGGCGCTTTCGCAACTCCATCGCGACTACTCGAAGAAGGGCATCCAGTTCATCGGACTCGGCGTCGATTCCGAAAAGAACGTGAAGACTTTCCTGCAGAAGGTGAAGGTCGACTACCCGGTCTTTGTCACCGGCTTCGGCGGCGCGGACCTCGCGCGCGAGTTTGGGAACAACGCGGGCGGCCTTCCCTATACGGTGGTTATTGACGCCAAAGGCAACGTTCTTTCGACAAAACTGGGCGAAGTCCAGCCGGCCGAGCTGAAACGCACGCTCGACGCGCTTTGATCTCACGATTCGTGAACGACCCGGATTATTCGCCAAACACCACTTTTTACACGCGAATTAGGCGAAATTGACAAAAAATCGGGGTGCACACCTGCATGCATACCCCGATTCACACGGTGCGAAGACCCTGTGAAACTAGACAAGTTTCTCTAATCAGCGCTAAAGTTCGCGCAATTCCACGGAAATAGAAGCCACCATGACGCGACTGCTGGTTCTGCACGGCCCCAACCTCAACCTTCTCGGCACACGGGAACCCGAGGTCTATGGGCACGTGACCTTACCGCAGATCGATCAGGCTCTGGTTGACCGTGCCGTCGACGCCGGCGTCGAACTCGCTACCTTCCAGAGCAATCACGAAGGCGCGATCGTCGACCGGATCCACGCGGCACGAACCGAACAAACCAGTTTCATTCTGATCAATCCCGCCGCGTACACGCACACCAGCGTGGCCATTCGGGATGCACTGGCGGGGGTTTGCATCCCGTTCGTCGAGATTCATCTGTCGAACGTGCATCGTCGCGAACCGTTCCGGCATCACTCGTATCTCTCCGACCAGGCCGAAGGCGTCATCTGCGGTCTTGGCTGGAAGGGATATCTGTACGCACTCGAATTCGCACTCGACCGGCTGTCCACGGGACAGTCCGGCGCAGCGCGCGGCTGACTCAAACACAACCAGTTCAGCGCCGGACGTCATCGAACGCCGGCACTTCACGCATTGAAAGGGGATGCCCAATGGATCTACGTAAACTCAAGACTCTGATCGACCTCGTTTCCGAGTCCGGTATTTCGGAACTGGAAGTGACCGAGGGCGAAGGCAAGGTCCGCATCGTCAAGAATGCGCCGCCGGTTTACGTGCAGCCATCCACTTCGTACGCGCCGCAATACGCTGGCCCGGCACCGTTCCAGGGCGCGGCGCCCGACGCGTCTGCCGCGGGCGCACCGGCCACGCCGGCTCCGGCCGCGCCGCAAGGCCACGTGGTGACGTCGCCGATGGTCGGCACGTTCTACCGCGCGCCGTCGCCGGGCTCCGATCCGTTCGTCCAGGTAGGCGACACGGTGAAGGAAGGCCAGACGATCTGCATCATCGAAGCCATGAAGCTGCTGAACGAAATCGAGTCCGACCAGTCGGGCGTGATCAAGGAAATCCTCGTCGAGAACGGCCAGGCGGTCGAATACGGCCAGCCGCTCTTCGTGGTCGGCTAACCCGGCGTATTTTCCGTATCAGCCGTCGGCGCGCGCCTCTACCGCGTGCGCAACCGATCCTCTGAGGTAGCCGCTGAGTCGTGGTCGACCCATGCCGCGGCGCCCATTGATGAGTCGAAAATCCGCTATGTTTGAAAAAATCCTCATTGCCAATCGCGGCGAAATCGCGCTCCGTATCCAGCGCGCGTGCCGCGAGCTCGGCGTCAAGACGGTCGTCGTCTATTCGGAAGCCGACAAGGAAGCCAAGTACGTCAAGCTCGCCGACGAAGCCGTCTGTATCGGCCCGGCGCCTTCGAACCTGAGCTACCTGAACATGCCGGCGCTCATCAGCGCGGCGGAAGTCACCGACGCCGAAGCGATTCACCCCGGCTACGGTTTCCTGTCGGAAAACGCGGACTTCGCGGAGCGCGTCGAGCAGTCGGGCTTCGTGTTCATCGGCCCGCGTCCGGAAACGATCCGTCTGATGGGCGACAAGGTCTCGGCCAAGCAGACGATGATCAAGACCGGCGTGCCGTGCGTCCCCGGTTCTGAAGGCGCGTTGCCGGAAGATCCGAAGGAGATCGTGAAAATTGCGCGCGCGGTCGGCTATCCGGTGATCATCAAGGCGGCGGGCGGCGGCGGCGGACGTGGCATGCGCGTCGTCCACACGGAAGCTGCGCTCGTGAACGCGGTCAACATGACGCGCGAGGAAGCGGGCCGGGCGTTCGGCAACCCGCAGGTCTACATGGAAAAATTCCTGGAGAACCCGCGGCACATCGAAATCCAGATCTTGTCCGATTCGTTCAAGAACGCGATCTGGCTCGGCGAGCGCGACTGTTCGATGCAGCGTCGCCACCAGAAGGTGATCGAGGAAGCGCCAGCGCCGGGCATCGCGCGCCGCCTGATCGAGCGCATCGGCGACCGTTGCGCGGACGCCTGCAAGAAGATGGGCTACCTCGGCGCGGGCACCTTCGAATTCCTGTATGAAAACGGCGAGTTCTATTTCATCGAAATGAACACGCGCGTGCAGGTCGAGCATCCGGTGACCGAGCTGATCACGGGCATCGATATCGTGCAGGAACAGATCCGCATCGCGGCTGGCGAGAAGCTGGCGCTGCGTCAGCGCGACATCCAGTTCCGCGGCCACGCGATCGAATGCCGGATCAACGCTGAAGACCCGTTCAAATTCATCCCGTCTCCGGGGCGCCTCACCTCCTGGCATATGCCGGGTGGCCCGGGCATCCGCGTCGACTCGCATGCGTACAACGGCTATTTCGTGCCGCCGAACTATGATTCGATGATCGGCAAGCTGATCGCTTACGGCGCGACGCGCGACCAGGCAATCAGGCGCATGCGCATCGCGCTGTCGGAAATGGTGGTCGAAGGCATCCAGACCAACATTCCGCTGCATCGCGAACTGATGCTCGACGCGAAGTTCGTCGAGGGCGGCACGAGCATCCATTACCTCGAAAACCGGCTGGCCGCGAAGCTGCAGGCCGCACCGGAAGAAGCGTAAGCAATGAGTTACCGGGAACTGATCGTCGAGCTGGAACGCGAGCACGCGGAGGATCTCTCCGACGCGCTGCTCGACCTCGGTGCGCTGTCCGTGTCGGTCGAAGACGCGGACGCCGACACGCCCGACGAGCAGCCGCTTTTCGGCGAGCCCGGTCTCACGCCTGAACGCACCGCGTGGCAGCGCTCGCGCGTGATCGCGCTGCTCGCGGCCGAACACGACCCGGCGGTGCTGCTCGCCGCCGCGTCGAACCAGCTGGGTCTTGCCGCGATGCCGTCGTTCACCGTGCGCGACGTCGAGGATCAGGACTGGGTGCGGCTCACGCAATCGCAGTTCGACCCGATCTCAATCGGCGAACGGATCTGGGTCGTGCCGTCATGGCACGACGCGCCGGACCCGGACGCACTCGTGCTTGAACTCGATCCGGGGCTCGCGTTCGGCACCGGCAGCCATCCGACGACGCGTCTTTGCATGGAATGGCTCGAACAGAACGTTCAGCAGGATCAATCCGTGCTCGATTACGGCTGCGGCTCCGGCATTCTCGCGATTCTCGCGAGGAAGTGCGGCGCGAGCCCGGTGTTCGGCATCGATATCGACCCGCAGGCAGTCGAATCGGCCCGTCAGAACAGCGAGCGCAACCGCGCGGAAGTCACGTACGGCCTGCCCGATGCGTGCCCGGCTGGCGAGTTCGATATCGTCGTCGCGAATATCCTGTCGAACCCGCTGAAGCTGATGGCGTCGATGCTCGTGTCGAAGGTAAAACCCGGCGGCAGCATTGCACTATCGGGCATTCTCGCGCGGCAGGCGGACGAAGTAGCGCGTGTCTACGAGCGCTGGATCGACATCTCCGTCTGGCGTGAACACGAGGGCTGGGTCTGCCTCACGGGAACCCGACGCGAAAGCCATTAGAATAGGCCGTATCGTCCACTTCAACGCCCTCAGGGTTCCCGGCTCACTATGCTCCTGGCGACGCGCTGTCCCTTCTGCGAAACAGTTTTCCGACTCCAGCCGACGCATCTTTCGCTGCGGCGCGGACTTGTGCGCTGCGGACATTGTCACGAAGTTTTTGACGCGTCCAGCAGCCTGTACGAAACCAGCGACGGCGATCTGACCAACGCGACGCCGGTCAGCCCCGATGTCGTGGCGGCATTGATTGCCGGCTCAGAGCCGAAGCGGGAAACAGTTGCCGCTCCCGCGCTGGAGCCCATTCAGGAACCCGAGGCGCAACGCCACGCCACGGCTGTCGAAGCGAACGCACTTCCGCGCACCGGAACGCCTTCTGAAACGGCGATGAAGTCATCGCCCGCCGCGGTGGGTGAATCGCAGATCCCTTTCGAAACGCCGGAGCCGGTCGAGCCGCATACGCTGTTCGACACGGCCGCCCACGTCGAAACGCCCACGCCGGTCGAGCCTCATGCACCCGCGTCCACGTTCGGGAATGAGGATGCTCATCAACACCCTGGCGGCCCCCCGAACTTCCGCACCGATGCATGGAACCCGTGGGCGCCCGCACCGGACGCGCTGATCGACGACAGTCTGCGTCACAGCACGAAGAATCTCCCGTATCGCCCGCTGTCCGAAGCCGCGATGGCAAAGCTGAAGCTCGCCATCGAACGTGAAGCGGCCGAACGCGCGGCTCACGAAGGATCGGCGAGGTCGCCCGCACACGACTTCCCGGCGACGCACGAGCCGGTGCATGAGTCGATCGACGGACATCAGACGGCCGGTGATCGCGACGCAACGCGCGGACGCCCGGGCGAACCGGTGATCGAGGAGCAGGCCGAGCCGGCGTTCGCGACCGCGCCGGCCGCCGGTGCGATCTATCCGGAGACGCGCGACAGCGAACCGCGTTTCACCTCACCCTCGCCCGCGGCCGCACCGTTTGCCACGCCGCTCGATCACGACGAAGACGCGGAACCGTTCGCCGTCGTCCGCGAGACGCGCGAGGCGGAGCCACGCGGCATCGGCTGGATCATTTTCGGCTCGCTCGTCGCCCTTGTCCTGTTCGTCGCGCTGGTCGCGCAACTTGCGTGGTGGCAGCGTGAAACCGTGATGGTCTACTGGCCGGGTTCGCAGCCGTTTTACGCGCGGGCGTGCGTGCAGCTCGACTGCACCGTCGCGCCGCCGCGGGATATCGACGGCCTGCAGGTCGAGCCGTCCGATCTGCGTCAGGTGGACGGCCCGCACAAGCTTGAACTGAAAATGCCGCTGCGAAACCGTTTCGGGGTCGCGCTGGCGTATCCGGCAATCGAGCTCACGCTGCTCGATGCGCAGAACAACATCGCGATTCGTCGCGTGCTCTGGCCGCAGGACTATGTGACGCCGGGCACATCGATCGCTGCAGGCCTGCCGGGTCACTCGACGCAGACGATGATCGTGCGTCTCAATACCGGCGACGCCGTCGCATCGAATTTCCGTGTGCAGATTTTTTACCCCTGACGTTTCCGGCGCCGCCGGCGCTCGCCGATCGCGCGACGCCGCCGGTTCCGCCAACGTCTTCGACGCGGTGAAGGCAGTACTCACGCATCTCTCGCGCGTCCGGCGAACCGGGCGCATTTAACGTCAACGATGACGCATTTCCGGAGCACAACATGAGTCAAGTCACGCTGGGTGGTAACCCGATCGAAGTAGGCGGTACATTCCCGTCGGCAGGCCAGAAGGCGCCCGCTTTCTCGCTCGTCGGCAAGGATCTGAAACCGGTCACGCTCGCCGATTTCGCCGGCAGGCGCAAGGTGCTCAATATCGTCCCGAGCCTCGACACGCCGACCTGCGCCACGTCGACGCGCAAATTCAACGAAGCCGCCGGCAAGCTCGCGAACACGGCGGTCATCGTCGTGTCGGGCGACCTGCCGTTCGCGGCATCGCGCTTCTGCACGACCGAAGGCATCGAGAACGTCGTCACGGCCTCGACGTTTCGCGGCCATGACTTCGCGAAGGCGTACGGCGTCGACGTGACGAGCGGCCCGCTGACCGGCCTGACGGCGCGCGCGGTGGTCGTGATCGACGAAAACGACACCGTCGTACACGCGGAACTCGTCGGCGAGATCAAGAACGAGCCGAACTACGACGCAGCGCTGGGCGCGCTGAAGTAAAACCCTGCCGCACAGGGGTCCGGGGGGGGGGCCGCCGCGGGGCCGCGGCCCCACACCCCCCCCCCCCCGCCCC
>NZ_CAJQZB010000005.1:0-200570 GCF_907164545.1 Paraburkholderia gardini | reverse complement strand
GGTGCCCAGGAGAGGACTCGAACCTCCACACCTTGCGGCGCATGGACCTGAACCATGTGCGTCTACCAATTCCGCCACCTGGGCACGTTTCAAACCAGGCCGCCATTCTAGCGGGTTGAAACTTTGTGTCAATCAGAACAGCATAACTTCGACTTCAACCTGCTTTTCCACATTTGCCATCGCACTGATTCAAGCTGTATCGAACACAGCGTAAAGCAGGGCGAAAGGGTTTCACAAAAAGAAAACCACCCGAAGGTGGTTTTCTTTTGAATCTGGTGCCCAGGAGAGGACTCGAACCTCCACACCTTGCGGCGCATGGACCTGAACCATGTGCGTCTACCAATTCCGCCACCTGGGCAGGTGGGTGTACAGCAAAGAATGTAATTATAGCGGGCCCGATAATCGTGTCAAGCATTTTGCGACAGTCCGGCGCGAACGCGGAAGCGCCTTGCCGCGTCAGGCCGCGAGCGCCGCGTGGCGTGCGGGACGGGTGTTAGAATGCCTCGCAGAAGTTCGTTGGCACGGGCACGCGCCCGCCGGGCACGCTGCACGAACCGCGTCATGGCAGTGACAACGCAGTAACTGGCATTGAATTGCAGGCGCAGTACAGAAGCGCATCATCGACCGATGTCCACGCAACGAGAAAAAGATCATCGACAAGCCCTTGAGCAAATATCCCTATCCGATTCCGAGCCGTGAAGAAATTCTCGGCGTGCTGCGCACGAGCGAAGCCCCACTCGCCGCGAATGACATCGCTGAGGCACTGTCGATCAAGCGCCAGGAGCGCGAAGGTTTTTTCAAGCGCCTCGGAGCGATGGAGCGCGACGGCCAGATCCGTCTCGACCAGCGCGGCCACTATCAGCTGACGCATCCGTCGAATTTCGTCGCCGGCCGTGTGCAGGGCCATCGCGACGGCTACGGTTTCCTGATTCGCGATGACGGTCAGGACGACCTGTTCCTGCCGACGGGCGAGATGCAGAAGGTCATGCATAACGACCGCGTGCTCGCGCGCATCGTCGGTTACGACCGGCGCGGCCGGCCCGAAGGTCATATCGTCGAAGTTACGGATCGCGCGAACCGCCGCGTGATCGGGCGTCTTTTGAACGAGAACGGCGCGCTCATCGTGGCGCCCGAAGACAAGCGCATCGGCCACGACATCCTGATCACGCAGAACACGAAGAAAGCGCGCGTTGGCCAGGTTGTGGTGGTCGAATTGACGGATTTTCCGAGCCGTCACTCGCAGCCGCTGGGTCGCGTGGTCGAGGTGCTCGGCGATATCGACGATCCGGGCATGGAAATCGAAATCGCCGTGCGCAAGTACGGCGTGCCGCACGAATTCAGCCAGGCCGCGCTCGACGACGCCGCGAAGCTGCCCGACGAGGTGCGCCCGTCGGACATCCGCCATCGCATCGATCTGCGCGACGTGCCGCTCGTCACGATCGACGGCGAAGACGCGCGCGACTTCGACGATGCCGTGTACTGCGAGCCCATTACCGTCGGCCGTGGCGAGGGTTTTCGCCTGATCGTCGCGATCGCGGACGTTTCGCATTACGTGCACCCGGACAGCGGCCTCGACGTCGATGCGATCGAGCGCAGCACGTCGGTGTATTTCCCGCGCCGCGTGATTCCGATGCTGCCGGAGAAGCTCTCGAACGGCCTGTGCTCGCTGAATCCGCACGTCGACCGTTGCGTGCTGGTGTGCGACATGGTCATCACCGCGCGCGGCGAGATCAAGGGGTACCAGTTCTATCCGGGCGTGATGCATTCCGCCGCGCGTCTCACATACACCGAAGTCGCGGCGGTGCTGACCAACACGAAAGGTCCCGAGGCGGCGCGCCGTGCCGCGTTGCTGCCGCAACTGCAGAACCTGAACGGCGTCTACAAGTCGCTTTTCACCGCGCGCCAGAAGCGCGGTGCGATCGACTTCGATACGACCGAGACGTATATCGTCTGCAACGCGCAGGGCAAGATCGAGCAGATCGTGCCGCGCACCCGCAACGATGCGCACAAGCTGATCGAGGAATGCATGCTGGCCGCGAACGTCTGCGCGGCCGACTTCATGAAGCGCAACAAGCATGCGGGCCTCTACCGCGTGCACGCCGGGCCGACGGCTGAAAAGCTCGAAAACCTGCGCACGTTCCTGCGCGGCATGGGCCTTTCGCTCGGCGGCGGCGAGACGCCGCACGCGAGCGACTACGCCGCATTGATGGCGCAGATCCGCGACCGGCCCGATGCGCAGATGTTGCAGACGATGCTGTTGCGCTCGATGCAGCAGGCCGTCTACAGCCCGGAGAATATCGGCCATTTCGGGCTTGCGTATGAGGCGTACGCGCACTTTACGAGCCCGATTCGCCGCTATCCGGACTTGCTGACGCACCGCGCGATCTACGCGATCCTGCAGGGCCGCAAGTATCAGCCGGGCACGCCGCATGGCGTCACGCTGAACACGGCGCTGTCGCCGCGTGCGCGTGCGATGCAGCAGGCCGACGATGAAAAGCGCAACCGTAACCGTTCGAACACCGCGATCTGGGAAGAACTGGGTCTGCACTGTTCGTCGAACGAGCGCCGTGCGGACGAAGCGTCGCGCGATGTCGAAGCATGGCTCAAGTGCTATTTCATGCGCGACAAGCTCGGCGAAGAGTACGGCGGCATGGTGAACGGCGTCACGTCGTTCGGGATTTTCGTGCAGCTCGATGCGCTCTTTATCGAAGGCCTCGTGCACGTGACCGAACTCGGCTCCGATTACTTCCAGTACGACGAGATCAAGAACGAACTGCGCGGCGAGCGGACAGGCATTCGCTACCGTCTGTCGGATCGTGTGCGGGTGCAGGTGAGCCGCGTCGATCTCGATGCACGCAAGATTGATTTCCGTCTGGTGCGCGACACGCCGATCAAGGCACCGTCGAGCCGCCCGGCGTTAGTCGAGAAGGCCGGTGTCGACGGCGGTCCGCGTGTGCATTCGTTGCCGCCGGCCGAAGGTGGCCGCCGCAAGAAGGCTGCGCCGGCAGCCGGCGCGGCGGTGAAGGAAACACGCGATACGCGCGGCGCGGCGAAAAAGCGCAGTGCTTCTTCGTCCGTGAAACCGGCGTCGAAGACGCAGGCGCGCAAGAAGCGATAAGGCACGGCCGACCTCCGACGTAACCGGAGGTCGACGCGCGACATGAAGTGTGCAGCGCGCAACCGGTATCGCGATCGATGCCGGTTGCGCGTTGTCTGTTTTTCCGTTTTCCGTTTTTGCAGGCACGGCGCTTTGCGTGCCGTCCATGCAGACGGGCGCATTCGAAGCGCAACGCAGCTTCGCTCAATCAAAGGTTGTCCAGTCATGTCACGTCTCAAGGTTCTATACGGTTTCCACGCAGTGACCGCACGTATGCGGCACGACGCATCGTCGGTCGAAGAGGTGTATTACGACGCGACGCGTAAGGACCGCCGCATGACGGAGTTCCTGCATGTGGCGAAAGAAGCGGGCGTGCGCCTGATTGCCGCCGACGAAACGCGCCTGTGGGGTCTCGCGCATACCGAGCGTCACCAGGGCGTGGTCGCGCGCGCGGGCGACATGCCGCTCGCACAGAATCTCGCTGAGCTGCTCGATGGCATCAACGGTCCGGCGCTGCTGCTCGTGCTCGACGGCGTGACCGATCCGCACAACCTGGGCGCGTGCCTGCGCGTCGCCGATGCGGCCGGCGCGCATGCCGTGATCGCTCCGCGCGACCGCGCGGTCGGTCTCAATGCGACGGCGGCGAAAGTGGCAAGCGGCGCCGCCGACACCGTGCCGTACATCACGGTCACGAACCTCGCGCGCGCGTTGCGTGAACTGAAGGACGCCGGCGTGTGGGTGGTGGGCACGTCGGGCGAGGCATCGGCGGAACTCTACGAAACGAAACTGGATGGTCCGGTGGCGATCGTGATGGGCGCCGAAGGCGAAGGCATGCGCCGTCTCACACGCGATACGTGCGACATCGTGATGCATATTCCGATGGCTGGCAGCGTCGAAAGCCTGAACGTTTCGGTGGCGAGCGGCGTGTGTCTGTTCGAAGCGGTGCGGCAGCGTGGGGCGCTGACGAAGACGTAAAGAATCAGACGCTTATAAACCTGCTCGTCATGCACGCTGCGTTTTAACCACCGACGCCAGTCAGTCGATATAACGCAGCTCCAGTTTCTCCAGCGACTCGCGCATGCCATCCAGCGACTGCGCGAGCGCTATCCTTCCGCGCGCACCACAATCGGCGAAGGCTTACGCACCTCGCGCCCACACACCAGCCCCAGCTTTACGGGTAAACACCCCCTGAATACATCAGACATCTGACCTATATTGATGCGGTACTGATCACCTGGGACACGTATGCGTCTGAGCGTCGAGCACTCGATGAGCGAGAAAATCCAGGAGTCGTTGATGACGATGATCCGGGAAAAATCACTCAAGCCAGGCGACCAGATTCCCACTGAAATAGAGCTTTGCGAGCTATTGGGGGTCGGCCGGTCGAGTCTTCGGGAAGCAGTCGCGCAAATGATTTCACATGGCCTGTTATCGCGGGTTCAGGGGCGCGGCACCTTCATCAGACAAATTTCGCTAAAGCTGCAAGGCGGCCTCGATGATCTGATGTCTGTGACCGATATGATCCGCAGCGTTGGCGCCGTGCCGGCCACCTGCCGGTTGCAGATCGAACACATCAAGGCATCCGAAAGTCTCGCCGGCAAGTTGCGTCTCGCCGTCGGCGACGACTGCGTGCGCATCGAGCGCGTGCGATGCGCGGACGACGCGATCGCGGCGTATTGCATCGATACCGTTCCGAAACATGTCTTCGACGCATGCGGCGGCGAACTCGGCGAATCGCTGTTCGCGATGTTCGGGCGGACCGGACGAAGGCTTTCACACACGCATACGTCGATACATCCGACCATCCTGACGCCGCGCGATCTGCCCGAGCTTGGCGACGGCTTCGGTCTGTTCCTGCTGCTCGACGAAGTGGATTTCGATCAGAGCGGCGAGCCGATCTGCTATAGCAACGACTACTACAACACAGCCATCTTCAAGTTCGACCTGGTCCGCAAGAAACGCTGAGCCGGTTCGAATGTGGAGGAGACATTCATGGAATTCGAAGCACTCAGTTCCTCGGAGTTGTCGGCGTATTTGCGGGGTGTCCCGGCGGTGTATGCGTTGCTCAACGAACCTGGCGAACTCGACATCGCGGAGGTCGGCGACGGTAACCTGAACTTCGTCTATTTCGTCAGTAACGCGCAGGCCCCGGAAAAAAGCGTTGTCGTGAAGCAGGCGCCGCCGTTTCTGCGGCTGGTCGGCAAGTCGTGGCCGCTTACACGGCACCGGATGGAACGCGAGGTCGCTGCGTTGCAGCGCTTTGGCGCGTTGTGTCCGCAGCATGTGCCGCGCGTCTATCACGCCGACAGCGAGCTGTTCCTGATGGTGATGCAACGGCTGTCGTCGCACCGGATCCTGCGGCAAGGCTTGATGGACGGCGTCGTCTATCCGAAGCTCGCCGCGCATCTTTCGACTTACCTCGCGCACACGCTGTTTTACGGCTCCGATCTTTTTCTCGCGCCCGACGTGAAGAAGCAGGCGGTCCGCGACGCGGTGAACAGCGAGCTATGCAAGATCACGGAAGACCTGGTGTTCACGTATCCGTTCGAAGATCATCCGTCGAATGTATATAGCCCGGCCTTTCCGCGCGCGGAAATCGGGCGTCTGCGGCAATCGCCGGCGTTGCGCATCGCCGTGGCCGAGATGAAATGGGCTTTCATGAACGATGCCGAGACGCTTTTGCACGGCGATCTGCACACGGGCTCGATCATGGTCAACCAGGACGAAACCTATGTGATCGACCCTGAGTTCGCGTTCTACGGACCCATGGGTTTCGATATCGGCGCGGTGCTTGCGAATCTGTTGCTCGCGTATTTTTCACGCGACTGGCACGACCGTCATCAGACGGCGGGCAGGCATGGCAATGCCGGCGCGACGAGTTATCGCGACTGGCTTCTCGATCAGGTGACGTCCATCTGGAGCGGCTTCGAACAGACGTTCCTGGCGCTGTGGCGCGATCACGAAAGCCGCCGCAAGAGTCATTTCATCGGTGACGATCCCGGCGGCGTGTGTGTCGAGGCGTATCGCGCGCGGTTCATGCAGCGGCTCCTTGCCGAATCGCTGGGATTCGCGGGCTGCAAGATGATCCGGCGCATTGTCGGCATGGCCAAGGTCGCCGATATCACCAGCATCGCGGATAACGCGTTGAGAGCCGTTGTCGAAGTGCGCGCATTGCGTTGCGCTGAACGCCTGCTGCTCGAGCGGACCGCGATCGGCAACATTGCGCAGGTCGTCTCGATGGCGCGCGAGTTGCAAGCCGACGGACGCGCATAGCCATGAATCTCGCCGCGTCATCCGAAGTGATCACCTCCCACTCTTCATCTCGCACCGGAGCACGCATGGTATCGCCGTCGCCTTTCCTGAACCTGCCGGCCACGCTCGCGTGGGAAGACGACTGCCTGCGGATTCTCGACCAGACCCGCTTGCCGCAATCCACGGTCATCGAAACGCTGACCAATGCGCATGAAGTATGGCGCGCGATCCACGAGTTGCGGGTACGGGGTGCACCGGCAATCGGCGTCGCGGCAGCGTATGGCTTGTGCGTCGCGATGCAGTCGTCGCGCGACTTGCCCATCGGCGCATTTCGCGAAGCGTTGAAAGAGCGCGCCGCATATCTCGACAGCGCGCGGCCCACGGCAGTCAATCTCAGCTGGAGCCTGAAGCGGATGCTGCGCGCCGCGGACCGTTCGAACGCAAGCGACGCGCTTTCGCTCTACCGCGCACTGGTGGACGAAGCGACGTCAATTCATGACGAGGACCAGTTGCTATGCGAGCAGATCGGCAGACACGGAATGACGCTGATCGCGCCCGGTAGCGGTGTGCTCACGCATTGCAACGCCGGTGCGCTGGCGACGACCGGTCTCGGCACTGCGACCGCGCCGATCTATCTCGCACAGCGTGCCGGCATTCCGTTTCGCGTCTATGCGGACGAAACCCGACCGTTGCTGCAAGGCGCGCGTTTGACTGCGTACGAGCTGCAACAGGCAGGCGTCGATGTCACCCTGATCACGGACGGCATGGCCGCCTCGCTGATCGCGGGAAAGCAGGTGGACGTGGTGATCGTCGGCGCGGATCGCGTGGCGGCGAACGGCGACTTCGCGAACAAGATTGGCACGTTGAGCGTTGCGATTGTCGCGCGGCATTTCAACGTGCCTTTCTATGTCGCGTGTCCATCGTCGACGCTCGATTTGCAGACGCCCAGCGGCAACGCCATCGTCATCGAGGAGCGTCGCGACGACGAAGTCACGCATCTCGGCGGACACGCGATCGCGCCTGAAGGCATCAAGGTTCGCAACCCGGCTTTCGACGTGACGCCGCATGACCTCGTGACCGGCTATATCACCGAACGCGGCATCATCAACGCGCCGTTCGATACGCAACTTGCCGCGCTGTTCGGAGCCACGTCGTGAGCGTGAACGTGACCGAAACCGTCAATGACAGCGCAGATGAAGCGTCGTTGCGGGCCGGGATCGTGAAAACCGCGCTCGAGATGGAGCGGCTCGGCATCAATCAGGGCACATCGGGCAATGTCAGCGTGCGCTGGCGCGACGGTTTGCTGATTACGCCGAGCGGCGTACCCGCGTCGGCGCTGGCGGCGGACATGATCGTATGGCTGCCGCTCGATGTGCAGCCGGATGCAGCGGTTTTCAGCGAGCGCGGACCGTCGAGCGAGTGGCGCTTTCATCGCGACATCCTGCAGGCCCGGCAGGACATCAACGCTGTCGTACACACGCATTCGAACGCCGCGACCGCAATCGCGATTCACGGCCGTGACATGCACGCGCATCACTACATGATCGCCGTGGCGGGCGGCAATTCGATCCGCTGCGCGCCCTACGGGACCTTCGGCAGCCAGGCGCTGTCGGACCACGCGTTGCAGGCGTTGCAGGATCGCACCGCGTGTCTGCTCGCGCATCACGGCGTCATCGCGCTGGGCCGGGATCTGGCGCGCGCGCTGTGGCTCGCAAACGAAGTCGAAGTATTGGCGAAGCAGTATCTGCTCGCCAGTCAGCTCGGGCCGCCGCCCGTTCTGACGGATGAGGAAATCGGCGAAGTAGTGAAGAAGTTCAGCAACTACGGCTTGCGCCGCGAAAGCAGTAACAGCAATAGCAACAGCAAAGCCTGACGCCGGCTCGTAGCACACGGCGCTACATAACTTGAACAATGGAGACAGATATGGCCTGGAATTCAGGAAGATTCGACCGTTGGGGCACGTTGGGCGCATCGACGGGTGCCGTCGTGCTGTGTGCGGCTGCCGCGTTGAGCGGCTGTTCGAAGAGCGAGTCGCCGTCGTCGGCCAGCACCGCGGCGAGCGACGCGACCGCGAGCGCGGCGCCCGCGGCCGCGGCGAGCAGCAAGCCGAAGATCGGTTTCTCGGTATCGACGTTGAACAACGCGTTCTTCGTCGGGCTGAAACTCGGCGTGGAAAAGGGCGCGAAAGATCAGGGCTTCGATCTCGTGCAAACCAATGCGAACGGCGACGCGCAGCAACAGGTCAACGACGCGAACAATCTGTTGAGCCAGGGCATTACCGCGCTCGTGCTGAATCCGATCGATTCGAAAGCGATCATTCCCGCCGTCCAGAAAGCGAATTCGATGGGCATCCCGGTGTTCACGCTCGATCGCGGGTCGGACGGCGGCAAGGTTACCTCGTTCGTCGCATCGGATAACGTCGCGCTCGGCGCCACCGGCGCGAAGTGGATCGCCGACAAGCTGAAGGAACGCTATGGTTCGCCGAAGGGCAACGTGGTCGATCTGATCGGGCTCGTCGGTACGACTGCCGCCACCGATCGCGAGAAAGGCTTCAGCGACGAGATGGCGAAGTATCCGGACATCAAGGTGGTCGCCCGTCAGGAGGGCGCGTTCGATCAGGAGAAGTCGCTGAACGCGATGACCAATATCCTGCAGAAATTCCCGCAGATCGATGCCGTGTTCGGTGCGAACGACGACAACACGGTCGGCGCGGAAAAAGCGATCGACAACGCGGGCCGTTACAAGCCGCTCGGCGACAAGGAACACATCATGGTGATCGGCGCGGACGGCACGGCGCAGGCGCTTTCGGCGATCCGGGCGGGCAAGCAGGACGCGACGATCTCGCAGAATCCGATTGAAATGGCCGCGAAGGCGTTGAGCTTTATCGCCGATAACAACGCGAAGAAGGCGGTGCCCGCGAATTACGCATGGCCGACGTTGCTGATCGACAAGTCGAACATCGATTCCGATGAAACGAAGAAGTACGGGCTGTGGTCATTGCAGGTCAGCCAGTAAGCTGAAGACGAACTGAAGTCGCGGTTGGACACGCGCTTTGCCCGCAGGCAAAGCGCGTGTCATTCGAGGCAGGACGCAATCATGAATGCGGAAACGGGTTCGCAGTTTCAGGCCGACGCGCAGCCGGACGCGCGCGCCGGTGACCGTGCGCCTTTGCTGCGTATGGAAGGCATCGTCAAGAGTTTTCCGGGTGTGAAGGCGCTGCGCGGCGTGAGTCTCACGCTGCACGCGGGTCACGTGATGGCGATCGTCGGCGAGAACGGCGCGGGCAAGTCGTCGCTGATCAAGACGCTGTCGGGCGCCTATGAGCCGGACGAAGGCACGATCGAGATCAACGGCGAGCCGCTTGCCCGCGGCACCCACGCTGCAATCGACGCAGGCGTTGCCGTGATCTATCAGGAACTGTCGCTGATCAACGATATGACCGTCGCCGAGAACCTGTTTCTCGGCCGGATGCCGTCGCGCAACGGCTTCGTGCTGCGACACGAAGCGGACCGGCGGGCGCGCGAAGCACTCGCCCAGGTGGGGCTCGATATGGTGTCGCCGTCGATGCGGCTCGGCGATCTGCCGTTGAACCGGCGGCAACTCGTCGAGGTCGCGAAAGCGGTCGCGCGCGATGCCCGCATCCTGGTGATGGACGAGCCGACGGCGGCCTTGCAGGCCGCGGATATCACCAATCTCTATGCGGTCGTGCGACGGTTGCGGGCAACCGGGATGGGCATCATCTTCATCTCGCATCATCTGGAAGAGGTGTTCGAACTGGCCGATTCCGCCGTCGTGATGCGCGATGGCGCGACGGTCGGCGTGCGCGCGATGGCGCAATGGACCGAACAGGATCTGGTGCAGGCGATGGTCGCGCGCACCCTGGATTCGTTCTATCCGTGGGAGCCACGCGATTACGGGCCGGTGGTGCTGGACGTGCGCGATCTGGCGAGTCCGCCCATTGTCCGGCACGCGAGCTTCAGCGTGCGGGCCGGTGAAATCGTCGGGATCGCGGGCATTGCCGGTGCGGGACGCACCGAATTGCTAAAGGCGATTTTCGGCGCGCAGAAGGTCACCGAAGGCGAGGTCTGGATACGCGGGCGCAAAGTCGCGATTCATTCTCCGACCGAGGGCATGCGTCACGGCCTCGTCTATACGGCGGAGGACCGCAAGCTCGAGGGTCTCGTGCTCGATGCGAGCATCGAGGAAAACATCGCGCTGTCGAGCCTGAAAGCGCTGGCGACGGGCGGCTTCGTGCGCAACGCGAGAAAGCGCAAGCTTGCCCAGGATGCGAGTACGCGCTTCTCGGTGCGCGCGCCGTCGGTGCTGCAGATCACCGGCAATCTGTCCGGCGGCAACCAGCAGAAAGTGATTCTTGGCCGCGCGAGCGCGACGCAACCGGCTGTGATCATGCTCGACGAACCGACGCGCGGCATCGATGTCGGCGCGAAGACGGAAATCTATGCGCACATGGTGTCGATGGCGCGGGCGGGCGCGGCGGTCGTGATGGTGAGTTCGGAGTTGCCGGAATTGCTGGGCATGTCGGATCGCGTCCTCGTGATGCATCGCGGCAGGATCGTCACCGAGCTGCCGCGCGACAAGGCGGATTCGGAAACGGTCATTCAGTGGGCGACGACAGGAGTAGGCGCATGACTTCGACGGCAGCAAAACCGACAGATTCCGACGCGCTTTCGAGCCGCCTGATACGACAGTTGCGCAGCGGCATCGGACCGCTGTTCGCCGCGCTGGTGATCATCTGCGTGGTGCTGTCGATCACGTCGCCGGAATTCCTCACCACCAGCACGCTGACCAACATCATGGTGCAGGTGTCGGTGGTGGGGATCGCGGCGGTCGGCGGCACGTTCGTCATCATCACGTCCGGCATCGACCTGTCGGTCGGTTCGCTGGTGGCGTTGAGCGGCATGGTCGCCGCGACGCTGATGGCGGGTTCGACGCCCGACAACATCGGGCTCGGTCTTGCCGGTCTCGCGATTGCCATCGCGGTCGGCGCGGGCGTCGGCGCGCTAAACGGCATTTCGGTCGCGTGGTTGCGGCTTGTGCCGTTCATCGTGACGCTCGCGATGATGGCGATGGCGCGCGGCCTCACGCTCGCCATTTCCGACGGCCGCACCAAGTTCGATTTCCCCAACGCGTTCACTGCGTTCGGCGCGAAGTCGGTGGCGGGGTTGCCCGCGCCGATGATCGTCATGCTGGTCGTATTCCTGATCGGCCACGTGCTGCTGCGCAAGACTACCTTCGGCCATCAGGTGTTCGCGGTCGGCGGCAACATGGAGGCGGCGCGGCTTGCGGGCATTCCGGTGCGCCGCGTGATTTTCCTGACCTATACGCTCGCCGGCGTGACGGCGGCGATTGCCGGCATCGTGCTCGCGGGACGCCTGAACTCGGCGTTGCCGTCGGCGGCGAACGGGCTCGAATTGCAGGTGATCGCGGGCATCGTGATCGGCGGCACGTCGCTCGCCGGCGGACGCGGTTCGATCATCGGCACGTTTATCGGCGTGGTGCTGATCGGCGTGATCAACGTCGGCCTGTCGCTGCTCGGCGTGAATCCTTTCTGGACCCAGTTCATTCAGGGCGGCGTGATCTTCGCCGCGGTGATGCTCGACGCGCTCAGCCAGCGTCGCAAGAACTGACCATTTTTTTAACCGGATCACTCAGGGAGACTCGTGTGAAAAAAATCATCAATCAGCCGGACCAGTTCGTCGATGAAGTGATCGATTCGCTGCTGATCGCGCATCCGGGCTGGATCAAGGCCGCCACCGCCGACCGCCGCGCGCTGGTGCGGGCGGACGCGCCGAAAGAGGGCCGCGTCGGTATCGTGACGGGCGGCGGATCGGGGCATATGCCAGGCTTTCTCGGCTATGTCGGCGAAGGACTGTGCAGCGGTGTCGCGGTGGGCAACGTGTTTTCGTCGCCCTCGTCGGAGCAGATTTTCGAAGCGACGAAGGCGGTGAACGGCGGCGCGGGCGTGCTCTACGTGTACGGCAATTACGGCGGGGACGTGTTCAATTTCGACCTGGCCGCCGATCTCGCGGAGCCGGAGGGCATCGACATCAAGACCGTGCTGCTGACCGACGACGTCGCGTCGGCGCCGCCTGCGCGCGCGAGCGAGCGGCGCGGCGTCGCCGGCATGGTGTTCGCGTTCAAGTGCGCCGGTGCGGCGGCGGAGCGCGGCGATCCGCTCGACGAAGTGGCGCGGATCACGGCGAAGGCGAACGCGCAATGTCGCACGATGGGCGTCGGTTTGTCGCCGACGATCCTGCCCGCCGCCGGCAAGCCGACCTTCACGCTGCCCGACGGCGAGATGGAAATCGGCATCGGCATTCATGGCGAGCCCGGCACGCATCGCGGAAAACTCGAAACGGCCGACGCGATCGCCGACCGGCTCTCCGGCGAAATCCTGCGCGATCTCGCCGCGCCGAAAGGCTCGCGCGTCGCGGTGCTGGTCAACGGGCTGGGCGCGACGCCGCTTGAAGAACTGTATCTGCTGTACCGGCGCACGGCCGCGGCGATCGCGGATCAGGGGCTGACGATCGCGCGCTCGTATGTCGGCGAATATGTGACGAGTCTGGAGATGGCAGGCGCTTCGATCACGGTATTGCTGCTGGACGACGAACTCGAAGCGCTGCTCGCCGCGCCCGCGCGTTCGCCGCTCTTTCACGACTGGTCCGCGGCCTGATGCCTGTTTGAAGCCGGATTGAAGCCGGTCTGAAAGGAGGGTGGCATGAGTGTTTCCTGCAGCGAATTGCGCGTTGTGCTGAGCCGTGCGCTAGCGGCGCTGCCCGCGCATGCGGAGGAGCTTCGCGAACTTGATGCGGCGTTGGGCGACGGCGATCTCGGCATCACGGTGCAAGCCGGCTCGACGGCGGTCGTCGCGGCGCTCGCGGCGTTGCCCGCTGACGCCGCGCTCAATGACATCCTGCTTGCTGCCGGCAAGGCCTTCTCGACGGCCAATCCGTCGACGTTTGCCGCGCTGATCGGCGGCGGCCTGCTCGCCGCCGCGAAGACGATGTCGGGCAAGTCCTCGGCAGGCAAGGACGAGGCACTCGCCATCGGTCGTGCGGTGGCGGCGCGCATCATTGAACGTGGCAAGAGCAAGGTTGGCGACAAGACCGTGCTCGATGCGCTGGTGCCCAGTCTGGATGCGCTTGAGGCGTCGCAGGAGGCGCCGGATGCGCTGCTTGCCTCGATGATCGATACGGCGCGCGCGAGGATCGAGGCGACGGCGGGTTTGCAGTCGCAGAAGGGCCGGGCAGCCTGGGTGCAGGAGCGCAGTATCGGCCACCCCGATCCGGGCGCGACCGCGTATCTGCGCTTTCTGGAGGCGTTGCGCGGCGCGTTGACTGGCGATTGACCGGTTATGCCCCTGGGGAGTTGGCACGACTTCATCCCGATAGCCGACTAGAATGTCGGGCAACGTGGTCTGCGTTGTGGTTCGCAGGACATGGCCTGTTTCATTTCAATCGTGCTGGCGTCGACAAAACTCATCGGCCCCCGGCGTCCCGGACTACGCAGTGACATGAATTCAATGGATGTAAATCGCGCCCGCGTCAGGTGCCTCATGCGCGCGGCAGCGCTCGCCTTCTGTACCGCGTTGCTCGCCGCCTGCACGACGACGATGGTCGAGCGCGGCACCTACCTCGCCGATACGAGCCGGCATGCCCAGAATGCCGACTCGCGCGTGCGGTTTCTCGTGATGCACTACACCGAAATCGACGAAGCGAAGTCGCTGCAGGTGCTGACCACCGAGGGCGTCAGTGCCCATTACGTCGTGCCGGACGCCCCCCGGATCGAACACGGCGAGCCCGTGGTTTTCCAGCTGGTGCCCGAGAGCCAGCGCGCGTGGCATGCGGGTACGAGCTACTGGCAGGGCACGACCGAACTGAATGCGGCTTCGATCGGAATCGAGAACGTCAACCTCGGTCCCGTCGACACCCCCCAGGGCCGCAGCTGGCAGCCGTACCCGCCGGCCCAGGTCGACGCGCTGATTCGCCTCGCCAGAGACATCGTCACGCGCTACAGCATTCCGCCGACGCGTGTCGTCGGTCATAGCGATATCGCGCCTCAGCGCAAGATCGATCCGGGTCCGCTGTTTCCGTGGAAGCAGCTCTACGATGCCGGCATCGGCGCGTGGCCCGACGCGTCGGCGGTGGCCGCGCATCTGGCGGGACGCGATCCGTCGGCACCGGTCGACGTGCGTGGCCTTCAGCAGAAGCTCGCGCGTTACGGCTACGAAGTCGCGACCGACGGCGTGCTGGACGATCGCACGCGGCGGGTGTTCGCCGCGTTCCAGATGCACTTTCGGCCGCGCGACTACGCGGGCAATCCTGACGCGGAAACCGATGCGATTGCACAGGCGCTGCTCGATCGCTACATGAATGCTGCCGCGGCCGGTTCAACGGCCGCACCGTGAACTTCCGGTAAACTCGCGGTTTTCCGCCTGCACCTCTTTTTTCGGTTATTTCTCCCATGACCCAGGACGAACTCAAGCAACTGGTCGGCCAGGCCGCCGCCGACTATGTGAACGCCAACGTGCCCGAAGGCGTCGTCATCGGCGTTGGTACTGGCTCGACCGCGAACTGTTTCATCGACGCACTCGCGCTCACGAAGCAGCGCTATCGCGGTGCCGTGTCCAGCTCGCTCGCCACTACCGCGCGCCTGCAGTCGCACGGCATCAAGGTGTTCGATCTGAACGAAATCGAATCGCTGCCCGTCTACGTGGATGGTGCCGACGAGATCGATCATGGCGGCGCGATGATCAAGGGCGGCGGAGGGGCGCTGACGCGCGAGAAAATCGTGGCGTCGGTGTCGGACGTTTTCGTCTGCATCGCGGACGCGACGAAGCGTGTCGACGTCCTCGGCCAGTTTCCGCTGCCGGTCGAAGTCGTGCCGATGGCGCGCACCGCGATCGGCCGCCGCGTGACGGCGCTGGGCGGTGTGCCCATCGTTCGCGTGACGAAGGACGGTTCGCCGTTCATCACCGACAACGGCAACGAAATCATCGACGTGAAGGGCCTGCGCATCAGCGATCCACGCATGCTCGAAATGCAGGTCAACGCATGGCCGGGTGTGGTGACCGTCGGCCTCTTCGCGGGCCGCGGCGCGGACCTTTGCCTGCTCGGCACGGATACGGGCGTCGAGACGATCAGGTATAGCAAGGGCTAGGGTCTTACAACCCGGAGCCGTTCCATCCGGACGGACCCGCAACGGCGTCGCACTGGATCGCAGGCGGCGCCGTTTTTCATTCCCGCACACCGGGCCGGATCCCTGAAAATGGGCGCCGAAGTCCATATCCCGTTCGGCCGTCTTCTCCGCGCGACTCGCTGCCGCTACGCTTCTCCCGTTCCCCCGAACGCGAAAGGAGAAACATCAGTGACCATCCACCGCAATCTCAGGCGCGCGCTTGACGTCGCCTATGAACGGGTCCGGCGCGACACGGCCTCGCCCATCGCCTTCAACGGCAATTACGGGCTGTGCCTCGGCATCATCATGGGCGGGCAGGCGTGCAACGGCATGACCGAGGAAGAAGCTGCCGGCGAACGCGCGCATCTGGCGATGCTCGTCGCCTTGCACGACATGCAGACCGGCGGTCGCGGCAGCCCGTCTGCCGTCTGATGCGCCGGCAGGGGAATCGGCGTGCTGCGTGGGCCTGCGTACAGAATTTCCGTGATCGTCTGCGAATAATGCATCGTCCAGATACGCGCCGCCTGTCGCGTGCGCGTCCATTGCGAGCGTCGCTCGATCACGTATGTCCGCCACGGCCTCACGCGCCTCAGGAGACCCAGATGCAACAGCAGGCTCAGGAGTTTTGGGACGGTATTTTTCAGGATCGCGGTAACGACGAGACGCGGCTCGTCGACGTCCCGGACCCGAAGAATCCCGTGTATATGCGCGCGCTCCAGCACTTTGGCGACATACGGGGGAAAACGCTTGTCGATCTTGGTTGCGGCGCAGGCGCGGCTTCGCTGTTTTTTGCCTCGATGGGCGCGAACGTGGTGAGCATCGATCTGAGCCCGGTGGCCGTCGACAACCTGAAACGCTACTGCGCGCATCATCACATCGACAACATTTCACCGCGCGTGCTGTCGGCGCAGGATATTGCACTGCTTGAGCCGTCCGACTTCGTTTTTGGCGCGATGATCCTGCATCACATCGAACCGTTTTCAGAATTCGCCGCCGCGCTTCGCCGGGCGATCAAGCTCGGCGGCCGTGCGTTCTTCTGGGAAAACAACGCGACCAGCAACATGATGATGTGGTTCCGCAACCACGTGATCGGCAAGTTGTGGGTGCCGAAATATGGCGATCCTGATGAATCGCCGCTTGCGCCCTATGAGATCGATCATCTGCGCAGGCATTTCGACGTCGAGACCGAATATCCGGAAATGGTCTTCATGCTGATGGCGTCGCGCTACCTGTTGCGGGGACGTTTCGATCATCGTGCGGTCAGGATCGACCAGTATCTGTATCGCTATCCGTCGATCCGCAAATACAGCTACCGCCAGTTCGTCTGCCTGAGCTGACAGGGCGGCCCGCACAAGGTCGCGTCGGGGAAACCGGCGCGCCCTTCACCGGTCCGCGCGGGGTTCGTCGCGGGCCGTGTGCGCAATGATGCGGGTCATGTTCCGCAGATAGCTGTCGAGCGAGAAATGTCGCTGCACGTCGCTGAACGCCTGGCTGGCAAGTTGCCGCGCAAACGCCGGCGCGAGGTGCAATGTGTCGATAGCCTCGACGAAGCCCGGCACGTCGCCGGGCTGCACCAGCCAGCCGTTCTCACGATGCCGCAGTATTTCAAGCACGCCGCCGGCCGCCGCGGCCACCACCGGCCGCGAGGCCGCCATTCCCTCGATGATCACCCGTCCGAACGGCTCGGGTTCCGTCGACGTATGCAGGATCAGGTCCATCGCCTTCATCCATGCCGGCATGTCGTCGCGAAACCCGGCGAAATGCACGCGATCCGCGATCCCGAGCCGATCAGCCTGCTGACGCAATGCCTGCGCGTAATC
The DNA here is from genome assembly GCF_907164545.1 of Paraburkholderia gardini. NCBI lineage: Bacteria > Pseudomonadati > Pseudomonadota > Betaproteobacteria > Burkholderiales > Burkholderiaceae > Paraburkholderia > Paraburkholderia gardini. The sequence goes on along the minus strand of NZ_CAJQZB010000005.1, from coordinate 183,203 downwards.
GTCTTCGCCGAAGAGCGCGGCGCCGACCAGCACGAGGTGCACGCCGGGTAATCGCGCGAGGGCCTCAAGGGCTATATGCTGGCCTTTCCACGGCGCGAGACGGCCAAAGAGGCCCGCGAGCCACGCGTCCTGTGGCAGCCCCAGGCGATGACGCAGCGCGCGGATATCGCTGGCATCGACCTGCGCGAACGTGCGCGCGTCGATGCCGTTGTGGACGACCGGCACCGCGTCGGCGGGCAGGCCGGTCAACGCGATCAGTGCATCGGCGCTCGCCCGCGAATTGGCGACGACCTGATCGGTCACATGGCGCACGAGCCAGCGGACGATGTGCAACTGGACGCGCCCGAAGTGATCACGCGTCATGATGTCACGCACATGCCAGATGACAGGCCGGCGATGCAACGGTTTGCCGAGCGCACCCAGCACCAGCGCTTTCTGCGTGTTCAGGAACAGAACGTCGAAGCGCTTCGCCTGCGCGGCGATCGTGCGCACCTGCGCGAGGATGCCAGGTAATGCACGTAGCCAGCCAGGCCGCAACGCTTCACGGTTGATGGCCGCGACGTTCGCATTGCTCGTTACGCGCACGCGCACGCCAAGCGCTTCCAGCCGTGCGCGAAAGGGTCCGTCCGACAGCAACAGCACCTCGCTGCGCGCGGCGCATCGCTCCGCAAGCGGAAGCAGGGACAATTCCGCGCCGCCGAGTTGTCCGCTCTGATCGACAAAGAGGACCGTGGCCGATGCCGCCGGCTCGAGTAGGTGTTCATCGGAATGCCCTGCGCTGCTCGTGGCAGCCATCTCGACGGGAGCGAAACGACGTGTGAGGCGGGGGGCGTTCATCGGTTGACCGGTCCAGGCGTGCGGGGAAAGCGAAGCGTGAAAAACAGGCAGTCGCATGCGACCGGCGAGTCCTCATTATTCACGCTCTGTTGCCCGTTCAGTGTGGCCATACGCACGCTGTGCAAGCGACGCGCCCGATACACTCGGTGTGATGGTCGTTGACCTTTCCAGAGGTGGAGAAATCATGAAAGTGGCGATCGTGCACGACTGGCTCGTCGCGCCGGGGGGAGCGGAGAAAGTGCTGGAACAGATTATCCGGTGCTTCCCCGACGCGGACCTTTTCTGCATGGTCGACTTCATGGACGATCGCTCCGCGGTATGCGGCAAGGCCGTGAACACATCGTTCATCCAGAAGCTGCCGTTCGCGCGCCGGCGTTATCGCGGCTATTTGCCACTCATGCCGCTCGCCGTCGAACAGTTCGACCTCTCCAGCTACGATCTGATCATTACGAGTTCGTACGCGGTCGCGAAGGGCGTGCTGGTCGGACCAGACCAGACACATGTCAGCTACGTGCATTCTCCGATGCGTTACGCGTGGGATCTGCAGCATCAGTATCTGCGCGAGGCGAAGCTGACACGTGGCCCCCGTTCATGGGCGACGCGGGCATTGCTGCACTATCTGCGCAGTTGGGATGCGCGTTCGGCGAATGGGGTCGATTGCCTGATCGCGAATTCGCAGTTCGTCGCGCGCCGCATGATGAAGACCTACCGGCGCAATGCCGTTGTCATTGCGCCGCCGGTCGACGTTCACCGCTTCGACCTCTGCGCGCTGAAAGACGATTTCTATCTGACGGCGTCGCGGATGGTGCCTTATAAACGCATCGACCTGATTGTCGCTGCTTTTTCGTCGATGCCGGACCGTCGCCTGGTCGTGATCGGGGATGGCCCGCAGATGGCCGCGATTCGCGCGAATGCCGGTCCCAATGTAACGATCCTCGGCTATCAGCCGTTTGCCAGTCTGAAAGACTACATGCAGCGCGCGAAGGCGTTCGTGTTCGCCGCGGAGGAAGACTTCGGCATCGCGCCGGTCGAGGCACAGGCATGCGGGACGCCGGTGATTGCATACGGCAAGGGCGGCGTGCTGGAAACGGTGCGGCCAGTCGGCGAGCCGCATCCTACCGGGCTGTTTTTCAGGCAACAGACCGTCGCTGCATTGCAGGAGGCCGTGGAGCGCTTCGAACGCCAGCGTTCGATGATTTCGCCGGCTGCCTGCAGGGCGAACGCGGAACGTTTTTCGGCCGCGCATTTCCAGCGTGCATTCATGAACGAAGTTACGCGGACAATTGCGGCCGCCGGTGCCGGGGGCCGCCAGCACGACAGTCTGCCGGACGCAGAGGTCACATCGTGGCCCGGCGACAACACGGCGGCCGGCAGCATGTGGGGCCGATGAACGTGTTGTTCTGAATCCCTGGTATTTCATCACCGCGACAGGTAAAAAGGGCCGCGCCGGTTTTCCGGCGCGGCCCTTTTTTCGCGATTACTTCTCCGACTACCTGGGCGCGGCGTAGCCTAGCGCCTGGTTGTCCCGCCCGCCGGATCGCCAGCGGTATAGGTGTACGCATACGCATAGTCGTACGAGCCGTAACGACCGCCGCTTTTCACCGGCACTGCGTTCATCACGCCGCCGATAAGCCGGGCACGCGCACGGCGCAGCTTCTTCAGCGATTCGGCGATGTTGCGTTCGGTATGCGCGCCCGCCCGCATGACGAGTACTGTCGAGCCGGCGATGTTCGCGACGATCGCGGCATCGGCCACCGCGAGCAGCGGTGGCGTGTCGACGATCACCAGATCGAACCGCTGTTCGAGGCGCGCGAGAACTTCGGTGAACCGCGCCGACGTCAGGATTTCGGACGGGTTGGGCGGATAGGCGCCCGCGGCGATGAAGTGCAGACCTTCGACACCCGTCGCGCGCGCCGCCACTTCGAGATCGACCTGACCTGTCAGCAGTTCCGTGAGACCGCCATTCGGCGAGCGGCCGAGGTATTGCGCGAGACGGCCGCGACGCAGGTCGGCGTCGATCAGCAACACGCGCTTGCCTGTCTCGGCAAGCAGGGCAGCGAGGTTCGCGCACAAAAAGCTCTTGCCATCCGAGGGCGCCGGGCTTGTGAATGCCACCACGCGGTTCGGGGCATCGATCAGGCCGAATTGCAGCGTTGCGCGCAGGCCGCGCAGCCCTTCGACGGACGTGTCGAATGGATGCGTCTTGACCAGTAGCGGGCGCATCGGCGCGTGGGCGGGCGGCACGATCGTCTGCGTGCCGGCCGGCACGGTAACGGTCGCCGGCCGGCGGGGCTGGACGAGTCGCGCGATGCCTGCCGGCACGATCTGCGAGAGCGCGGGGCGCGCTGCCGGGCCTTGCAGCGCAGCCTGGCTCATGTTCACTGCAAGCCGGTCGCTGTGAGCCTGTTCGGCGCTAAAGGGGATCGATCCGAAGATCGGCATGTGAAAACGGCGTTCGACGAATTCCGGATCCGCGACGCCGGTGAAGAACGTCCGGCGGCAGAACGCGAACAGCACACCCGCGATGATGCCGAGTACGACGCTCGCCGAGATGATCAGCGCTGATTTCGGCCGTACCGGCGAAGAGGGCAGCAGTGCCTCGTCGATGATGTGCACATTGCCGATTGTTCCAGCGCGTGTAATCGACAGCTCCTGGATCTTGTTCAGTAACGCAACGTAGATTTCCTCGGCAACCTTCGCGTCGCGTTGCAGCGACATGGCTTCGCGTTCGGACCCCGGCAGCGTCTTGAAGTGATCTTCGAAGCGTGCTTTTTCGCGCGTCATCGCCGCCAGTTGCGCGTCGACGGTCTGCACTTCGGGACTCTCGGCCGTGAAGCGCGTGAGCAACTGCGCGCGCGCGATGCGCAGCGTGGCGATCTGCTTCTCGTATTCGAGGCCGCCGGACAGATACACGCCTGCCTCCTGGGTCGGCTGGAACGAACCGCTGCGGGACTGATACTCGGACAGCGCGGTTTCGGCCCGACGCACTTCGCTTCGCAGGCGCGGCATTTCGCTGTTCAGGAACGACAGCATCCGGCTCGCTTCCTCCTGCGCGCGTTCCTGACGGTGTTTCAGATAGGAAGCGGCCACCGCGTTGGTGATCGCGGTGATCGCATGCGGATTGGTGCCCATGTACGACAGCTGCACGACGCCCGTTTCGCGTCCTTTCTCGACGACTTGCAGACCGCCCGCCAGGCCGCCTACCGCATCGAGCTGGTTGTAGCGCATCACGTAGAAGTTGGTGCCGGCGTGGGCAACCAGTGTGGTGACGAGCATCGTGATGTCGCTGCCCGTCGCGCGTTGCCCGGCAACGCCGGTCAGCAGCAGCTTGCCGTGCTGGTCGAACAGCTGGTAGCCGCCGTTGCCGAGCGCGCGCAGCGTCAGCTGGGATCCTTCGAGATACTTCGGTACGCTGATCGAGTCGAGCGAAAACTCCTCGCCGCCCCACGCGTACGAACGCATGCCGAAGAGGGCGCCGAGCGGATGACCGGGATGCGCGAAGATCGACGTGATGCGGCCGAGATACGGCATCGTTTTCGGCCACGCGCCGAAGTTCAGCTTGAACTGCTCGACCACCGGCTCGACCACCGCGCGGCTCTTGATGATCTCGATCTCGGCGTCGGTGTGCATCGCACCCGACGGCACGAGCGAAGACAGTGCCTGGGAAGTCGAACTGTTACTCGCGTTGCCGGATTCGACCTGAATTAACGCGTCGGCGGAATAGATCGGCGTGGCGATCTTCGTATAGACCGTGGCTGCCAGGATCACGCATGCCGCGATCCCGATCACCCACCAGATCTGCTCGACGATCATCCGCATCATGTCGCGCATCACCGCATCTTCGTCGCCACCGGACGAAGGGGTGTATTCGTTCATGTCATAGGTACTCATTTTTAACTCCGTCGCGTAGCGAGCGTCAGCGAGCCAGTTCCCGTGTAAAAAACAGGGTTTGCAGAGTAGGCAGGACCTGCGCGAGCGCCCGGTTGAAGCGCGCGGAGTTCGCCACCTGCACGTACACCACGTCCTTTGGCTGCAGATCGAATTTCGTCATCAGCAACATGGCGTCCACCTGCGTCATGTCGAGCCGGAATATGTCTGGAGTCGTTGACTTGTCGGCGCCGCGAATCACGTAGATCGAACGCGGATCGCCCGTCGCGAGATCGAGACTGCCCGCACCCGTGAGCGCATCGGCGAGCGTCAGGTGTCCCCGGTTCATCGGCAGCGACGTGGGCTTGGTGACTTCACCGAGCACGAATACGCGGCTGTTCGAGCGGTCCGGCACGTCGATGATGTCGCCATCCTTCAGCATCACGTTCTGGTTTGGATCGCCGGTTTCCAGCAGCGCGGCGACGTCGACGGCCGTGCGCTTGCCATTACGCGTAATGCCGACGTTCTGCAGGTCGGCATCGGGCAGCGCGCCGCCCGCGCGATTGATTGCATCGAGCACGCTGAGCGGCAGATCGGTCACCGCCTCCGCCTGCGGCGAGCGTACGTTGCCGGTGACCTGCACGGACTGGCTATTGAAGCCGGCGACGCGCACATCGATCTGCGGATCGCGGATCGTTTTCGCCAGCCCTTTTGTAAGGACGCTCTGGACCTGCTGCGCGGTCATGCCCACGACCTTGATGCGTCCGACACGCGGGAAAAAGATCGTGCCGTTGTAGGCGACCCGCACGGTGAGGCCGCCTTCGGCGCCGGAACTGCCGGGTGAACCCGGCAGCGGAGCGGGTCCCGTCGCGCCGCCCTGAAGCGTCGTGCCGCCCACGCCAGTGCCGGCGGTTCCCTGCGGTAATGGCGCTCCCGCGCCGCCGCCGGCCAGTGCGCCACCCGTCAGCTCCGGATGGTCCCAGACAATGATCGCGAGCTGGTCGTCGATGCCGATCTTGTACGGCGACATGCCGCGTGTTTCTTTCGTGAGACACGAAAATGCGGACGGGCACGTCGACGGTACCGCCGTCGCGGTCTGTTGCTGGAACCATGAGATGTCGATCGGGCGCACGGCGTAGGTCGGTGCGGCGACCGTTGCCTGTTGCGTCTGGTCGAGACGATTGGTGTCGAGATAAGGCCCCGGCGCGAGCGAGCACGCGCATAACGATAGTGTCGCCAGGCAGGCGAGCAATGTTCTGGAATTCATGGTCTATGGTCCTTTTTGCGTTATAGATGCGCTGCCTGTCCTCAGCGCATCGCCTCCTGCCAGGCTCCGCGCATCGCGCGCAAGCCGACCCACCATTTACGAAGCGCGAGCGCTATCCCGTCACCGTTGAACGCCAGCAGCAGCGCGCGCACAAGCCCCGGGTCCGCGCGACTGCCGATCAACGTCGAATAGGTGACGAACGCCCACCTGCCTGGAGTCGACAGGTGCTCGCACATGATGAGACGGAGATTGAACGACGCGTTGTAGAACGCCGCGTCGTTGAAAACATGGCGCTGGTCTTCGTCACTTCGCTGCGCCGGGTAATGCTCGACGAGCAGCGTCGGGTCGTAGACCAGCGTCCAGCCCCGACGCCCCACGTCGAGACTGAATGCCATTTCGCAATGCACCTGCGCGCCGCTGCCGCGCAGACGCGGATCGAAACGCAGGGTACCGATCGCCTCGCGGCGAAACGCCATGTTCACGCCTTTCAGCACGTCGACCTCGCGTGGCGCACCGTGGCCGATGTGATGATTGCCGATCGGGCGCCCATACCAGCGCACCACGCCGACGACCGGCTTTTGCCCCTGCAGGACGCCGTCGCCCCGATGCACGATGTCGCGGCCGCCAAGGCCGCCGAGCGCGGGGTCGTCTTCGAACGCATGCGCGATGCGCCCGATCCAGTCGGCGTGCGGCGCGGCGTCGTCGTCGGTGAAGCAGACCACATCGCCGGTGGCCGTTTCGATGCCGCGGTTGTACGCGGCGACCACGCCCGCCCGGCTGACGAGCCCGATACGCAGGCGTGCATCGGGCCGCAGCGTCTCGCGACGCTTCAACCAGTCGATCGTCGGATGGTCGTCGTTGCGCGCGATCACGACCACTTCATCGGCACGGCGGTGCTGTGCGTCGAGTGCATCGATGCAACGTTCGAGCTCGTCGGTTCGCCGGTAGGTCGGCACGATCACGGACACTTTCACGAACAATCCCCGGAAAACCACTTCAATACGCGTTATGGCCGACGAAACCCTTGAAGATCGTAATCAGCACAATCCTCATGTCGAACCAGAACGACCAGTTGTAGATATAGAAGAGATCGAACTTGACGCGCGTTTCCATCTTTTCGACTTTTGTCGTGGTGCCGCGATATCCGTTCACCTGTGCCCAGCCCGTAATACCCGGTTTGATGCGGTAGCGATACATGTAGCCGTACACGAGATCCTTGTAGAGATTGTCGTGTTCGATCGCATGCGGCCGCGGACCGACCACCGACATCTGCCCCAGCAGCACATTGAAGAATTGCGGCAGCTCGTCGAGACTCGTGCGACGGATGAACGCGCCCACTTTCGTCACACGCGTATCGACGCGCGCGGTCGGCGTCAGTTGACCGCGCGCTTCCCTGTGCACGGTCATCGAGCGGAACTTGTAGATGCGAAACGGCTGACCGTCGATGCCTTTGCGTTCCTGCGAGAAAAAGACGGGCCCAGGCGAGCCGAGCTTGATCGCGACAGCCAGCACGACGAACAGCGGTGACAGCGTGACGAGCGCAACGAGCGCGAACAGACGGTCGAATATGAGCTTCGGCCACATCTGCACCGGCGAAATCGGCGTCGCGTTGAGATTGATGGTCGCGAGACCGAGCACGTCGGTAAGCGCGTGATTGAAGAGCGAGAGGCTGCGCACGTCCGGGATGAAGCGCAGATTCACGAAATCGTGCTGAAACGCGCGCTTGAAACGGTAAATCGTGTGTTCTTCGGACAGGGGTAATGCAAGCCATACCTCGTTGATGTGCTCTTCGCGCACCTTCGCAGCGAAGGCATCGATGTCCGTGAGCACGGGTAACCGGTGCACGCGCATTTCCTGGGTGCCGAGCAGTTCCGCGTTCGTGTCGAACAGGCAGACGGGCTTGAAGCCGGCTTGCGGCGCGCGTTCGAGATGCGCGAGCAGCATCCGCGAAAAGCCGGGTGCGCCCACGATCGCCACGGTGCGGAAGTTGAGCCCACGGCGACGCGCCGTGCGCAGACCCAGATGAGCGACCAGTTTCGTCGATACGATCAGCACGCCGGATATCAGTGTCGAGTAACCAAACCACAACCGCGACACGGCGTCCATCCGGTGCATCGTAAAGACCAGCACGAGCCCCGTCGCAACCACGATGAGCCATGCCATCGTCACGCGACCGAGCATTGCGGAGAGCGACTTGCCACGCCACGTCTCATATACGCCGAAGCCAGGGAACAACAGCAGCACGAGCACGCAGTTGAACGCGATCAGCAGCCGTTCGTCGTCCGCGAGTTCATGTGCGGTCGAAAAGCGCATCCAGTGAGCGATCAGCGCCCCCGCAATCACGAAGAGTGCGTCGAGGCAGCGCGCGGTGTTCCTGAACATGATCTGGGTCTTGTTCAGCTGACGGCTTCAGCCTGATGCAGGCACGGCAACAGCCGGTCGAACTCACGCTTCACGAGGCTGTAGCATTCGCATGCACGCGCTTCGAGACCTTTCCGGTCCAGCACGCGGATGTGACCACGGCTGTGATGGATGAGACCGTCGTTATGCAGCTTGCCCGCAGCTTCCGTGATGCCTTCGCGGCGCACGCCGAGCATGTCTGCGATCAACTGTTGCGTTACCGTGAGTTCGTCCGTGGCGACGCGGTCGATTTCGATCAGCAGCCAGCGGCACAGTTGCTTGTTCAGCGAATGGTGGCGATTGCACGCGGCCGTCTGTGCGACCTGCGTGAGCAGGGCATGCATGTAGAGCAACATCAGGCGACGCATGAAATCGGAGCGTGCGAAGTGTGCCTTCAGTGCCTGGGCGCTCATGCGATACGCGAAGCCCGCGCATTGCACCTGCACGCGGTTCGGCATCGTCTCGCCGCCGGTGAGGACCGGCACGCCCGTCATGCCTTCACGGCCGACAGCGGCGATTTCGACCGAGCCGCCATCTTCCATCGTGTACAGCATGGAGATGATCGCGGTGGTCGGAAAATACACGTGATGAATGCGCTGTCCTGAGTCGCACAGCAACTGCTCCGTGCGCAGATGAACAAGCTCGAGATGCGGAGCGATCGCCTGCCACTCGTGGGAAGGCAACGCCCCAAGCAAATGATTGCCGTGCAGATCGGATTGAAGGGTCAACATGATCGGTCCTCGCACGAAGCCGCACGTTGTGCGACTTCTTGTTTTTTTAATCCGGTGCTGCGTGCCTTGCTATCTGTCGCCTGGCGAGCGACCTGGACTACGCAGTACCAGCCCCGTATGGCCTTGCGCTTCTGCACATAGTGATGCGTGTTTGCGTCGGCGCTAGTTGTTGCGCCTCTCATCTAGCGAGGAGCGTGCCAGTGGGACCGGAACTGAATGCTGGTGCGGCGCAACGAAGTGCGGGAGCGGGCCTGGCGTGGTGAAACGTGCGTTTTTGTTTCAATTCTGTACATCGCGCCCGGACCGTCCGCATCGCGCCATCGATATTTCCATCGGATGCAAGTCCTTGATCAGATTGGGTTCATGCCGTTCCGGAGACCTCGTGAGAGGGGTGACTCAATCCTGAAACACCCGCTGGCTGGGGACGGTCGTACTGCTTCAGGCGTGAGCCGGAAATGATTCAGAAGTGTTCCACCCGCTTCGTGCGCTGGCGCACCGAACGGATTTCTGGTGGGCAGCACCCGACAGGAAGGGCATGGATTTCGGGGAAGAGCCAACAGTGAGAGCGCAAGGATTGGTGCGCGTCTTGACGGCGTGAGGCACTTAATCCGTCGTGCTCAGCGGTAGAAGACAGGGGCGTGCGCATTGATCGCACGGATCTCGCCGTCGGGCGACACACCTGTATCGTTTGCGTTGAACGGCGTGAGTGGAACCCGCACGGGACGGTTGGGCGGCAGGTGAAACCAGTCCTGCCTCGCCCGGTAGTGAGCGTCCGAGATATGGACGTAGCGGGCGAAACGACGCGACTCGATCACGAGCACCCAGCCATCCGGGGTGGCTTCGGGTGTGGCGGTGAGGCCGAGATCGTGCCGTTCGAGCGCGCTGCGTTCAGGCAGATGGCAGGCTTCCGACCAGATCCTGCCGCTCGACGGATCGCGCAGCGTGACGATCGTCACGTCGTGTGCGCGCGGGCCGAAGCGGTACGCACAGGTGAAATCGAAGAACTGGCCGAGGCAGTCCGCCGCACCGATACGCTGGGTACTGCGCGGCGCGAGCACGACCGCGCGGGTCGCGGACGCGACGTCGACGGCGCCGTCGCGCAGGCAGACGAGATCCAGTTGCAGCGTCAATTTTCCGGCTGTCTCATTGATGAGATGCAGGTCGAGGCCATTCAATCCTTCGTCGGTGATGACGACCTGAACCGGCTGCAGGACCTGCGAAAGCCCATGCCACGCGCTTTTCGGCCGCCCCAGGGCATCCACGACGCCCCAGCCCGCGCCAGATTTCAGATCCTGCAATTGCCAGACAAGGCCGCCGCCGCACGGCGAGCCTGCGCGGCGCCATTCGGCGAACACATCGGTCATCAGTTCGGCCACCACCGCGCGCGACAGGTCCAGATAGCGCTGCGGGTCCTCGTAGCGCAAGCGGGCCGGCTCGATGCCATAGAGGGTACGCAGGTAATGGTCGCGGACGTCGTCGAAATCCCAGCCGGCACCCGGATCGCGTGGCACGGCGGCCTTCCAGCGCGGGTCGTGGGCGTGCATCGTGCCCGCGTCCCGCAGCGTGGCATCGTCCGGGACATTCGCGAAGGCGAGACATTCGGCGGCGAAACGAACCTGCGAGCGGCGCACGTCGTCGAGCGGACGCTGATAGGCGCCCACGCCGTAGTAATGCGTGATCCCCGTGCGGGTCGAAAACGGCCATACGCCGCCCGACGGCGAATTGGTCACGTACGGCACATCGGGCCGTTCGCGTTCGACGATCGCGGGGAGGTGTTCGGTGAAAAGTGGTTGCACGCGCATCGAAGGCGGCAGCCCGAACATCGCGGCCTGCTGGTCGACCTCGCTGCCGCCGCACAGCACTGCAAGCGATGCGAAACGCCGCGTGCGGGCCAGAAACTGCGTGGCTTCGAGCGTAATCGACGCGATGAAATCACTGTCGGTGGGGTAATCGAAGTTCGCGAATGCGAAGTCCTGCCAGATGAGCATGCCGTACTCGTCCGCGAGCCGGTAGAACGCGTCGGATTCGTACACCATCGTGCCGCCGACGCGCAGCATGTTCATGCCGGCGTCGCGCGCGTGCGCAAACGCTTGCGCGAGCTGTTCCGGCGTGCCGGCGAGTGTCACGAGATCGGCGCTTGTCCAGCAGGCGCCGCGGCAGAACACCGGTGTGCCGTTGATGCGCAACGCGAAGCCTTCGCCGTCGTCGCCGCGCGCGACGTCGATCGTACGGAAGCCCACGCAGCCGAGCGCGATCGACGTATCACCGAGTTGCAGTTCGATGTCATGCAGTCGGGGCGTGCCATGCGTATGCGGCCACCACCGTTCGACGTGCGGCACGCGCAGATTGCCGCTGAGCGTGTGCGCACCGGTCCATTGAAGAGACGATCGGGCCGTGCCGCAATTCAATACCGCAAGTGTCGTGTCTGGTTGCGGATGGACGAATTCGAGCGTGACAGAAACGATACCGTCGTCGCCATCCAGCTGCGTGCGCAGGTCGACCGTATCGATCGCGGCAGGCGCGTCGCCCAGTTTTTCGATCGCGCGCCACGGCCCGACTGCCTGCAACGGCGGACACCAACCCGGCATATAGCCCAGCAGCGTGGTGCGAACATTGCGCAGCGTCGGCGGTGTGACGAGCCGCGGTCGCCAGCGTGCGCGCGAGCGGCGCGCGGCGAGGAGCGGCGCCAGCGAGCGGAAACACAGCGAAAGGGTGGCTGCGCCATTCAGTTCAAATTCGACGTCGTGAGCGACGAACATCGAATCGGAGGTGAGGATCTTCCGGTCGTCGAGCCACACTTCGGCGAGGGTCGCGAGGCCATGCAGACGCAGACGCTGCGGGCCGTTTCCGGCAAGCGGCAGACAATACCAGTGATCGTCGGCAGCGAAGGCGGGCGGGCGTTCCGCGTCGAGTCTGCCGGCGCCGCGCCACGCGGAGGCGATCGTGCCCGGTACCTGTGCGGGCAGCCAGCCGGTAGCGGGCAGACCGGACGGCGACGCGCATGCGCCGGCCTTCGTCGTCAGGCATTGCCAGCCGTGTTCGAGCGGCTGCGGCCAGACGCTGTCCGCAGGTTTGACTTCCACCGCAAGGGTGGGCGCCGCGCCGTGCGTCGCCCGTTCAGACAGATCGTTCAGCGAGGCGCGCACGGCATGTCCCGGCAATGCAGCGCGTCACAGCGCGAGCGCGGCGAGCGGCGGCAGCGTGTTCTCCCAGGCGGCCTCGAGCACATCGAAGCAGTCGTCGCACGGATCGCGCCGGCCACGCGCCATGGCGCGCACGAGCCGGAACTGCATCACCATCGCTTCCGACGCGATAGTCTGCGCCGACGCCGGAATCGCGTCGGGCACGTCGAAACCCTGCGCCGTCAGCCATAGCAGATACTTCGACAGAAACTCGAAGTTCGCGCCGAGCTGCCGCATCAGATTGAACGAATACGGATGAAAGAACGGTTCACCGCGTTCGAGCAGTGTCTCGAGATGGGCAGGAAACGCCGCACGCCATTGCGAGATCGGATTGCGCAACGGCCGGCGCGCCAGATGCGCGCACAGCAGTTCCGCTGAGGCTTCGGCCAGTGCCGTACCCTCCAGTGCTGGCCGTGCCTGCTTCGCGAATTCGACGTACGGGAAGAGCAGATCGGGCCTGTTCGAGAATTGCGGCAGCTTGCGAAACACGCCGTCGTAGTCTTCGCCGCCGAGTGAGTGATACCCGGTGTTATGGAAGTAGCCGAGGTGGCGGCTGGCAGGATCGATGAAGTCGATACCGATGGTCGTCTTCGGATGTTCGCGACGATAGGACGTGGCGCGCGTGTTCGGCAGATAGAAGCCGTCGACTTCGACGAGCACCGTGTGGCCGCGCTGCGTCTGGGCGAACACGCGGTCTTCGAGCGAGTCGTAGACCGCCAGTTCCTGCACCTGCGTGCCATACAACCTTTCGATGTCTTCGAGCGGAAACTTGAAGAACGTGAACTGGTCGCCCTCGAAGTCCTGCGTCACCGTGAAGGCGAACGCCGCGCGCGGATCGAGGCCGAAACCATGCAGCAGTTCGATCCACAGATCGACATAGCAGTTGGTTTCCTGCCAGACACGGTCGCCCTGATGCAGCGCATGCGATGCATGGCTGCGCGCGGGGCGGGCCGGCGCGATGACGGGCGCAACGGGTGCCACCGTGTCGACCCGCATCGAGGCGGGCGGCGAGACGGCTGCCGGGCCGTTCCAGACGGTCGTGAGCGGGGGCGTCATGCGTTCGCTCCGGCAAGGCCATGAGCGACGCGGGCTTTCGTGTCGCCCCACAGCACCGCGCGCACGTCGTCCGGCCACGCGTTGACGTCGAGGCCGTGGTGGCGGAAGAGCGCCAGCGTGATCCGCTCCATGCCGAAGCCGACGCAGCCTGTGTGCGCGACGGAACCGTCCTCGCATCCGATCTTCCAGATCGCGCCGAAGTGGTCCATGTGATAGTTGAACGACAGGCAGGCCGTCTTGCTTTGCGCGTTCGCGACCGGGATCAGCAGTTCGAACTTGAGCGCCTGCGCACGCTGGCTGTCGGCGATGATCTTGCCGCCGCGGCCAAAGAACGGATCGTTGGCGAGATCGACGTCGACCGGCAGGTTCAGCAGCGTGACGAGCAGCGAGCCGCGTTCGATCCACATCTGACGGAACGCCATCACCTGTTCCGCGTTGCCGAGGCGCACGTATTCGCGCTGGCGGAACATCTGCATGCGCGCCGGATCGAGCGACGGTTCATGCCGGAAGCAGTACGACAGCACGTCGATCGTGCGGCCGCCGGTGGGCAGCGGACCGCGTCGCGCCATCACCGGGTAGATCGGGTAGCACGCAGCCGGCGTCAGCACCACGCGCGTCGGCTTCTGCTGCGACATCCATTCGTCGTCGCGATCGTCGTCACTTTTTGCCATCGCGTCGTCGAGGCAGCGCAAGAGGCGTTGCTGACCCGCGTCGTTGCCGCAGAACGAGTGGATCGTGCCGGCGAGGTCCGGAAAACTCTTCAGGTACTCGCTGTCCTCGAAGTCCGTGCGGCGCATCGCGGGCGGGAAACGCAGCACTTCAGGCTGCTGGTCTGCGCCGAGATGCGTGATCGCGACGTTGAGGCGGTCGATCACGTCCTCGAAGACCTGGCTGCGGCCATACAGGCCGTTTTCTCCCGTGTCGATCAGAATGCCCTTTGCGAGCAGTTCGTCGCGAAAGGTCGGCGCGGCCGCTTCGTCGGGCTGTGCGGCGGCGAGCGCCGCGGCGTCGGTCATCGTGTTCATGTCAGGCTCTCCCCGGTGCGGCCGGACGCTGCGCCAGCAGCAGGCTCGCCGTGTTTTGCGCAATACGGTCGTTGTTGATCATCAGCGGCGCCGAGTGCAGGTCGCGCAGATGGCGTCCCACGCTGTATTCGGTGCCGTTCTTGTAGCCGGCCATGCCGCAGATCATCAGCACTTCCTGAACGACCAGCAGCGCGGTCGACGAAATGCTCGTCTTCAACGTGTTCATGTCCGAGGCAAAGCCGAGCATCGCCGACAGCGGCGCATCGGCCTGGCAGGCGCCGTGTTTCGCCTGATGCGCGGCGCGGGCGGCGTCGAGCGCCACCGACAGGCGCGCCTGCATCATCTGCAGCAGGCCTACGGCTTCGGCGAGGCGCAACCCTGCCGGCGGCACGGAACCGGGCTTCGAACGCGCCTGGGCGCGGAAAAACGCCTTGGCGCGATTCACGGCGTCGGTCGCGATGCCGGTCCATACCGACGCCCACAACGTGTGCGAGACGGGCAGCATGGTCTGGTCGGCGATATCGGCGAACGGTGTCGGCAGGATCTGTTCGGCAAGACCGGTGGCGACGAGACGAAAGCCCTCGCTGCAGGTGCCGCGCATGCCCATCGAATCCCAGCCGCCACGCTTTTCCAGCTGCGTTCCGGCTTTCAGCGCGACGATCAGCACCTGGTCGGCGGCAGCCGATTCGGCCGTGCGGCGCGCGGTGACGAGAATGCCGTCCGCGTGTGCGCCATACGAGATCGTCGGGGCGAGCTTTTCGATGCGAAAGCGCGCGCCGTCGAGTTCGACCGCGCAGGCGCTGGTGCGCATGTTGCCGCCGATCGTTTCTTCAGACGTAGCCGACGCAAGCAGCCATTGCTGCTCGACCAGCTGCGCGAGCAGGTTCTGCTGCCATGGCGTTTCGCTGCCGTGTTCCTCGATGCACGCGACCTGGATCTGGTGCATCGCATACACCATCGCGGTCGACGCACAGCCCTGCGCGAGAATTTCGCAGATCGCGGCGACGTCCGCGAGCGACAGCCCGGCGCCGCCGAAGCGGGCCGGCACCATCGCCGACAGCAGGCGTTCGCGCTTGAGCGCATCGAACGCTTCAACCGGAAAGCGCGCTTCGCGATCGACCGAATCGGCGTGCTGGGCGGCGATCTGCGCGGCACGCTGCGCGGCCGCGCGCCAGCCGGGCTCCGGTTCGACGGCGGCGAGCGCCGGTGTCGCGGGCGCATCCGCCGTGGGCGCGGCGGTCTGCATGAGCGGGGCGTTCATGCTGCCGCCTTCGCCTGTTGCAGTTCGGTGATCGCGGCGGCCAGCGAATCGATGCTCGAAAAGAGCCGGCGGGTCAGCATCCGGTCCGGAATCTCGATGTCGAATTCGTCTTCGACCGCCAGCATCAGATGCACCGTCGCGAGCGACGACAAGCCGGCCGCGTAGAGATCGGCGTCGTCGGCCAGGGTATCCGGCGGCACGTCGAGACGTGTCGATTCAGAAAGAATGCGTCGCAGTGCGGTTTTCATGGAAAGCGGCCCCCTCGTTGAGCTGTCACAAATGCCATCGCGTCGTTGGTTAACCGTGCCCCGGCGCCACCGTGGCCCTGCGGCCGCCGACGTCGCCAGTCGGATCCGGCCGCGCATGGCACGCCACGAGCCGGTTGTCCGTATTTAACGGATTGCGAAGCACCAGCGTCAGTGCGATTCCGCACGGAACCAGACCGGTCGCGGACGTAACGTGTCGCCATCGCAACGAACAAATCCGGTATTACGAACGGTCTGGGAGTAGAGATGAACTGGAAAACGCTGGAATTCGAGCAGCTCACCGCGCGGGAGATCTATCTAATCCTCCGGGCGCGGAGCGCTGTATTCGTCGTCGAACAGTCGCATGTGTATCTCGACGCGGATGGTCACGATGAACGTGCGCTCCATGTCTTCGCGGTCGAGGACATGTCGCGGCCGATGCCGGTGGTGGCCTATGCGCGTATCCAGCCCGGCGATCTCGAAGACCCGGAAGTGGTGATCGACAAGGTACTGACGAGCCCGGTGCGACGTGGCGACGGCACGGCGGAGATGCTGATCGAACGGGTGCTGGCCGCGATCTCGGAGCGCTGGCCCGGACGCGTCATGCGTGTGACGGCGCCGGTTCGTCTGAAGAGTTTTTACGAGCAGTTTGGCTTTCGCAAGACGGAAGGACCGTTTCTCGAGCACGGTGTGCCGTTCATCGGACTCACGCGTCAGCAACGCGGCGGGCCGGCGCTGTTCAACGGCCTGCGCCGTGAGCGCGCCGGGCTCGTGGTTGTCAATACATTTGAACTACTTTGACGGCGACGCGGCTACGCGTCGTTCCGCGATGTCCCGCGTTGCGGAATGTCGCATTGCCGTCCATTCCGGGGAGTGTGCATGTTGAGTTCGCCTTCCACGCTGCCGCCGCCCGCGCGCGCGTCGCGGATGCTGCCGGACGGGCGCAGTGGAGAGGCCGCGCCAGCCGTCCGTACGATGACGGGGACGCGGCCGGCCTTGCGTCGCCCGCTACGGTTGCCGCTGGCGCTGTTCGGCGTGACGGCGGTGCTGCTGATTGCCCACCAGGGGCGGCTCGTGGAAATCTTCTTTCCGCTCGGCGCGTTCCTCGTCGCGTTGAAGTTCTACCGCAGCTCGCCCGCGCACTACCTGGGGTTCGTCTGCTGGCTCTTCTTCCTTTCACCCGAAGTGCGCCGGCTTGCCGACTTCATGAATGGCTCGTTCAATCCGAAAAGCCCGGTCATGGTGGCGCCGCTCATCGCGGTCGCCCTGTCGGGGCTGACGCTTGTCACGGATTTCCGCGCGCTCGGCCAGCGCCGCGCCGCGCCGCTCGTGATGATCATGCTGGCGCTCTTCTACTCTTTCATCGTAGGGATGGTTCAGGTCGGACCGACGGGCGCAGCCTATACGCTCGTCAACTGGCTGTTTCCGGTTCTCATCGCATTCCAGATCGTCGTGACGTGGCGCGAGTACCCGGTCTATCACCGTGTGCTGTTGAAGACCTTCGTCTTTGGCGGCGCGGTCATGGGGCTGTATGGCGTGATCCAGTACGTATCGCCGCCGCCCTGGGACGCGTTCTGGCTGATTGCCTCGGGTATGGAGTCGGAGGGTGCGCCCGTCCCGTTCGGGATGCGCATCTGCAGCACGATGAATTCGGCCGGTCCGTTTGCCGTCGTGATGATGGCCGTGCTGCTGATGGCATTCGCGGCACGCGGCAGGATGCGCGTCCTGATGGTCGCGGTTGGAATGCCGGCGTTGATGTTCACCGCCGTGCGCAGCGCGTGGGGCGGTCTCATCATCGGCCTCATCTATCCGTTGATGATGCTGGACGGCAGAAGCCGGATGCGGCTCATCGGCGGCGTACTCGGTTTTACGATCCTGTGCTCGCCGGTTGTGATGATCGACCAGATCTCGGATCCGCTGATCAAGCGCTTCGACACGATCCAGGATCTCGGCAACGACAACAGCTACCAGGTGCGGGCGCAGTTCTACAAGGAGTTCCTGTCCTCGGCGCTGGAGGACATCGCCGGGCAAGGGCTCGGCACGACGGGTCTTGGCACGAAACTGTCCGCCGACGATTCGACCCAGCTCAATGTCGCGTTCGACAGCGGCCTGATGGAAGTGCCTTATGTGATGGGCTGGCCCGGCACGCTGCTGTATGTGAGCGGCATTCTGATTCTCATGTGGCGCGCGTTTCGCACGAGCCTTGTCTGCTCGAAGGACCGTTTCGGGATTTCTGGTGTCGGCGTCGCGCTCGCCATCGTCGCGATGATGGTGTTTGTGAATACGCTGACCGCGATGCCCGGCATGTTCTTCTTTCTTGGCGTGATCATGCCGGTGATCGGCTTGCGCTATGCGCGCGAGTCGCGGGGCACGGCACCGTCACCCGCGAAGGAGCCGTCATGACCGGCCGGCGCATGCGAATCCTGATCGTGACGCACGTCGTCGCGAAGAACGACGGCCAGGGGCGGGTCAATTACGAAGTCGTGCGGGCCGCGCTCGCGGCGGGTCACGCAGTGACGCTGCTCGCAACGCGCATCGCGGACGAACTCGACGCTCATCCCGATGTGCGTTTCGTGCCGGTCGAAAAGAGCCGCCTGCCGACGCGTCTTCTCCAGTATCAGGTCTTTGCGTGGCGCAGCGGCATGTGGATCCGTGCTCACCGGCGCGAATTCGACGTGATTCATGTGAACGGCTTCATCACATGGGCAGGCGCCGATCTCAACGCCGTGCATTTTGTGCACGACGGATGGTATCGCAGCGGCTTTTATCCTTATCGCTTCTTTCACAGCGCGTATCACGCGTATCAGGTTTTCTACACGCGACTCAACGCACGGCTCGAAAAATGGGCATTCCGGCAAGCGTCAATCGTGGTGCCGGTGTCGGAGAAAGTCGGCGCGGAAGTGCGAGCGCTCGGCATCGACCCGGCGCGCCTGCACGTCATTCACAATGGCGTGGACGTCGATGAATTTTCTCCCGGCACGTCGCAGCGCGCGCGTTTCGGGCTCCCCGGCGAACCCTTCCTGCTGCTTTTCGCGGGCGATCTGCGCGTGTCCCGCAAGAATCTCCAGACCGTGTTGCGCGCGCTCGTGCTCATGCCGCCGCATGTCCACCTGGTCGTCGCCGGGATTCTCCGCCACAGCCCGTATCCGGCGCTGGCGGCTTCGCTCGGCGTCGCCGGACGCGTGCATTTCACGGATCTCGTCAAGGACATGCCGGCGCTGATGCGTTCGGTCGATGCCTTCGTCTTTCCTTCACGATATGAGCCGATGGGGCTCGTGCTGCTCGAAGCGCTTGCCGCCGCGCTACCGGTCGTCACCGTGCGCACGGCGGGCGGCGCAGAGGTGATCGGCCCCCACTGCGGCATCGTGCTCGATTCTCCCGATGACGCAAGCGCGCTTGCCGCCGCGATCGGCGAGCTTTGCGGCGATGAAGCGCGGGCGAAGCAGATGGGCGCCGCCGCGCGCGAGTGCGCAAAAGGGCTGGGCTGGCAGACGATGGCGGACCGTTATCTGACGCTCTACGAGCAGATCGTCGCGCGACGGGAAGCGGCACGTCTGCCGGCTTCGACACCCCCTGTGTCGGCCGGGTCATGAGCCCGACAATCGATTCCCTGCAACTCGGCATGCACTGGTTCGGCGAGCGGCCTGGCGGCCTTGACCGCATGTTCATGGCGCTCGTCAAGTCGTTGCCCGCGCAGGGTGTGAATGTGCGTGGGCTGGTCGCGGGCAGTCCTGCCGTGCGTGAAGCGTCGGGCGGTGTGGTGGAAGCGTTCGCGGCGGCACAGTCGAGGCTCGGGACGCGGCTGTGGGCCGCTCGCGTGCATTCCCGCCGGCTGCGGGAAATCCGCATGCCCGATGTCGTCGCGACTCACTTCGCGCTTTACACGATGCCCACGACGGGCATTTTCCGCAGTGTGCCGAAAGTGGTTCATTTCCACGGCCCCTGGGCAGACGAGTCCGGTTCGGAGGGGCGAGGCCGCCTTTCACGCACCGTGCGGCATTCGCTCGAACGGTTCGTCTATCAGGGTGGTACCCGGCACATTGTGCTGTCGAACGCGTTTGGGGATCTTTTGCGGACCTCTTACCGCGTGCGCGAGGACCGCATTCACGTGGTGCCCGGCTGCGTCGACGTGAACCGTTTCGATACGGGCGTCACGAAACGCGACGCGCGCGAGCGGCTCGGTCTGCCGCTCGACCGGCCGCAGCTCTTTTGCGTGCGGCGGCTCGTGTCGCGCATGGGGCTCGAGGACCTGATCGACGCGATGTTCGTGGTCAAGCAGGCCGTGCCCGATGTGTTGCTGACCATCGCGGGCAAAGGTCCACTGGAGCCGGCGTTGCAGGCGCGTATCCAGATGCGCGGTCTCGAGAAGCAGGTGCGGCTCGCCGGTTTCGTATCCGATGAGGCATTGCCGCTCTGGTTCACCGCGGCGGATGTCACCGTCGTGCCGACCGTCGCGCTGGAAGGCTTCGGGCTCACGACCATCGAATCGCTCGCAGCGGGTACGCCGGTGCTGGTGACGCCGGTCGGCGGCCTGCCCGAAGCCGTGACGCCGCTTTCACCCGACCTGGTCTTGCCGTCGGGCGGTTTTCACGCGATCGGCAGCGGACTGTCCGATGCGCTGCTCGGCCGGCGCGTATTGCCCGATGCCGAAGCCTGTCGTGCCTACGCGCGCGCGCGCTTCGACCATCCCGTCGTGGCAGCTCAGGTCGCCAGGGTCTATCGCGAAGCCATCGACGCTTTCTGAGCGGAATGACAGCCATGCCACGCATCGGACGACGTACCTTCGATTACCTTGTCTTCACGGGTGCGCTGTCGCTGCCGTTGCTGGCGATGTTTCTCGGCGCGGGGCAGGGTGGCGCGGCGACGAGTCCGGCGGAAACACCCGGGGCTGCGTCGCGCATTGTCGCCACTGCCGCTTCCATGTCTTCCACACCGGCTGCGATCGACATGGAGGCCGCGGCTGCCGCAACGGTTCCGCGGGCGCTGGGCGTCGTCGCGCGCCCAGGGCTGTCGTATCGCACGTCGTGGATCGGCAATACCTGGGGTTACGCAAACCAGCGCTGGGTCCAGATCGACGTCGCGGCGATCGCCGTCACGCCGGAGGGCGATGTATTCACGAACGCCCCCTGGGACGAAGGCGGCGGCGAGATCGGCCACTATCGCGACGGCCAGCTGCTCGGCTACGGCGGTGAGTCGCATAGCTGGGGCAAATCCGGCGGTGACGCCATCGCCGTCAACAACGATTACGTTTTTGTCGCGCAGCTCGTATCGAGCCAGGGCGCAAAGGCAGCCATCGAGAAAAACCTGCCGCCGGAGGGCGTCGAATGGTACGGCGTGTCCCGTCGCCTGCGCTCCGACATCCGCAAGGGTGTGCCGTTCGAAGGGCAGATGAACTGGGCCGGCAGCCCGAACACGTTCCTGCGCATCGCGACCTCGCCGGCGAGTGAAGACCAGTCGATCCACGGGCTCGCCGCGGATGCGACGACGCTTTTCGTCTCGAACATCGCGGAGAACCGCGTCGAGATATTCGACGCGCGTTCGATGCAGCCCACCGGCAGCTTTCCGGTTCACGAGCCAGGTCGTCTCGCGCTCGCGCCGGACGGTTCGCTGTGGATTATTGAGGGCATCCGCACAGACGGCCCACGCCGGGTTGTCCACTATAAACGCGATGGCACTCCGACCGGCGAGCTGACGTTGCCCCCGGACACGGTGCCTGTGGATCTGACGCTCGACGCGCGTGGCCGTCTGTTCATCGCGGACAACGGCCCGCGTCAGCAGGTGCTGATCTTCACGGCTGCGGATGCGGCGCTCGCGCCGGACCACAAGCTGCCGGACCAATCCGTTCACGGGGGAAGTTCCATGCGACTGTCGGCGACGCTGGGCGAAACAGGCGGGATCTACGCCGGCCGGGCCGGCGCGGTGGGGCCGTTGCGCTTTAACGGGTTGACGGGCGTCGGCGTGGATCGCGCCGGCAATGTGTACGTGTCGATGAACAACTGGGGGCCGCGTGGTTTCGACAGCGGCACCGGCCACAACGATGGTGCGCTGATCGAGAGCTATACGCCGGACGGCAAGCGGCGCTTCAGTCTGCAGGGTCTGCTGTTCGTCGATGGCGCACAGTTCGCCGGTGGCGATCCGCCGTCGGTGTACAGCGGCAGCAAGCGCTTCACGCTGGATCTGTCGCGCCCGCCCGGGCAGGAGTGGTCGTATGCGGGCTATACCGCCGACCGCTTCCATTACCCGTGGGACCCGCTTTTTCATATGCGGCAGGGCAATCGCGGGATGCCGCTCGTGCGCGATGTCGACGGGCGGCGTCTGTTGTTCACGATCGATATGACGTCCGAGTGCTTGCGTATCTACCGCTTCACGTCCGATAGCGAAATCGCCATCCCGTCGGGCATGTTTTCCGGGTCTCATATCGCCGGCGCGTGGCCGCCGAAGCAGCCGCCGGCTGGCGAATGGATCTGGCGCGACACCGCGGGCAAGGGCCGTTTCGCAGTCCGCGATTTCGAGCAGACCGCAGGCGCGAAAAACGCGCCGACGCTCGGTGGCTGGTGGGTCGATGAACGCGGCGCCGTCTGGGAAGCGACTGAATCGACGGGCATCCGGCGCTTTCCGCTCGAGGGTTTCGACAGCACCGGCAATCCTGTCTATCACTATGCATCGATGCAGTTGTGGCCGATGCCGTCCGGATTCACGCGCATCGATCGTCTGAACTACGTGGCGGCGGATGACACGCTGTTCGTTTCCGGCTCGACGCCTGAACGGCCGTATGTGTCGAGCAACTGGAACAGCGCGGGCTCGACGCTCGCACGCTACGACCACTGGACGAGCGGACACCCGGTATTGCGTTACATGATCGATCTGCCGGACCAGGGGCCGCCGGAGACTCAGGCAATCAATGGTTTCGCTGTCGAGGGCGACTATATCTTCGCCGCCGAAACGATGACCGGCATCGTGCGCGTCTATGAGCGCGCAACCGGCCGCGACGCGGGCCGTCTCGTGCCCGGTCCGGAAGTCGGCGCGACGAGCGGCTGGATCGACGTATCGATGCCGGTTACCGCGCATCGTCTCGCCTCGGGTGAATACCTCGTGTTCGTCGAGGAGGACGCGCACGGCAAGGTCATGATGTATCGCGTCACACCGCCACCGCATCCGGTCGCCGTGTCCTCTCTCACTGCTCACTGAACCCGCGGACGACTCATGAAAATCGTTCACCTCGCCAATCACGTGCGAAACACCGGAAATGGCATCGTCAACATGATGATCGATCTCGCCTGCCTGCAGGCCGACGCCGGTCACGAGGTCACGGTGGCATCGTCGGGCGGCGGCTTCGAGGAATTGCTTGCCCGTCACGGTGTGCAGCACATCGTACTGCGCCAGGCTCGCGAGCCGTGGCGCATTCCCGCGATGCTCGCCGGCTTCAACCGGCTGCTCGCGCGCATCGGGCCGGACGTCGTTCACGCACACATGATGACGGGCGCGCTGCTCGCGCGCTTCGGCTCGATACGTCGCGAATACATCCTCGTGACAACCGTGCATAACGAGTTCCAGAAAAGCGCCTGGCTGATGCGCTTTGGTGATTGTGTCGTGGCCGTGAGCGAAGCGGTCGGCGCGTCGATGAGCCGGCGCGGCGTGCCGCGGCAGCGCATTCATGTGATTCGCAACGGGACGATCGGCACACCGCGCTTCGCGGGTGTGCCCATGCCGGCATCGCCGGCGCTCGCGCATCCGAATATCGTGACCGTCGCGGGCATGTCGCAGCGCAAGGGCATTCAGGACCTGCTGCGTGCGTTTGCCCAACTCATCACGCGGATGCCAGGCGCGTCGCTTTACCTGGTCGGCGAAGGTCCCGATCGTCAGGCAATGGAAGCGCTCGCGGAGCAGCTCGGCGTGGCCGGGCAGACGCATTTCACCGGCTTCATCGCGAATCCGCGCGCGTATCTGGCCGAGGCCGATGTATTTGTGCTTGCTTCGCACAAGGAGCCAGGCGGTCTCGTGCTGAGCGAAGCGCGCGAAGCAGGGTGTGCGATCGTCGCGACGCGCGTCGACGGCAATCCGGAGATGCTGGACGGCGGCGAGGCGGGTCTGCTCGTGCCGCCGGCGGCACCGGAGGCGCTCGCGGCCGCGCTCGAGGTGCTGATGAAGGATGAAGATGCGCGCAGGACACTCGCAAGACGGGCGCGGCACAACATCGAGTCATTCAGCGCGGCGCACGTCTGCGAAGCGTATCTGTCCCTGTACGAACGCACGCTCGATGCACTCGGTCCTCGCCCGGCGGCGGTGCCGATGCGGCGTCCCGCTTCTCCCGACGGAGTCGTACGATGAACACCTTCACGAAGGATCCGGTTTCTCCGGACTACGTCGATCCCGCTCATGCGCCGGCTTTTGGCGTCTGCGTGACGACGATGAGCCGCGTCGACACACTGGCCGCCTGTCTCGACAATCTTGAGCGCTGCGTGCCGCGCGCGGACTGCGTCGTCGTCAGCGACGACTCTCCGGACGCCGCGACACGCGCGGCGAATGCAGCGGTCGTCGCGCGGCATCCGGGTGTGGTCTATCTGGAAGGGCCACGCCGCGGTGTGTGCGCGAACCGCAACAATGCGATGCGCCACTGCCTCGCTCATCGGCCCGAATGCGACTATGTGTCGTTCGTCGACGACGACATCCAGCTCGCGGTGGATTTCTTTGCGGTCGCGCGCGATCGCCTTGCGCAACTACCACCAGCAAGGCGCCATGCCGTGATTCTGACGGGCGGCGCGTCGAGTGGACCGCACATCCATGAATGCCGGCCGCTGCGCCTTTCGTTCATGGGCTACTTCACCGAAGGCGATGCGCCGCAATGCGTGAACATTCACGCGGCCGTATTTCCGGCGGCGCTGTTCCGTCATGACGAGTGGGACGAAAACATCTTCTTTGGCATCGAGGATGCGGAACTGCTGCTACGGGCGCTGCGGACCGGCCACTCGATCGAGCTCGTGCCGGCGCTGCGTGCGCGCGATACGCTGCCGGGTAGCGGAGTCCTGCACAACCGCGATCCGCGCGGCGGACTCACGCGCTATCAGGTGAACTGCGAAGCGGCCCGACTCTACGTCGGCATCAAGCGCTATGGACGGATCGAACCCGATGTGCTGAAGCTGTGCGCATTCACGAGCTGGTATTTCATCCACCTGTTGCTGTATCTGGTGCGCAGAAAATCGATCGGCTCACTGGTGCCGATCATCCGCCGTTCCAATGTCGCGCGCGTCGTTGGCCCGCGCAAGGCGATCTGAGACGCTCACCCTGCAAAAATCCCATGAACATTCTTCTCTCGATCCATCATGAACTCGACGGCAGCACGGGCGCGCCCGGCGTGACCGTCAAGCTTGCCGAAGCACTCGCGCAACGGGGACATCGCGTCACGACCGTATCGTTCGACAACATCGGCTGGGCGCGTGGAAAACTGCGCGCCATTCTCTTTCCCTGGTTTCTGTTCGGGCATGTGCTCGCGCATCCGGAATACGATGTACTCGATCTGTCATCGGGAGACGGCTGGGTCGTCAATCTTGCACGGCGCCTGACAGGATGGCGTCGACATCAGTTGACCCTGACGCGCAGCCATGGTCTCGAACACATGGGCCACGATCTGTTCGTCGAGAGCTGCAAGGATGGTCACACCGCCATGTCGTGGAAATATCCGATCTACGGCGGCGGCTACCGGCTGTGGGAGTGCCGCCGCTCGTTCAAGCTGGCGGATGTGTCGCTGGTCCTCAATGAGGCCGAACGCGAGTATGCGGAGACCCGCTTCGGTGTCGATGCCGCGCATATCGAGAAGATCGGCAACGGCATCGACGAGTGCTTCGCGCGCGTCGCGCGGCACCTCATCGCCGGCACCTCCGCAACGGCAGGGCCGGTCAACGTGGCGTTCGCCGGCCGTGCGGTCTTCTGGAAGGGATTTACCTATCTGACCGAGGCCATGACGAACGTCCTCACGCGCTATCCGCACGTGAATCTCGGCCTGTTTGGTACGGGCAGCACCGAGGCCGAGGTGCTGGCCGCATTTCCAGAGGCGGTCCGCGCGCGGATCACAGTCGTCCCGCGCTATGACAACAAGGAACTGCCGGCGCTGCTTGGCGGCTATCAGGTCTTCGCTTTCCCGTCGCTGACCGAAGGATTCGGCATGGCACCGCTGGAGGCGATGGCCTGCGGACTGGTGCCGGTCATCTCCGACATCCCGGGGCCTCGTGAATACATGCGCGATGGTGTTAACGGGATTGTCGTGCCGCCGCGTGACGCGAACGCACTGGAAATGGCGATTGCCGGCGTGATCGACGATCGCGAACGATGGCTCGCGCTGCGCCGCGGCGCGCTGGCAACGGCTGTCAACTACTCGTGGACCGATCTCGCCGCCCGCTTCGAGCTGCTGTATTGTCAGCGCCGGCAACGCCGGATGCCGGTACGCGCCTGACGCTGACGGCGGGTCCTTGCGCCTTGCGGCACGAGCCTGTCGTCGCCTGGATGGCAACGACGGGCGCGTACTGCTTCAGTTGCCGCGCGCGAGGCGCGGCCGTGCCCGGACACGTGCACCGCGACTGACAACGTTTTGGGGCGACACGCTTTTCATCGCCCGCCCGCTTCGTTCAGGATTTCGTTTCCACACTGGTGGCTTCCTGCGCCGGCATCGCCCGTCGGGGCAACGGTCTCCATACTGCGCAGAGATCTTTGGCAAAGGCCTGGAGCGGCGGGCGCACCGGATTGAAGCGATACAGTCCCAGCACGCTCAGCCGGGCGAACAGGTAGAGTCTCGCGGGCAGACTGGTTGCCCGATACAGCGCCGCACGCGCCAGCAGGAAATCGCGCGTTCGTTCATACCGGCGGGCCGCTTTTTCCAGACGTTCCCGCCAGCGCGCATCGGGTGACGATGCGGCCAGTTCATGGAACACCTCGCTGTAGCGCTGCGCGAGCGCGGCGTTGTCATGATAGGTCGACGCACCGGCGGTCGTGACCAGGTGCCATCTGTTCTTCAGCGTCCGTGGCGCCGCTCCGCAGGTGTTCACTTCGTGCTGCCGGTACAGCGTCAACGACTTGCGGATGTACCTGACTGTCCCCACCGCGTCGGCGATCGTCGAGACCCATTTGTCGTGAGCCGCCTCGAAACGGTTGTTGTGCGCGTCGGGAAAGCGGGAATGGGCAAGCAGGGGCAGCAGCGCCGCGTCGAATGCGATGCACAGTCCGGCGAAGAACCCGAGCGGAGGAAGGCGTTGCGGCCCGTTGCCGCGACGCACACGGCAACGGGCGGCCACGCCGGCGATCGGGCGTAGCGCGGCATCTACCGTTTTCACGCCATGTGCGACCATCGATACGCCCGGGCGTGAAGCCGCGTGCACGATCTGTTCGAGCTTGTCCTTGAGCCAGACGTCGTCCTGATCGCAGAACGTGATCCAGTCGCCCTGGCATAACGACGCGGCGCGAAGGAAGTTGTCGGCGAAGTTCAGGCGTCGGGGGTTGCGGTGGATCCGCACAGGAAACGGCGCGTGTTCAGCAAACCCCTGGACGATGTCGAGCGTTTCGTCGGTCGATCCGTCGTCGGTGACGACGAGTTCGTACGGCAGCAGCGTCTGGCCGGCGAGACTGTCGAGCTGCTCCCGGATGTACCTTGAGCCATTGTAGGTGGCCATTGCAACGGATATACGCATGACGATGTGTCCGATGAAAAAAGCAGTCAGTGCTCCGGTCTCGGTGCTCCGGTTCGCTGTCCTCTGCGCGCGAGCACCGGGGATAGCGCGCGCGCCGCCATCGAGCGAAACAGCGGCTCGGCGATCGACACCCACACGAGCGACGTGCCGGTCAGGACGATCCACGCCGTCACGATCTGCCACGACGGCCATGGAAACAGTAGCGTGGCGCCGTATGCCACGAGCACGAGCAGGCCGGGCATCAGGAGATGACGGGTCAACTGTCTGCCAAGGCCCGCCGCCCGGAAAAGCAGGAAGCCGTCGACCGCGCAGCGCGCGCTCCATGCGAGCGCGGCGCCGATCAGGCCGAAAGCGTGCAGTGACCACCAGAGCAACGCGACAAAGGGAACCAGTTCGAAGAGGTGAAAGCGCGCGACAACATCGGGCCTGCCCGTCGCCTGCAGATGCCCGTACGGGATGAAGGCGAGCGAATTGATCCAGACGCCGACCAGTATCGTTTCACCGACCGACGTGGCTTTCGACGCGAAATCGTGGCCGGTCCACAGCGTAAGAAACGGTTGCATCAGGAAAATGCCGAAAACGATCAACGGCGTCATGGCCGCGGCGAGGCCGCGCACGGCGTTCGTTGCCAGTTCGGCGGCGTTGTGCGTCGCGAGTGCCGACATCCGTGGAAAGAGCGTGCGTGAAATGACGCCGGGCAGGATTCGCACCCGCACCGCGAGGTTGAATGGGACCTGGTAATACGCCACCGCCTGCGGCCCGAGCGCACTGCCGATCAGGAGCCGGTCGGCGGTTTCCAGCAGCGGACTGGCGAGATTGGTGACCGTGATCCAGGCGCCGTAGGAAAAAAGCGGTTTGATGAGCCGCCTGCGCGGCCGCCCCGCGCATCGCAATGGAAACTTCCGCCACACCACGACGATCATCAGCAGCAGCGATACCGCGCTGCCGAGGATCGCCGCCGGAATCAGATACTGCAGTTTCGCCCCGACGACGATCGCGGTGACGAGCGGCACGATCTGGAACAGCAGCATGCCGACGAACTGGACCGCGTTGAGCGGGCCGAACTGTTCCCGGCCGCTTAGCGCACCGGAAAAAACGCCGGTGATGGTCGCGAGCGGAACGGAGCAGGCCATCCAGGGCAACGCCGCCAGCACCTCGGCGTTGATCGACGCATCGATATGAAACTGCGCAAGCAGGGTGCGCGCGACGGCGAACAGAACGAGACCGCCGATTAAACCGAAGCCTGTGTTCAGAACCAGCGCGGTCCACAATACCGATTCGCGTTCCGCCGGCGATGCGTCCGACAGTTGCGCGATCCGGTTCGATGTCGCCGCGGAAAGGCCGAGGTCGAAATAGCCGAAGTAGCCCTGCATCATCCATACGATGGCGAGGACGCCATACCGCGCCGCGCCGATGTGATGGAGATAGAGCGGCACCGTGACCAGCGAAACGATGATCGGCAGTGCGCTTCCAAGGAAATTGAAGAGCGCGTTGCGTTTCAGGCTGGGCTTGGGGTTCATGGCGTGTCGCAAGCAGACGGTTCAGTGGCGCCCGGCGATATCGCGCCGTACGGAAGGCGTGTCCATTCTGCGCGCCGGGCGGTGTTCCGTTTGTGTGCCGCCACACCCTGCACCACGGGTTGGCGCGCGGCGCCGCGCAGTGCGCCCGGCCGCCGCGGCGACAGCCAGTCAGCGGGCGGATTCATCGCCGTGTCACCATACGCTCACACCGCGTTTAGCGAACGGGCAAACCAGCGCGTGAACTGTCCGGCGCCGCAGCGGTTGAGATGGAGGAAATCGGCGAAGGATGAGTCGTTCAGCGTGAGTTTCGTCTGTCCATAGATGAATTCGACGCCCTGGGCGTGCACGAACCCTTCGATCGGCTGCCAGAATCCCGGCAGCGCGGCGCCGAAATGGTTACGCGCCGCGGCCGCGACCGGCGTCGACACGATGATGAAACGTGCGCCGTCTGAGCGAATCTGTGCGGCGAGTTTCGCGAGCGCGACATAGGTGCCGGGACGCGGAGAAGTGATGCCGTGTGTGCGCCAGGCATAGACCCGCTCATCGGGAAGATCCAGTTTTCCGCAGGCGAGCAGCACGGAGCCACCGTGATCGAAGTCCAGCGAATCGACGTTGCCCGGATGGTCCCGATCGCGCCATCCCGACGTGATACGTCGTGTGTAGTAGTAAAGATCCGGCGTCTGGACGTAGGGCTGCAGTTGCGCGCCGGACAGGTAATGCTCGAACGCCTGCCAGTCAATTTCCTTGTCCCAGTGCGATTCGAAATCGATGTAGGTTGTGGCGAGAATCACAGTCCGGAATTTGCAGTGCTGCGAGAGGTGCGAATAGAAGGCCGGCAGGTCTTCGATGTTGAGCCCCCACGACGCCGCGTTGATGATGTTCGACGTGTGCAGGCTTTGCGCCAGTTCCTGATTGTCCACGTCATTCAGCGCAACCGAGGAACCGATCACGAGGACGTCGCATTTCGACGGCGCCAGCTGTGTGCGCAGCCACGCAGCTTTTTCGTTGAATGCTTCACTCGCTGAAATGCGCGGTCCGGGAATACGGATGCCGGCCGCGAACGACAGAAAGATCGCCGCGATGAACAGCACGAGCGGCAGGCAAAAGCCGATAAAGAAAGTGCGCGCTTTCATGGTTCAGAACTGGAAGTAGAGAAACTCGGCTTTACGCGCGAGAAACAGCAGGCAGAAGATGAACGTGACGCCACAGCCGAGTCCGCTCAGCAATGCGACCGGGTCGGTCCGACGCAGCCGTATGGAACTGGCGGGCTGGGTCAGGCGGGCAACGACCTGCTGCGAGTTCGGGCATCCCCAGACGACTGCGGCGCTTATGGCGATCAAGGCCAGGTATTTTTTTGCTTCGGCGATGCCGTACGGCGAAAGCACCTGCCAGGGGCCCACGAACTGCACGAATGACGCGTGATGTCCCGTCAGCCTTGTAACGACAGGTTGAAGTGCGTTCGGCAATGCGAGACCGTGCGTGCCGGCCATGCCGCCAAGCAGGTTGAACGCGCCGTGAAATGAAGGCGCGCGAAAGAATACCCACGCCGCCACCACGGCGAGGAACGTGAGCGCGGTGCTCGTCGCGCGATAGCTTCGGCGCGTTTCCCAGCGCACCAGCGCGCCGCGCGTGACGTACCGCCACGCGTGATTGATGCAGAGAAACAGGCCGTGCAGGCCGCCCCAGATCACGAACGTCCAGTTCGCGCCGTGCCAGAGTCCGCCGAGCAGCATCGTGATCATGAGATTCCGGTAGCGTCGCGCGGAGCCGTTCCGGTTACCGCCGAGCGGCACATAGAGGTAATCGCGCAGGAATCGCGAAAGCGTCATATGCCAGCGCCGCCAGAACTCGACAATGTTGGTCGCCTTGTACGGGGAATCGAAGTTCAGCGGCAGCACGACGTTGAACATGCGCGAAATGCCGATCGCCATGTCCGTATAGCCGGAGAAATCGAAGTAGAGCTGGAATGTATAGGCGAGCGCGCCTGTCCAGGCCGCGAGCATATTGAGCGCGACGCCGTCGTTCGCCGCGTTGAAAACGGGCGATACATACTGGCTCAAACTGTCGGCGAGCAGGACCTTCCTGGCGAGTCCGATCGTGAGGAACAGCATGCCTGTGGCGATGTTGGCGGGAATGGGCCGGTAACAGCGGCGGTCCGCGAACTGCGGCATCATTTCCTTGTGATGCAGCACAGGTCCCGCGATCAGATGCGGAAAATACGTGACGAACAGCGTGTAGTGAACGAAGTTGAATTCGTTCGCGATACCGCGCCACGCATCGACGAGGAAGGCGATCTGCGTGAACGTGAAGAACGAGATGCCGAGCGGCAGGACGATATCGAGCAGGGGAAGGTGCGCGCCCACGGTGTGATCGATCGTGGCGATGAAAAAATTGCTGTACTTGAATACCGCCAGAAGCGCGAGATTGCACCCGATGGCGAGCGCCAGCAGACGCTTGCCCGCCGGCGTGCGCTGGTGCCGCGACAGCAGGCGCCCGGCGACATAGTTGCCGGTCACCGACAGCATCAGCAGCGCAACGAAGTGAGGGTTCCACCAGCCGTAGAAAAAGAGCGAGGCCAGCGCGAGCCATCCTGCGGCGGCGAGGGGGCTATGGCGTCCGATGATGAAGAAGACGCACAGCACCGCCGGCAGAAAGGCGAACAGAAATTCATAGCTGTTGAAAAGCATACCCGACTCGCTCCCGATGACAGGATCGCCGCACTTGCGGCCGGATTGTCGATGAGCGATCGTGCGTCGTTCCGCTTGTGAAGTCTGTGTCCCGCCGAACCAATGGGCTATGGCAACGGATTGCAGCGGTCAACGCTCCGCGCGCTTGAGTGCGAACACGGTCGAGCTGAACGGCGGCAGCCACCGGCTGACCTCGATGCTGCTGTCGACGCGATAGCCGGGCAGACGCGAGAACGTGATCATGTACTCGTCGCTCTGGACCCACCACCAGCTCTTGCCCGGGACGCGGCGATAGTGCGGGTCGTACAGATACAGGCCGTTGACCTCGAGGCCGCCATCCACCATTCGAGGCGATACGCCGGAGGCGGTCAGGGTATTGACCAGTTCCCAGCGCGCGCGATTCCAGTTCAGGTAATCGTGCGTGCCGCCCACCGAGAACCACATCATCAGCACGAACGCCGCAAGCGACACGAGCGACGTCATCGCGCGTGGCCGCTGCAGTGTGAACGGACGGAATGCGGTGGCCGCACCGGGTGTTCCTGCTGGCGTGGGCATGCTCGCGAGCGCCAGCAGCAGCACGGCTGGCGGGAGCAGATAGCGGTCGAAATAACCGGCCACGAAGAGCGGCGCCATGTATATGACGACTCCGGCGATGAGAAACGCGCGGGCCAGTCCAGCCGGATTTCGCTTGCGGGCACGGAACATCGCGACGAGCCGGATCGCCGTGAACATGGCTTCGAGTGCGAGCATCGCGCCGCCAGCCAGTCCCATCGCGGTCACGATGAACCAGAACGACTGCGGCAGCGACGGAACCGCAACGTCCAGCGTGAAGGCATCCGTCAGCGTGAGCGGTCCGATACCGCTGTCCACGATGACGTTTTCGCTCAGTGGCAGCAGACGGTCCGCCATCGTCAGAAGGATGAGGCACGATACGAGCAACACGGCCATGCCGGCGAGTGTGGCGGTACCGGTCCAGCGGGCACGCAGCGAACGGTAGAAACCAGGAAGGCGCAGGATCAGGACGGGAAAGGTAAACCAGCCCAGATAGAGCAGCGCGACGAGCGTGTGGCGCAGGATGAGCGCGAGCCGTTGCGGGAAGTCCTCGATGTTTTCGACCAGTTGCTCCGATTGCGTGTGAAACGTGGACGGCAGCATGCCGTGCGTGCGGAACCACAGTTCAAGCAGCACGATGGCGGCAGCGCACGCGCCCACACCGGCGACGGCAAGCCGCAGGGGACGGGCGGCGCGCGGGCGTTCGAGCAGCAGCGCCACGACCATCGCCATCGGCAGGAAGAGCGCCAGCTGGCGAAGCAATGTGGCCGCCAGCGCGACGACGAGCGCCGCGATGAGATAGCCCATGCGCTGGCTGTGCAGATAGCGCACGAAAAGGAGCGCCGACCCGATCGTGAGCGTCGCAAATCCCACGTCGGTCATGAAGGTGTTCGAGAGCGCGAAGAAGATCGGATTGAACGCCAGCGTCACCGATGCAAGCAGCGCGATTCGCCGGTCGCAGCCGAGCGCGCGCAGCAATGCACCGAACAGCCACAACCCGAGCGCTCCCGCGACGATCGTCGCGAAGCGCAGCGTGACGAACGAGGCGCCGAACGGCAGGCTGAACAGCGCGCCCCACAATACGTGCGTCAGCAGCGTGGTCGAGGTCCAGTCAGTGGGATGGAACTGACCGGTCTCGAGCAGGCGCTGCACGGCGATCGCGTACGACCAGTCGTCGTTCAACGGAAAGTTGCCGAACGGATCGACCGCGGCAATGCAGACTATCCAGATGGCGACTGGAATGAAACGCACGCTGACCGCGAAACGGAGCGGCCGGATAAATGCCAGCGAGTTCAGCACATTGACACCTTGTATGCAGGCAATGAGAAAGCCATTGCATGCTAGGCGCTGCCGTCGTCTTCGCTCTGTTCGATTCCCAACACGTGGCGGCCGCTCGCGTGCGGGAAATGCTGGCGGATGCGACGGTTTCCGGAACCATGAGTTCGAGGCTCGCGCGCGCGGCAGGCTTATCTGGCGGCACGACAGGGGTAGTGTGCGCGTCCGAACAGATGGATTTGCGCTACATCGATTAAATGATCCTCATGCCTGGAACCTGCGGAAGTTCGCGGGCGTCCGCGCGTCGCATACGTAGCGAAAAGCCGCAAAAAGCGTTTGTGAACGCCATTTTCCGGCTCGGCCATCGCATGAGGACCTTCGATGAAACCTGTCGTTTTCGACGGCTGCTTCGGCTGGCTGCATCCAGCCAGTGGTCGCACCGGTGTCGTCTTGTGCAATCCCTTCGGGTACGACGCGCTGTGCACGCACCGGAACTGGCGCAAGCTGGCGGACCGCATCACGGCGGCAGGCATGCCTGTGCTGCGGTTCGACTATCCCGGCGCGGGCGATTCGACCGGCTCGGAGGACGATCCGGGACGGCTCGATGCATGGCTCGACAGCATTGCGGCGGCTGTCCAGCGGTTGCGCGACTGGACCGGCGTCGAGCAGGTGTCGCTCGTCGGTTTGCGGCTGGGCGCGACCCTTGCGGCGCTGGCTGCGCAGCGCCTCGGGGACATCGACGGACTGGTGCTGCTGTCGCCCGCGGTCACGGGGCGAAACTATGTACGGGAACTGCGCGCGCATCGGCAGAGCTGGCTTAGCACGCCCGCGGGCATGAACGCGGATCCGATACCGGATCACGAGGCGTATGTCGAAGCGTTTGGCTTCGGGATTCACAACGACGATATCGCGCAACTCGGCGCACTGGACCTGCGGCGCGACACCGGGGCGCCGGCACGCCGTGTGTTGCTGCTCGATTCGAGCGATCGCACCCGGGCGGAGGCACTCGCGGGGCACTACTCGGATAACGGCGTCGAGGTCGAGCGTGGTGCGTTTGACGAGTGCGACCGGCTGATGGTCGAGGCGCTGCTCAGCGAAGAGCCGGTCGAAGCGTTTTCGCGCGTGACAACATGGCTCAAGGCGGGCGAACTCGCTGCAGGCGCCAGCGGGCGACAAACTGGCCTGAAATCCGTCGCGCAGCCCCCGGAGCCCGTGCTGCCGCTGCCGACGTGCTGCGCTGTCGAGCGGCCGTTCGTCTTCGGGCGTTACTTCGGCATTTACTGCGCACCCGACGTACCGCGCGCCGATGCGCCCGCTGTCCTGTTCGTCAACACCGGCGCTACTCACCATATCGGTGACGGACGCATTTTCGTGCTGTTCGCGCGACGCCTCTCGGCGCTCGGCATTGCTTCGCTGCGAATGGATCTCGGCGGCCTGGGCGATGCGGTACCGGCCGCCAGCGAGGTCACGCTGGACACGATCTATTCCGACGCATCGTGCCATGACGCGATGGCCGGCGTGGACTGGCTCGTCGCCCGCGGACATCCGCGCGTCGCGATCTTCGGCGTCTGCGGCGGTGCTTTCGTCAGTCTGCATGCCTGCGGACGCCATCCGGCGATCGCCGGCGCATTTGGCGTCAATCTGCAGAAGTTCATTTGGGACGGCGGGCAGCGCACGCCGGGTGCACGACGCTTCGCTTCGTCGAGAGTCTATTGGCGCGCGGCGCTGACGCCGTCCAAATGGATCCGGGCGTTGCGTGGACAGAGCCATCCGGTGCGCGTAGCCCGCGTTGTCGGCGAGCGGATCGCGCGGCGCTGCTGGGTCGGTGCGACCGGCTGGATCGAACAGAAAACCGGTTGGCCCGTGACGGCCAGCGAAGTACGTACGCTGATGAGCACCATTCACGCGAAGGGTGTGAATCTGCGTCTGGTGTATGGCGAGTATGACGTTGGACTCGATGAAGCCCGCGTGCAGTTCGGCGCACGCCTTGCCGCGCTGCGCCGCTATCGCCGCGTGTGCGCCGCGACACTGCCGAAGCTCGATCATGCGTTGTTCACCCGACCCGCCCGGGAAGCGACGATGGCCGATGCAGAACGCTGGCTGTTTGCTGAACTGATCCGCTCAGGAGTGTCTCGGGCCGCCGCTGCTTCGATGACTGGAGTCGCTCCTTCTCCGCCCGTCAGCGCGCCGGCTGACGACCCGCCGCCACGACCTCCGGAACGAGGTTGCCTCGATGGAGCAAGCCCGTGAATACCCATTCAGAACTTGACCGCATTAACCGGACTGCGTGGATGTCGCACGACGCGGTTCGCGAATTCACGACGGACAAGACCTGGACCGACCCCGGCGAGCAGGCCGCGTTCGAGTGGATCGCACCTCACTGCTCAGGCGTTCCGGTGCTCGATATCGGCATCGGCGCGGGGCGCACGATTGAACTGATGAAGTCGATGTCGAGCGACTACACCGGCATCGACTATACGGAAAAACTGCTGGACATGGCGCGCGAGCGCTTTCCCGGCACCGATCTGCGGCATATGGATGCGCGCGACATGTCGGAACTGCCATCCGGTCATTTCGGTCTGGTCGCGTTCAGCTGGAACGGTATCGATGCCGTGGACTACGAAGGGCGCGTGCGGATCCTGAACGAGATGTACCGCGTCCTGCGGCCAGGGGGTTATGTGCTGTTCTCGTCGCACAACCGCGACGGCCCAGGCTATGGCGAGAACGTCTGGAAGCTGCTGCCGCGCCTCACGCTCAATCCGGTGAAACTCGGCTGGCGGACGTTGCGCACGTTGAGACGGCTACCGGTTGCGAGTTTCAACTATGTCCGTCACGCGAAGCTGAACCGCGATTTCGAAGGCTATTCGATCATGACGGCGGCAGCACACAACTTCGGCATTGTCATCGTGTACACGACGCTCCGGGAGCAGCGCCGGCAGCTCGCGGAGGTCGGCTTCGAAAGCGACGTGGTGTTCGGCAGCTGCGAAGGAGACCGTATCCCGGACGACGCAGAGAAAAGCGACGCGTGGTGGCTGCATTTCATCGCGCACAAGCCGCATGCCGTTTCGTAGCAGCACGCGAAACGGCAAGTAGAAACCATAAAGACAACAGATCAGCAGGGGCTCCCGTCATGAACCGTATTGCCGAACCGTGCGTCTTCGAACCATCCCATGCACCGGCGACAAACGTCGCATCGCAAGTGACGGTGCAACCTGTGATTCTCGCGGGCGGTTCGGGTACGCGTCTGTGGCCGCTTTCGCGCGAACAGTATCCGAAGCAGCTGATCGGGCTGATCGAGGACGAGTCGCTGCTCGAAGCGACGGTGCGCCGGCTCGACAGCGCGTTCATGCCAGTGGCGGTACCGGATGCCGTTCATGCTGGCGAGGCCCCCGGCGTGCCGCTTTTCACGAAGGCGCAACCGCTCGTGGTGTGCGGTGAAGACCTGCGGGTACTGACGGTGGATCGACTGGAGCGTTGCGGCAAGGCTGCGAGGATCGTACTCGAACCCGTGCCGCGCAATACCGCGCCCGCGCTGACCATCGCCGCGCTGGCCGCGCAGGCCGATGCACCGCCGGGCAACGATCCGGTGCTCGTCGTCATGCCCGCCGATCATCTGATCGCCGACCGTGCCGCGTTTGTCCGTGCGCTCGAACAGGCGGTCGCACATGCGGTGAGCGGTGCGATCGTGGCGCTCGGCGTGCCTCCTGAACGGGCTGAAACGGGCTACGGCTACATCCGTACCGGTGCGATGTCCGACGCAGCCGGCGCGCGCGCGATCTCGCGCTTCGTCGAAAAGCCGGATCCCGAACTGGCCGCGCATTACGTGGCGTCGGGCGAATACTGGTGGAACAGCGGCATTTTCGTTGTGCGCGCATCGGTCTGGCTCGCGGCCATCGCGCTGTGCGGTCCGGCGATTGCGTCGGCGTGCGCGGCTTCGTTCGAGCTTGCGTCGATCGGGCACGACGGCGCGGTGCGGCTCGATCGCGCGTCGTTCGCGGCGTGTCCCTCCGATTCGATCGACTACGCGGTGATGGAACAGATCACGTCCGATGCGCGGCTTGCCGGCGTCGTCGTGCCGCTCGTCGCGGGGTGGTCGGATGTCGGTGCGTGGGACGCCGTCTGGAACGTATCGGACAAGGACGCGGACGGCAACGTCGGACGCGGTCGCGTGCTGTTCGAGGGATCGACCGATACCTTCGCCCATTCCGATGGACGACTCGTTGCGTGCGTCGGCTTGTCAGGTGTCGTGGTGGTCGAAACGGCCGACGCGGTGCTGGTTGCGTCGAAGGAGCATGTGCAGGACGTGAAGGCGATCGTCGGGCGCCTGAAGGCCGGGCGCGGCACCGAAGCGAAGGAACATCGCAAGGTGCAGCGGCCGTGGGGTCACTATGATTCGATCGATCACGGCGAACGGTTTCAGGTGAAACGTATCGTGGTGAAACCCGGCGGGCGGCTGTCGCTGCAGATGCATCACCATCGTGCGGAACACTGGGTTGTGGTGTGCGGCACGGCACGCGTGACGCGGGGCAGCGAGAGTTTTCTGCTGTCGGAAAACGAGTCGACCTACATTCCGCTCGGCGTCACGCACCGGCTCGAAAACCCGGGCAAGACGCCGCTTGAAATCATCGAGGTTCAATCGGGCAGCTATCTCGGCGAAGACGACATCGTGCGCTTCGACGATCAATACGGACGTGTCAGCACACCGCTGGATGCGCCCCCGGGCAAAGTCACACCCGATACACTCGCGAAGGGGACCGATGATGAACGCACGGACGTTTCCCGTTAGCGAGGCCGAAGGGTGCACCGGTCAGGCCGGTTGCAACGAAGTCCGCGCCGCGGTTGCGATCGAAAGCCCGTGTGCGCCGGTTTTCGACGAGCATCACTTCCGTCGCGCGCTGGGCCGTTTCGCGACCGGTGTCGTCGTCATCTCGACGGGCCACGGCGACCAGCTGCACGCGATGACCGCCAACGCATTCATGTCGGGTTCGCTGAAGCCGCCGCTCATCGTCGTATCGGTTGGGCACCGTGCGCGCATGCACGAGCGTCTGATGCAGAGCGACCTGTTCGGTGTCAGCGTGCTGTCCGACGAACAGGAACCACACAGCCGCCACTTCGCCGGCGAGCCGCAGACGTGGCTTGCACCGCGCTTCACGGAGGTCGACGGACTCGATGGCGTCGTGCTGCTCGATCGCGCGGTGGCGCGGTTCGGCGCGCGCGTCGTCGACCGGCATCCATGCGGCGATCACACGCTGTTTGTCGGCGAGGTACTCGCGTTCTCGCTCGACGAGCATGCGCCGCTCGTCTTCTTCGGCGGCCGCTACGCTTCGGTCGCACGCGATCATTGAGCGGCGTCGTGGGCCGCCTGGCGCTTTCGGCACGGCCGCACCGCGCGGGCGCTTTCATGCGTGGGATTCCGGTGTGGCGCGTATGACCGTGCGCGTGCGCCGGTGGCGTTCTCGCATCGCATGCAAGGCAGTGCAATTTTTTCATGGGATACCCGCCTCTGTGCCATGCAACGCGAGCCTTTCGTGGATGAGCGTTACGCAGACGAAACAATTTGTCAGAGGGATAACCCTGTCAGGACGTATCCCAACTGGCGCATCTCGTATGAACGAAGCAACGTACAGAAAAGCAATCAGCAAAGATACGAGGGCGCAGGGTCAAGGGGCAACACAGGCGACAGACGCCGTATCGGGGAGAGTGTCATGGAACAGCCGAACAAGGACCGCTCGCTGGTGAGCAAGGTCATGGATGGGCTCGTCACGGGCATCGTCGAGGAAAAGTATGGGGCGGTGCTGCCGCCGCAGGATGTGCTGTCGAAGGATTTCGACGTGAGCCGGACGGTGATGCGCGAGGCGCTTTCAATGCTGCTCGCGCGCCACATGCTCGACGTGCGGCCGAAGATCGGCACACGCATCCGGCCCATGCGCGACTGGCGCATGATCGATGAGGAAGTCGTGAACTGGCGCTTTCGGGCGAAGCCGGATCCCGCTTTCCTGCGCGACGTGATCGAGTTTCGCATGCTGATCGAACCACGCGCCTCGGCGCAGGCGGCCGCACGCGCGACGCCCGCCGAGATCGCCAGCATCCGCGATGCGTACACCGCGTTCCGCGCGCTGCACCCGGGCGACGCCGGTTACGTGGAAGCGGACGAACTGCTGCACACACGCATTCTGGTCGCGAGCGGCAACCAGTTCTTCCAGCAGATGGCGGCGATCATTCGCGGCGCGCTTTCAGCGGCGCGCGAGGTGGTCGACCAGAAGGATGGCGTCTGGCAGGCCACGGTCGATACGCATGCCCGCGTGGTGGACGCCATCGAGCGTCACAACCCGAAGGATGCCGAAGCCGCGTCACGTGCGCTGATCGACTTCACGGCCGACGAGATCTGTCGCATGTTCGAGGCAGAACGGCCGATGTCGGGCTAAAGCGGTATCGATGCGGTTCCAGTGAAGGACAGAGGCGGGCGAGCGCGATATCGTTGGCCCGGTGCTCACATGCGCGACAATGTCGCCTGTCAGCAACCGCACTGGAACAAGCCATCGATGAAAGAAGATACCGTGATCCGCTGGGGCATCGTCGGAACAGGGCGCATTGCGCGTCGCTTCGCACAAGGTCTCGCGCACGTGCCCGCCACGCGGATCGCCGCCGTGTGGTCGCGCCGCGCTGAACCCGCAACGGCGTTCGCCGCGGAATTCGGCGGCGCCGTGTACGACAGCCTCGACGCGCTGCTCGCGAGCGGCATCGACGCCGTCTATATCGCCACCCATCAGGACAGCCACGCGGATTACGCGCTCGCCGCGCTCGCGGCCGGGGCTCACGTGCTGTGCGAAAAACCCGCCACCGTCAACGCCGCGCAACTCGATCGCGTGGTCGCGGCGGCGCACGCCGCGCAACGGCTCTTCATGGAGGCGATGAAGCCGCCGTTCTATCCGCTCTATCGCCAGTTGCGCGCGCATCTCGAAGCCGATCCGGTCGGTGCGATCGGGCTCGTGCGCGCGGGCTGTTCGGTGCCGGGCGTGCCGCCGGATCATCCTTCGCTGTCGTTCGATCACGCGGGCGGCGCGCTGCTCGACATCGGCATCTACGAGATGTTTCTCGCCGTCGACTGGCTCGGTGCGCCGCTCGACGTGCAGACCATCGGCCGGCTCGGTGCGACAGGTGTCGATATGTTCGCGAGCCTCAACAGTCGTCACGAGCACGGCATCGCACAGCTCTTCTGCGGCATGGACCTCGCCGGCAAGGGCGACGCGCTGCTCGCCGCGACGGGCGGCCACGTCACGATCCACGAAAACTGGTGGAACCCTGCACGCGCGACGATCCGTTACGCGGATGGCCGTGTCGTCGAACTCGATGCGCCGTTCGAAGGCGGCGGCCTCAACTACGAGACCGCGCATTTCTGCGAGCTGATCCGCGCGGGACAAATGGAAAGTCCGGTCATGACGCACGCGAAATCGCGGCAGATGATCGCGATGGCCGACGCCGCGCGCGCGACGCTCGGTCTGCGCTTCGCCGCCGACGAGTGATACGATCTGCCCGGTCGATGCGTGGCAGCGAGCCTGCCGCGCTTCGATCGAGCTTTCGGATTCCTTGCCGCAGGAGCAGGTCGTGACACGTATGTTGATGAAATTCTGGCGCAGCAATAAAAGCCTGATCGCCTTTCTTGCGCTGATGGTGCTGTTTCGCAGCGCCGTGGCCGACTGGAACGTCGTGCCGAGCGGCTCGATGCTGCCGACGATCCGCGAAGGCGATCGCATTCTCGTCGACAAGATGGCGTACGACCTGCGCATTCCATTCACGCATATTGCGATTGCGCACCTGCACGATCCGCTGCGCGGCGATATCGTGACGATCGATTCGTCGGCGGCGCATGAACTGATTGTGAAGCGGCTGATCGGCCTGCCGGGCGACCGTATCGCGATGCGCGACAACGTGCTGTACGTGAACGGCGTGCGCGCGGATTATCAACCGATGCAGCAGCTGCCGCTGCCGGGCGATGCACTGTCGCCGGGGGATTATCTGCGCGAGCGTTTTGGCGGCGTGTCGCACGCGGTGCGGCTCTCGGAGATCGCGCCGAGCCCGCGCCGCTCGTTCGGTCCGGTGACGGTGCCCGCGAACGCCTACCTGATGCTCGGCGACAATCGCGACGACAGCGCCGACTCGCGCTACTTCGGCTTTTTCCCGCGCAATGAGCTGATGGGCCGCACGCGGCGGGTTGTGTACTCGCTCGACCCGGATCACTTCTACGAGCCGCGCTTCGACCGTTTCGGCGCGGCGCTCGACGCGCCGGCGCGCGGTGGTTAGCACACCGCGCGCCGGCTTGCGGGCTTATGCGTTGTTCGCCAGCGCCTGCGCGCATTCAGCGACCAGCGCCGGGCCGCGATAGATGAACCCCGTATAAAGCTGCACCAGCGAAGCACCGGCGGCGAGTTTGGCACGGGCATCGGCGCCCGAAAAAATCCCACCGACGCCGATGATCGGCACCGTGTCGCCGACTTCCGCGCGCAGCTTGCGGATCACAACGTTGGACGCATCGAACACCGGACGACCCGACAGCCCGCCGGCTTCGTCCGCATGCGGCAGACCCTTGACGGCTTCGCGCGAGAGCGTCGTGTTGGTGGCGATCACACCTTCGAAGCGATGCCGGAGCAGCGTACCGGCGATCGACTTGATCTGCTCGTCGTCGAGATCCGGTGCGATTTTCAGCGCGAGCGGGACCAGCTTGCCGTGCAGGTCGGCGAGACGCTGCTGCTTGTCCTTCAGCGCGGCGAGCAGCGCATCGAGTTCGTCCGCGCCCTGCAGCTGGCGCAGGTTCTTCGTATTCGGCGACGAGATGTTGACCGTCACGTAGCTCGCGAACGGATACACGCGTTCGAGACAGTACAGGTAGTCTTCGGCGGCACGTTCGATCGGCGTGTCGGCGTTCTTGCCGATGTTCAGGCCCAGAATGCCGCGATAGCGCGCGGCCTGCACGTTCTTCACGAACTGGTCGACGCCGGCGTTGTTAAAGCCCATGCGGTTGATGACCGCGTCCGCTTCCGGCAGCCGGAACATGCGCGGGCGCGGATTGCCCGGCTGCGCGCGCGGCGTGACCGTACCCACTTCGATCGAGCCGAAGCCGAGCGCGGCGAGACCGTCGATGCATGCGCCGTCCTTGTCGAGCCCGGCGGCGAGGCCGACCGGATTGCGGAACGTCAGACCCATGACGGTGCGCGGCGAGTCGGGCACGCGCGGCGCGAGTGCGCCGGCAAGGCCGCTGCGGCCGGCAGCGCCCAGCATGCGCAGCGTCAGATGGTGAGCGTCTTCCGCGTCCATGCGAAAGAGCTGGGCGCGCGCGAGCGGGTACAGGGAGCTGAAGAAGGGTGAGCTGAACACAGGACGAAGCCGGGCGGCCGGAAATGAGAACCCGCTATTTTAGCCGATGCGATCGCCGCGCTTGCCGTCGGGCTTCATATCGGCTTTGTCATCGGGATTGGCAGCGGGTTTGGCAGATAAGGCCGCGCTGACCGGAGAAACATCGATGTTCGCGGTGTCGAACACTTTCCACAGGCCGTCGTGCAGCCCTTCAAGCGGCCGGAAATTCGCCTTGTACGCCATCTTCTGGCTCTCGCGAATCCAGTAGCCGAGGTACACGTAGGGCAGATTCAGGCTGCGTGCCTGCTCGATC
This sequence comes from Paraburkholderia gardini, assembly GCF_907164545.1. Taxonomy (NCBI): domain Bacteria; kingdom Pseudomonadati; phylum Pseudomonadota; class Betaproteobacteria; order Burkholderiales; family Burkholderiaceae; genus Paraburkholderia; species Paraburkholderia gardini. The sequence goes on along the minus strand of NZ_CAJQZB010000005.1, from coordinate 139,959 downwards.
TGCCAGAGGATGTTGTACGTACCGAAGCTCGCGTGCTGCTGGTCCGGATCGAAGAACGTGTACACCGACGACAGGCCGTCGCCGAGAATGTCGATCATGCTGATCATGCGCAGGATGCCAGGCAGATCGGGGTGGCCGCCATGCGGCGCCTCGCGGAACTCGACGAGCCGCGAATTGATCCGGCTTTGCAGCAGGAACTGTTCATACTGGTCGCGGCTGTCGCGATCCATGCCGCCGCCCGCGTGCCGCGCCGACTGGTAACGCATGTAGAGCGCGTAATGCTCCTCGTCGTAGTGCAGCGGCGCGACGGACGCGATCAGTTCGCCATGCTTCTTCCATACGCGGCGTTGCGTGCGGTTCGGCTGGAAGCGCTCGACCGGCACGCGCACGGGTACGCAGGCATGGCAGCCGTCGCAGTAGGGGCGATACGTGAAGACGCCCGAACGCCGGAAGCCTGCCTTGACGAGTTCGGTGTAGACGTCGGAGTTGATCAGATGACTGGGCGTGGCGACCTGCGAGCGTGCGATACGCCCTTCCAGGTAGCTGCAGGGATAAGGCGCCGTTGCGTAAAATTGCAGCGCCGAAAGCGGTGACAGCGGCAGCTCATTCGGGTGAGTCACGTTGGCAGCTCTCGAAGCGTTTTCGGGTCCCGCAAACCCGGCGGTTCATGAGCGGCACGATCTGCGTGATCGCCTTCGCGCCGGCCGTGCTCCACCGTTTGCCCTTCAGTTTGTCCATCACGCCGCGCGCGTGACGATGTCGGTCAGTACGGTCTTGTCGAAGCGCCAGGGTATGGAAGGAGCATCGACAGACGCGCGGACATGCGCGACGAACGCCTTGCGCGCTATCTCGCGACCGCCCAGCGACGCCAGATGCGACGTGTTCTGCTGGCAGTCTATCATTTCTATTTCGTGACGTCGCAGGTGCGCGACAAGCGCGGAGAGCGCGATTTTCGACGCATCCGTGACGTCGGCGAACATCGATTCGCCGAAGAACATCTGCCCGAACGACACGCCGTACAACCCGCCGACGCGCCGGCCTTCGTGCCAGGTTTCGATGCTGTGCGCGTCGCCCGTGCGATGCAGCGACGTATAGGCTTCGACGACATCCGCGGTGATCCATGTGCCGCGCTGGCCGTGGCGGGGCGCGAGCGCGCACGCGCGCATCACGCTCGCGAAATCGTGATCGACGCGGATTTCCCATGCGTCGTCGCGCAGCACGCGTTTGAGGGTCTTCTTGAGCGAAGGCGAGACCTTGAATTCGCCTGTTCGCAGGATCATGCGCGGGTCGGGGCTCCACCAGAGCACCGGCTGGCCGTCCGAATACCATGGAAAGATGCCGCGCCGGTAGGCGTCGATGAGCCGTGAGGGCAGCAGATCGGCGCTCGCGGCAAGGAGGCCGGGTGCGCCGCTCGCCGCTCCGAGCGCGCGCTCGACGGGCGGAAACGGATCGTCGGGTCCGAGCCAGGGCACCATGCTCGCGGCCCGCTCAGCCGTCGCGCAGCGAGCGGAAGATATCGCCGGTGTGCAGGCCGTAATTGCCCGACGCGCGATCGGCAAAGAAGAACCGGAGTGTCTGGCCGACGGTCGGGAACGCGATGTCGTCCCACGGAATTTCGTGCTCTTCGAAGAGACGCACTTCGAGGCTTTCCTCGCCCGCGGCGACGTCAGGATCGAGCAGCCGCGCCATGTAGAACAGGTGGACCTGATGCACGTGGGGCACGTTCAGCAGCGAGAACAGGTTCTGCACCTCGACGCGGGCACCGGCTTCTTCCAGCGTTTCGCGCGACGCGGCCTCGGCCGTGGTTTCGCCCATTTCCATGAAGCCCGCGGGGAGCGTCCAGTAGCCGTAACGCGGTTCGATCGCGCGACGGCACAGCAGCACCTTGTCGCCCCATACCGGAACGGTGCCGACCACGTTGCGCGGATTCTGATAGTGCACGGTGCCGCAATCGGCGCAGATGAAGCGCTCGCGGTTGTCGCCGGGTGGAATGCCGAGGCTGACTGCGTGGCCGCAGACGGAACAGAATTTCATGGACGAGGGGAGGAGGAACGGTGGTGGGAGTTTATCACCGGGGCGGCCGTTCACGTTCGATGCTACTTCCAGCTGGAAGCGCCGATCACAAGAGGTGGCTCCCTCATGCATGGGAACGCATTGGCAATGCGCAAACAAAAAAGGCCTGCCGTATCGGCAAGCCCTTGGTGTTTCGACGAAAACTAGCTGGTTGCGGGGACAGGATTTGAACCTGTGACCTTCGGGTTATGAGCCCGACGAGCTGCCAGACTGCTCCACCCCGCGTCCGTCGAAGAAAAGATTATAGGACAGATCGAAAGCTGGCGCAACAGCTATTTATGAACCGGCTTCAATGCCTGCGTGACGGGCGTTTCGCACATGCGCCTCGTGGCTGCCGCGGGAAGGTCACGGGGAAGTTCGGGCAACGCGCTGCGCTAGAATTGAGCCCTTCCTGAGCCGCCGTGGCGTGGCTCGCTCTCTCATCTCCCGTTTCCCTGCTCCCATGGACATCGCTCACGATCTGCAGTCGATTCTCGCCCAGGAAAAAGCACTGGTGTTTCCCCGCTTCGATACCGGTCGTGCGTGGCAGCTCGGTGTGTGGCTGCGTGAAGTCGCGCAAGCGCGCGGCCTCGCGCTTGCGATCGATGTGCGCACGTTCGGCCAGCCGCTCTTTTTCAGCGCGCTCGAGGGCGCCACGCCCGACAACGTCGACTGGGCGCGCCGGAAGAGCAATGTGGTCGCGCATTTCCGGCGCAGTTCGTACGCAATCGGCCTGCGTATGCAGCAGGCCGGCGCGACGCTCGTTGAGAAACACGGTCTGCCCGCGAGCGAATATGCGTCGCATGGCGGCGCGTTTCCGCTGACTGTCGCGGGCGCGGGTGTTATCGGGTCGGTGACCGTGTCGGGTCTGCCGCAGCGCGCCGATCATGAGCTCGTGGTCGAAGCGCTGTGCGCAGAGCTCGAATTCGATTACAGCAAGCTCGCCCTCGCGAAGGCCTGACCCGATGCGTCTGCCTCCCTACCTGTGGCTCGCCATCGCTATCGTCGCGGAAGTGATCGCGACTTCCGCGCTGCGTGCCGCCGATGGCTTCTCGCGGCTCGTGCCTTCAATCATTGTCGTCGCGGGTTACTTCGTCGCGTTCTACTGTCTTTCGATGACGCTCCGGACGATGCCCGTGGGCATCGTCTACGCGATCTGGTCGGGCGTCGGCATCGTGCTGATCACGCTGGTGGCGATGATCCTCTATCGCCAGGTGCCGGACCTTGCCGCGATCTGCGGGCTCGGACTGATCGTCGCGGGCGTCGTCGTGCTCAACCTGTTTTCGAAGATGCAGGCGCATTGACCGTACGCCCGCCGCGTACGTGCGTCAGCGTAGCCGCAATGCTACTTGCAGCGAATCACCATCGAGCGGTTCTTCACGTTCGCCGAAACGACGTTCGTGACGCCGCCGCCCGCGGTGCCGCCCTCGTCGTTGTCCTTCGAGACGATGTCGTAGCCGGTTGCGCCACACGCCTGGCCGGCCTGCACGTAGCACGACGCCCAGCTCGACCCGGCATCGGCGCCGCTGCAGTTCACGGCGAAACCGGTCTGGCCGTTCGGCAGGTTGATCAGCGACGTGGTGTTCGACGACGCACACGCGGCGAGGCCCGCGATCAGCAGGGCAGCGCAGGGCAACGCGGCGACGCGTGCCGCGGCAAAGAGGGCAGACTGGCGCAAGCGCCGCTCGGATAGCTTCATCGTGTGTCCTTGTGACTGAAAGTGTGTGCAGCGATGGACGCGGGTTGCGTGCCGGCCGCCCGGGCGACGTGCGTCAACTGATCTCTGGATCGATGCGGATACCCGCACCGCCGACGATACGACGACTTTCAGCACCGCTTTCGGTTGCCGCGTCTTCCCAGATGCTGATGGCTTTCGGCATGTCGATGCCGTGACGCCCGGCATACGTAAACCACTTGCTGGCGGCATCGGGCTCCGGGACTTCCGTGTCCTGCATGAAATATTTTCCCATATCGACGTTGCTTTCTCCGGATCCGGGCAGATTGGGTGGCTTGCTTACACTGGTTCGACCATGCTGGCGGCGACAAGTGCATGGCAATCGTCGCCGCCGGCATGGCAGTGCAGGTCAACGAAGGGCAGGGCGCGGAAGGCCGCCGGTCATGTGTGCCAGCGAGTAGCATAATGTGCTGCGCACGCCTGGCTTTGAAGCAGCCGGATTGCGATGCGATCCATGCCGGATTTTCCTGATGAGGTGACCATGGAAATTCGTTTTCTCGCGGAAGCGCCCGCTTATCGCGACTTCAACCTGACCCTCGTGTTTCCTGCGCTCGTGAACGGCGAGCCGGTGCCGTGCGCGATTTCGGTCGAAGCGCTCGAAGATCATTTCGGCGCGCAATCCCACGACAGTGAAGGGTGGCGCCGCGCGTTCGACGCTGGCCGCGCGCGCATCGAAGCCGTGGCGCGCGAACATCTGCGTATCAGCAACGGCATGCCGGTTCTGCTGAAAAGCGGCCACTTTCCGCCGGGCAACGTTGCCGACGTGTAAGGATTCAGTCAACCGCGCTGTCCGCGCATTTCAGGCCGCGCGAATGGCCGCGCGACGCGCGGCTTCGACTGATCGTGCGATGCCTTCTTCGTATGATGTTTTGCTGACCGGTCCGATGAGCGTGCGCAATGCCGTGTCGTCGAGCACGACTGGATCGGTTACGAGGTAATGCATTTCCACCAGTTCCCGCATTATCGGGTTGAACAGTCCCATCACGCGCAGTGTGGGCTTGCCCGCCACGATCAACCTTGGCGCGCGGCCCGCGAGCGCGTACGCCTTTTCCGCGATTTCGCGCTGCGTGATCGTGCCCGTGCCGGCCAGATGCAGCACGCGGCCGTATGCTTGCGGTGTGCGCGTCAGGGTTTCGACAACAGGGCCGACGTCCGGCATGAAAACAAACTCGTGCGGCACGTCGATCGGGCCGATCATCTGCGCACGCGCGCCGCGCGCGGCGCCCTCGAATACGCCATGCAGGAAACTGCGCTCGATGCCCGGACCATAGAAGTCTGGCAGACGCAAAACAAGCGTTTCAAGCCCGTGGTGCCCGTGCGCGTCGAGCACGAGATTTTCCTGCGCGAGACGCATCTTGCCCTTGAACGTATGCGGGTTGCGCGGATGTGCTTCCGTTACCGGCGTCGTCTGCGCGCGCCCATACGGATAAACGGTGCCGATCAGGATCAGCCGCCGCACGCCGGCTGCAACCAGCCCGTCGAGCGTTTTCTGCATCAACGGCGGGTGCGTCGCGAACTGGTGGTAGGGCACGCCGACCAGATACACAGCGGTGTCCAGACCCGCTAAAGCCGATTTGACCGATGCCGGATTCGTGGGATCCCACGTGACGATTTCCGCGTTCGGATCGTTGCCGAATGCACGCTGCAAGGCGCTTTGCCCGCGGCCGATCGCGCGGTACGGGCGGCCCGCCGTGCTCAATGCCGCCGCGATGCTTTGCCCGGCCGCGCCAGCGGCACCGATCAGACCCACTTTCCCTGCAGTTTCCATATCGACCCCTGGTTCCAGCGCGGCATCGGGAAGAGCCCGTACGCCATGCAAATTAACGTTTGAAATAAACTGAACGATGTTCAATGAACAGTGTTCAGTTTAATTTGACTTTTCAGTTTGTCAACCCCAAAATGCACAGCATGGGAATCGCCGAACGAAAGAACCGTCAGAAAGTAGCGCTGCGCGAACGCATCCTCGATGCGTCGCGGCGCATCGTGATGCGTGAGGGCTTTGCTGCGCTGTCGATGCGCAAGATCGCCGACGCCATCGAATATTCACCCGCCACGCTGTATCTGCATTTCGCGAGCCGCGACGAGATCGCGCGGGCCTTATGCGCGGAGGGCTATGCGCAGTTGCAGGCAAGCTTCGAGCCGCTCGCGCGGATCGCCGACCCGGCGCAACGGCTGCGGGCACTCGGACACGCGTATGTCGCGTTCGGCATTGCGCATCCGCAGACATACCGGCTGATCTTCATGGAAGATCCCAGCTATACCGACGCAGCGCTGACCGAAGCCGCCGGGGCATCGGACGAAACGGGCGACGCATCGTTTCGTCTGATGGTCGATTCGATCGATGAACTCAGGGCGGCGGGGCGGCTGCCTGCATCCACGCAGGGCGAGGTGTGGGCCGAGGCGTTGTGGGCAACGATGCACGGTGTCGTCGCGTTGAAGCTGACGTGTCCGGTTTTTCCGCGCACGCCGGTCGGCACACTGATCGACGTCGCGTTCGACGCGTGGTTCGGTTCCGCCCGGCAGGACACGGGCGCGGATGTGACGCAGACAGCGGCGGATCCGCAGCCGCCATCACAAACGCAAACCGGACCGAAGCCACGCGCCAGACGCACACGCCGCGCAACGGCGAAACCGGAATCGCCTGTCGCGTGATACCGTTCAGTTCCCGATTCATTCGACCCTTCGCAGCCCATGTCCATCACCGCAACACCCGCGACGAGCGACGAGATCGTCACCTATGTCGCGAATTATATTGGTTTCATTGAACTCGAACGCCCGAAAGCGCTGAATGCGCTTTCCACCGGCATGATCCGCGCGATGCACGCCGCGCTCGACGGCTGGCGTGAAAATCCCGACGTGCTCGCGGTCGTCATCCATAGCCAGCATGCGCGGGCGTTCTGCGCGGGCGGCGATATCCGCTTTCTGTACGAGTCCGTGCAACGCGGCGAACGCGACGCGCTGGACACGTTTTTCATCGAGGAATACGCGCTCAACCACGCGATCTTCACGTATCCGAAGCCGTATATCGCGCTGATGAACGGCGTCGTGATGGGCGGCGGCATGGGCATTTCGCAGGGCGCCCATCGCACGCACGGCCTGCGGGTCGTGACCGGTTCGACACGCATGGCGATGCCGGAAACGCGCATCGGACTCTTTCCGGATGTCGGCGTGAGCTGGTTTCTCGCGCGTACGCCGGGTGCGCTCGGACGCTATCTGGCGGTCACGGGCGAGACGATCGGCGCCGCCGACGCGCTCTACGCCGGTCTCGCCGATATCTATATCGAAGACGCCGCGCTGCCCGCGCTGATCGATACGCTGAAGCGCGAATCGTTCGAATCCGGCGCCGACGTGGCGGCGTGCGTCACGCGTGAGGCGGCGCGCTGCGAGGTCGTGCCGCGGCCGGACGCATCGCCCCTCGCGCAGGTACGCACGCTGATCGACCGGCATTTTTCGAAGCCCGACATCGGCCAGATCCTGAAGTCGCTGGAAACGGAAGCGGAGTGCGAGGCAGCTGAATGGGCCGAGCAGACCACGGCCGTGCTGCGCGAACGTTCGCCGCTATCGATGGCAATTTCACTCGAAGTAGTGACACGCGCGGAGGGATCGATGGCGGAGTGTCTGCGTCGCGATCTCGATCTGACGCGCTCGTGCTTTACTCAAGGCGATGTGATCGAAGGCATCCGCGCACGCATCATCGACAAGGACAACCGTCCGGCATGGCGCTTCGCGCAGATTGAAGACGTGCCGGCCGAAGCGGTCGAGAAGATGTTCGAGAGCCCGTGGCCGGCGGACGCGCATCCGCTGCGTGAGCTTCAGGGCTAGCCGGCGTTGGCATCGGTGGCAACCGGGCCGCGACGGCCCGGAATCAGCAGTTTCAACGGCGCCCGCAGCGACGATCTGAACGATCGCTGCGCGTGCCGTTCCACAAACGTCTATTCCTCTTCGTTCGAGGCCATGAAGGCCCGCATGAAGACCAGCGCGCCCCAACCCCACATCGCGTTGGCTGCAAAGCCGACCGCAAGTCGCGGCAGCATGTTGCCGCTCGGCCAGATACCGCGCAGCGGATCGACGACGAAAACGTCTGCCGCCGTCAGCACGACGCCGCCGAACACGAACGCCTGAACCCACGGCGCGATTCGCTCAGGCGAGACGCGCAGCAACCAGGCCATCAGCACCGCCCAGCACGCACTCCAGATTGCATTCGCGATGAACGTGGGCAAACCGGCTGGCAGGAACGGGTCGGTCGAGAACCCGCTCGGGTCGATCAGCCCGGCAGCGTGCAGCAACGCGAGCGTCGATTCGTGAAAGAACAGGGAAGCCAGAAAGCCGGACACGAACGGCAGGATGATCTTTTGCATGCGGTGCACCGCCAGGGGCACGTCGACGCGCTTCATGGCGCCGTGCCGGGTTATCGGAAAACGTGCGTCATTATATAGAGCGCGGCCGGGCACGCCTTCGCCTTCAGTGCGCCCGTATGTTAAAGCGCCTGGCTAATCACGAAAGTGGAAAACCTAAGCTCAAATAAATCGTTCAAAAGCTTCAGGGCCGTCCATAGACTGTTTCTCCATGCAGACGCGATAGCCGTCACCCCTCTGGCGCACGCAGGTTTGCGTCGCGCGTTCCCCGATGATGCCGTTGCATCGCCGTGTGTCATGAACGGCGATGCGTGGTGTCGCGTGCATCGCATGTATGTGCCCGGCGGGATTCCGTTTCGAATAAAGGCAGGAGCAGCCCATGAATGTGTTCTGGTTCATCCCGACGCACGGCGACAGCCGTTACCTCGGTACGTCCGAAGGCGCGCGCGCGGCCAGTTACGACTACTTTCAGCAGATCGCCGTCGCAGCCGATACGCTCGGCTACGAGGGCGTGCTGCTGCCCACCGGCCGTTCGTGCGAAGACGCCTGGGTGGTCGCTTCGAGTCTGATTCCGGTCACGAAGCGTCTCAAGTTTCTCGTCGCGATCCGTCCGGGGATCGTGTCGCCGGGTTTGTCGGCGCGTATGGCGGCGACGTTCGACCGCCTTTCGAACGGGCGTCTGCTCATCAACGTCGTGACGGGTGGCGATGCGGCGGAGCTCGAAGGCGATGGTCTCTTCGTCGATCACGATACGCGCTATGAAATCACCGACGAATTCCTGCGCATCTGGCGCGCGCAGTTGCGCGCGTCGCACACGAACGATTCGATCGATTTCATCGGCCGGCATCTGACGTCGAAGGGTGGCAAGGCGCTGTATCCGCCGGTGCAGGATCCGCATCCGCCATTGTGGTTCGGGGGTTCGTCGCTGGCTGCGCACGCGCTCGCGGGCGAGCACATCGACACGTATCTGACGTGGGGCGAGCCGCCCGACGCCGTCGCGCGGAAGATCGCCGACATCCGCGCGCGCGCCGCGGCGCATGGCCGCGAGATCAGGTTCGGCATCCGCCTGCACGTGATCGTGCGCGAAACCGAAGAAGAAGCGTGGGCCGCCGCCGACACGCTCATCAGCAAGCTCGATGACGAAACGGTTGCGCGCGCGCAGGCGTCGTTTTCGAAGATGGATTCCGAAGGCCAGCGCCGCATGGCCGCACTGCACGGCGGCAAGCTCGGCAACCGTCAGGCGCTCGAGGTGTATCCGAACCTGTGGGCCGGCGTCGGTCTCGTGCGTGGCGGCGCGGGTACCGCGCTCGTCGGCAATCCGCAGCAGGTTGCCGCGCGCATGAAGGAATACGCGGACCTCGGCATCGAGACGTTCATCCTGTCCGGCTATCCGCACCTCGAAGAATCGTATCGCTTCGCCGAACTCGTGTTCCCGCTGCTGCCAGGCCGTCTGAAAGAGCGCACGAGCGGACCGCTGTCGGGACCATTCGGCGAGATCGTCGGCAACAACTATCTGCCGAAAGCCGCGCAAAGCTGACCGGAATGTGCGCATGCGTGATGCCTTGAAAGTATCACCGCGCGACGCTCGACAAAGAGGGAGAACGCCATCATGGCTGAATCGCTGATCGAAACGGGGTACCTGCGGCGGCTCGGCGCGCAGGTCGCGCCGTGGATCGCGCCGCTGCTCATCCTGCTCGCGTGGGAAGTGGCCACGCGAAGCGGTGTGCTGTCCGCGCGCGTGTTGCCCGAGCCGCTTGCGGTCGTGAAAGCCGCGTGGTCGCTGATCCGCTCGGGTGAAATGTGGACCGATGTGAAAGTGAGCGCGTGGCGCGCGGTGTCGGGTCTCGTCATCGGTGGAGGCATCGGCCTTGTGCTCGGTCTCGCGACGGGTCTTTTCCGGTCTGCCGAAGTGGTGCTCGATTCGACCGTGCAGATGATCCGCAACATCCCCGCGCTTGCGATGATTCCGCTCGTGATCCTGTGGTTCGGCATCGAGGAAGAAGCCAAGGTTTTTCTGGTCGCGCTCGGCGTGTTCTTTCCGATTTACGTGAACACGTATCACGGCATCCGCTCAGTCGACGCAAACCTGATCGAGATGGCGCGCAGTTATGGCGTGAAGGGTTTCCCACTGTATCGGCATGTGATCCTGCCGGGTGCGTTGCCGTCGATTCTCGTTGGCGTGCGGTTCGCGTTCGGGCTGATGTGGGTCACGCTGATCGTCGCGGAAACGATTTCCACGCAGTCGGGTATCGGCTACATGACGATGAATGCGCGTGAGTTCCTGCAGACCGATGTCGTGGTGGTCGGCATCCTGCTGTATGCCGCGCTCGGCAAGCTTGCCGACATGTTCGCGAAGTACATCGAGCGCGTCGCGCTGCGCTGGCACCCTGCATATCAACGAGGAGCGAAAGCATGAGCGCAACGCTTTTTTCCGCATCGTATGCGGGTGTCTCAGGCCTCGATCTCGAAACCGAACTCAAGCAGACACGCACGTCCGGTCATGATGCGATCGAGTCCGATGTTGCCCGCGTTCGCGACGAAGCGCGCATCGCGGGAACAACGCCTGCGCTTCCGCGCGAAACGCCGCGCTCGGCGGATTACGCTGTCGAGCTGCATGGTGTCGGCAAACGCTACGGCGAGCGGACGGTGTTGTCGGATTTCAGTCTGTCGATCGAGCGCGGCAGTTTCGTTGCGATCGTGGGTCGTAGCGGTTGCGGAAAATCGACGCTGCTGCGCCTTGTCGCTGAACTCGAAACACCCAGCGCGGGCGTGCTGAAAAAGCATGACGCCGGGGGCGCGCCGCTCGATACGCGGATCATGTTTCAGGACGCGCGTCTGTTGCCGTGGAAGACCGTGCTGCAGAACGTGATGCTGGGCTTGAGCCGCGGCGCACGCGACGATGCACGCGCGGTGCTCGCCGAAGTCGGGCTAGCCGGTCGTGCGAACGACTGGCCCGCACAGCTTTCCGGCGGTCAGCGTCAGCGCGTCGCGCTGGCGCGTGCGCTGGTGCACCGTCCGCAACTGCTGCTGCTCGACGAGCCGCTTGGCGCGCTCGACGCGCTCACGCGCATCGAGATGCACGCGCTGATCGAACGGCTGTGGCGCGAGCACCGCTTCACCGCGCTGCTCGTCACCCACGACGTACACGAAGCCGTGGCGCTTGGCGACCGCATCCTGCTGATCGAGGAAGGACGCATTGCGCTCGACCAGCCGGTGCCGCTCGCCCGTCCGCGTGCGCGTGCGTCGTCGGCGTTTGCCGCGCTTGAGGAACACGTGCTGCATCGTGTACTGAAGAGCACGCCGGACGACAACGCGCCGCCGTTTGATCCGTTTCACGATGCACGTTCCGCTGGAATATCCGCTCCGTCGACCCGTTCCGCACGGCCGGCGGACGTCCGCTGGGCCATCTGACGTCGCACGGCTATGACGGGTTTTTGTCGTTCTACTGGAGTCAATCGATATGAGCATTGCCGCAATCAACGTACGCAATCAGTTCAAAGGAAAGGTCAGGGAAATCATCCGCGGGCCGGTTGTGTCCGAGATCGACGTCGATACGCCGTTTGGGATCGTGACGTCGGTGATCACGACGCGCTCTGTCGATGAACTGGAACTGAAGGTCGGCGCGGAAGTGGTCGCGCTGGTGAAATCGACGGAGGTGTCGATCGCGCGTCTATGAGGCGCGCCGCGGATCGCGCTTCCCGACGACGCAAGTGACATGCAGGGCGCGGTTTGCTGCGTCTGGTCGCCCGTGGCGCGCGGCTTCGCGTGACGAACCGCAAACGTGCTTGCGTCGCGCAGCTACTTCGCGTTTGCCGCGCTGGCCGGCGGTTCGCGGGTGATCTTGTCTCTGGTCGGTTTGTCGGGGCGTTTTACCGGCATGTTGTCGGGATTATTCGCGTTGTCGGCTCGCGAATTGCCCGATGCTGCCGAAGGCGGAACAACCATCGACGCCGCGCTGTCTTTCTTCGCAGGCTGTTGCGGCATCGCAAGCCCGCTCGCGACGGCAAGAAACAACGCGGCGGCAACACGCACAGCCGGCACACATTCGACGCGTTTCATTCGACTCTCCCAGCGTTTTTCCAGACTCTTCCTCGCAGGCGCGCATCAAACGCACTCGAAGCGCGCGTCCTCTCCCGGCGAATTCGCCCAGAGCCGCAAAAACGCGCGTACCGGCGCATCCGCCTTGCAATCCAGAAGCAGCAAACAACGCGCCCGAAGTGGAGCTGCGTCTGTCCCTGAATCGCGTCGGCGCAATTTCGTGGAAGTGCTAGCATGAATTGAGCAGGTTGATGCCGAAGGAGACAGCCATGTCAAAAGCCCTGAGTACCGAAGCGATCGACGCATTGCGGCAACTGAACGAGGTGGGTAGCGGGCAGCCCGCGCCGCAGTTGCCGTCCAGTGTCGCGGCGGAACTGCTGAGTGCCGGCGTTGCGACACGCAACGCGGACCACGTCGAAATCACCTGCGACGGCAGAAAGTATCTATCCGGCGATTGCGACTGACGTTGGACCTGGGTGCGTGGGCAAGCCGCGAGGCCATCGACGCGGCGCATGCGCTTCGCGCAAACACGAGCTTTGGAAAACAAAAAGCCCAGTTCAATGAACTGGGCTAAGTGCCTGAATCTTTTGGGGTGGCTGATGGGGCTCGAACCCACGACAACAGGAATCACAATCCTCTCAAGGTGGCATTTCCCAGCGTTGACCGAGATTTACGAAATTCCGCTAATCGGCTTATGAGTATTGGATTAGCGGGTTTACGGTTACATTATCCTGTTGACTTGCGTTGACTGGTTTGCCTAGAATCGGGTTACATGGCGGTTACATGGAGAGTATGTAACCCGAAACCCGGATGGTGGCGACAATGGCAAAGGTCAATTTCACGGCGGGACGCGTCAACGGTCATAGCTGCCCCGCTGGCAAGTCTCAGGCGTTTCTGTGGGACGGCGGCGCGTCCGGCCTAGGCCTTCGTGCGACGGCGGCGGGTGGGCTGTCCTATATCTTTCAGGCCAAGTTGAACGGGGCAACGGTGCGCGTCACGATTGGCTCGCCGAAAGACTGGGGCATTGACGATGCACGGGACGAAGCGCGCCGCCTGCAACGCCTCGTTGACGCTGGCAAGGACCCGCGAGAGGAAGCTGCCGAGCAGCGCGTCGCCCATGAGGCACGAAAGGCTGAGGCACGCCGCAAGGATGTGACACTGGCCGACGCCTGGGCAGCGTACATCGAGGCGCGCCGCTCGAAGTGGAGCGAACTGCATCACCGTGACCATGTAACCCTTGCCAGTGCTGGCGGGCAACCGAAGAAGCGCGGCAAGGGATTGACGGAGCCAGGGCCGCTCGCTGCCCTAATGCCGCTGAAGTTGTCCGACCTGAGCGCCGACCGCGTGGGCGAATGGCTGACGGACGAAGCCGCCCGGCGTCCGGCCCGTGTCCGGCTCGCCTTCAACCTCCTGCGCATCTTCGCGGCGTGGTGCGAATCGAGGAGCGAATATCAGGGACTCATCGACCCTCAGGCCGTCGCCACCCGCCTTTCGAAAGATGCCCTGCCGAAGCAGGCCGCCAAGACTGATTCCATCCAGCGCGAGCAACTGGCCGCATGGTTCGGTGCCGTCCGCCAGCTCAGCAATCCGGTCATGGAGGCGTATTTGATTGGCCTGCTGCTGACCGGTGCGCGCCGGGAGGAGCTGGCCGAACTGCGCTGGGACGATGTGGATTTCCGGTGGCGGAGCCTGCAACTGAAAGACAAGGTGGAAATCGAGACCGGGCGGGTCATTCCCCTGACACCTTATTTCGCCAGCGTGCTGCTCGAGCTGAAGCGCATCAACGACACGCCGCCGAACGTTCGGCAGATGCGCAAGTTGAAGGCGGACGGCAAGACGTGGGAGCCGTCGCGGTGGGTGTTTTCCAGCTCCGCCGCTGCCGATGGCCGACTGGCCGCGCCGAACAACGCCTTGCATCGCGTTTGCGAGATTGCCGGCATCGCCCCCGTGACGTTGCACGGCCTGCGGCGGTCATTCTCAAGCCTGGCCGAATGGACGGAAGTCCCGTCAGGCATCAAGGCACAAATCATGGGCCACAAGCCGTCCGCCATTGCTGAGCGTCACTACAACGTGCGCCCGCTCGACCTGCTGCGCATGTGGCACGACAAGCTGGAGGCGTGGATTCTCAAAGAGGCTCGCATCGACTTCACGCCGCAGCAGAACCACCAAGGATTGCAGGCGGTCAGCCAGTAATGTGCAAACATAGCAAAAAAGAGATAAACTGATGACGTGGCATGTTGAGTTGATACCCGAGGCCGAAGCCGAATTGCTGGCGCTGCCGTCCGATATGCGAGCCCGTTTCCTGCACATCGCGGAAATGCTGGCGGAGTTTGGCCCGCAGCGCGTCGGGATGCCCCACGTACGCCCCTTGGAGGGAAAGCTGTGGGAAATCCGCATGACCGGCCGTGACGGCATTGCACGGGCGATATACGTCACACGGACAGGGCAGCGCCTGGTTGTGCTGCATGTGTTTGTGAAAAAGACGCAGAAGACACCGCGCCGGGCCATCGAGACGGCCTATACCCGGATGAAGGAGGAATGAACAATGACTGACCTTGCAACCCTGAAGAAGCGCCTGCTGGCTGACCCGGATACCCAGGCTGAGTACGACGCTCAGGCACCGGAATTTGCCGTTGCGCGCGAGCTTATCGCCGCGCGGGTGCGGGCCGGACTTACACAGGAACAGGTGGCCGAGAAGATGCAGACGACCCAATCGACCGTCGCACGCATGGAAAGCGGACGCACGATGCCGTCGCTGCGCACGCTGTCTCGCTACGCCGAAGCGACGGGAAGCCGTGCCGTGGTGCGTCTTGAGGCCGCCAAGTAGTATGACCGCCGCCTGACGGTATCGGGCAGAAGCGGCGGCGCAGGTGTTGGAGCACTTCACGCCGCCGCACCAATAATGCCGACTCTCCCGGCGTTCATGGCGCGAATTGCTGCGTCTATCTCCTCTTGTTCCCGCCTTCGCATTGACGCCTGCCTCGATAGTCTTTCCGAAGGCGCGGCGGCTCTTCGCTCTATGTCTCCATCTGCACTGACTCCGCTTGTGTTTGGAGCCGAAGCGCCGTAAACTTTTCCTGTCGCGCAAACAAACGCGACCGGGGGTGAGAGCCCGAAAACCAATGGCGGACGACCGCCGCCACACGGCGGTATTTTTTCGTCCGTACGCCTTCGCGCGTCCTCTTCACTGGGCGGGCCTCGGCTGGGGTGCGTTCGCGCACGCCGGTTGCCATTGGTTCCGGTCTCTCAAACCCTGTCGATGTGCCCGCCCACCCCGCCATTCCCGGCGGTCGGCGGTTCATCTCAATGCAAGAGGTAGACCGTGAACCAACTGTCGAGCAACCCACAAGAAGCCGCAGCCATCGCCGAAGCGGAGATGCGGGCCACCCAAACCGAACAGCACGCCATTGCGCCGCCGCGTTCCATTCGCGTCTATCAGATGCCAGACAATTCGATGCACCCGCGTATCAGGCAGGGCGAGTTTGCGTTGCTCGAGGAATGCCGTGACATCTCCGACGAATTGGATGAGGAGGTGCTGGTGCAGCTTGGCGACGGAAAATGGCAACTTCGAACGGTACAGGCATGCTCGGCCCGTACGGTGACGCTTTCTGCCTATAACCCGCCATCTCCCTTGAAGGTGCGCCGGTGTGACATTGCAGCGATTTACCGGGTTGAGATGATTGTGCCGCCTGAGACCTTCGCCTATATGACTGACCAGTTGGTGCATTGGGCGGTTAGAGACGCGAACGGCAACGAGTACGGCACCTTTCCCACCCACGCCGAGGCGATAGCATTTGGCGACGTGGTAGCCGAACGGCTCGACCTGGACGAAATGCGTTATTGCCGTGTTGTCGTTTCCTCGGACCGCGCGCAAGCGGAGGTGACGCAATGAGCAAATCGGCCCTTTCTGTTGGCTATGCCTTGGTGTCACCGTACAACTGTGCGATTCAGATTGATGGTTCGGGGAGCCGCGAACGATTCTTCTCGACCATCGACGTGGCAATGACCCGCCTGGTCGAGGCACACGCCAACGCGCGCGCCGAAATGCTGAGTGCGTCAGATGAAGTGGCGGCGGCCAATCTCACTACATCGGTCGGTTCGCTCAACGGCATCCACTTAGCCAATATCAGCATCCCGGCAACGATGACCGCAGAAGAGCTAAACGGCTGGCTCCCGAAAATTCGCGCGTGCGCAATCGACCTGTTCGAACACGTATCGGAACTGACGACACACGCTGATACGATGACCGAGGAGAGCAACTATGCATAATGACTCACGACACTTTGAAAGCTCGCAATTGCAGGCAGAATTGCGAATCACGACAAACCGAGGCGGTGCGCGTGTGTTCAGGGACCTTCGGGACGTGCGTGAGTTCTCTATGGCAACGGCGGAAGATGTGGCCGTGCTGACTGCCGTTATCATGGAATCGACGGCTGATAGCGGCCTCGTAGAGCGTACGTTGGGCGTGGTAAATGACCTTGCGTTCCAGTTACAGCAGTCAGTTGCTCTGATGTGCGAAGCCGAGGCGGCATAACCGCGTTGCGCTCGCAACTTGCTCATGTTGCTCATGTTGCTCAACGTGGGAAGTATGAGCAAGTTGAACCGTTTTGCCCCTGCCTAGCTCGACGGAGCGAAAAGCCGGACCTTCACGGCCTGGCAGGGGCACCTAATCGAAGGTTGCGCATGAAGGGCGTAGATGGATGCGGCTGAGAAATACAAAAATCGCCATCGGGCGGTAATCGAATATGCGAATGGCGCAATGTTCAACGTGGCTGAGTTGGACGCGTGGGCAGCATCGAACAAGGTGCCTCTTTCCTTCCAGAAGCTGCTCGAAGACGAAAGTTTGAAAGACAGTTACGACGCTACTCGTCACTACGTTTCGTACGAAATCCTGTCCATCAACATCGCGTGGGGCATGGTGCCGAAAGACACGGACCCGGACGATGCTCGGGCTCAGCTCATGGCAGCCCACGATACTGCCGAGCCAGATAACCCAGTGTCCCGGTTGCGTGACCTCGTGATGGTGCGCTACGACCGCCAGCTACTGAGCGCGGTTTTCGACGGCGACCTGCTCCTGTACGACACGCTGGCAATGTCGCGGATTGACGTAACTGCCGGCCGGCTTCGCTATGAGGCGCATCCCGAGTCTTATATGCCGCCCGCCACGGCAGAATTGATACACGAGCAGGCCGCCTACTGGGCGCGCCGCCAGCCTGCTCCGCTATTCGCTGGCCCCGGCTTCAGCGACGAGGCGCTGAAGCAGACGACGCTAACCAGGTATCTGCAGTACGACACCTGGACGCCCGAAGCCGCTGCAATGCTCGTTGCTGGTCTGCAAGCTCCCATCGTTGGCGGGCATCTGTGCACGGAGATTCCCACCACGCGCGTGAAGGGCCTGGACGCCTGCTGGAAATCGGCAGATTTCCCCGCCTTCCGCGCAGCAGAGAGCGTGCTGGGTATCTGGCGCAGCCAGGCCAATCCGCCTGCGCGTGTTCGTCCGCTCGACTTCATCAGGTGGTGCCAAGGCCGGGGCATCGATACTGCCTGGTTGAGAAGCGTCGAGGAGGATGCTGTCAGCAAGAGCCGGGCGGCGATGCGAGCCGCCTTGGGTTCGGGCGTAGTAGTGATTCCAAGTGCTCCGCTGATTTCCGCTGAACAGTTGGCAAACGACATTGCTTTTTCCTTAGTCGCCATCCCAAACGATGAGCGCCTGACCACCGTTTTCAAAGTGACAGTTGTCAAGCAGACGCAGAAGGAAACGCAATCCAGACGTGAGCCGCTGACGGGCGACGACTGGCGGCTCGTCCGTTCGATATGCGGAAATCCGCCTGAGCGATGCTCGCATGCTCAATTTGATGAATGGTGCGGGAAACTCGACGCGGCAGAGAATAGGCCCGCGTGGTCGCTAGATGGGGATTTTCGCGCGAGCGATGAGATGGCGAAGGCGCAGGCTCGCTGGTGCGAAGTGTCGGTAGCGCACAAACAGCAGATTGTGCAATGGGTCCGTGACAACGGCCTGTCGTTTGTGAAGGCGGGCGGTATTGAAACAACGGACCTCTACGATAACGCAGGACTTCCCGTCGGTTGTCTCCGTATCGCCGATGCAAAGGCGTATCTCGACCAATGCTGTATCGCTTGGAAAATCGCTGGTGCTCAGACTGAGATTGTGCAGCCCGCAACGGCGGTTCCCCATGAGGATAAACCGGTTGTGGCTGGCAATCCCCATAACCCGAACTGGAATCTGTGGTGCCGCAAACATAAGGTCACGCTGCGGGAAGCTGTATGCCTGTCTTGCGACACTGACCCAAAGGAGGTCCAGCGTGATTTGGGCTCAGTCCTCGCGGCTGCATTGTTGCCGCAATTTTCCGCCAGCAAGGAAGTCCGCGGCGAAATATCGGACAGACTCGAAATTGCGCAGAGCCATACGGGAACCGGCGGCACGTTGTCGACAGTGACCGGCGAAAAAGATGGTGAGGTGTACCTGGCGACGTTCGCGGAATGGGCGCTAAACACGATGAAGTGGGATATGCCCGATGAACTGCGAGCTCTGACACATGCTGCTCCGTCTGCTGCTCTCGGACCCGGCAGCTTTATCACGCGAGCATCTACGGATGACGCGGACGACGCTCCGGGCACTAAGTCCGTTATCGGTTGGCGGATTGCCGTAGAGAAACAACTGGACAAACTGATGGCGGCGCACGGAGGAATATATCCGGGCCACAAGGTCGCGCTCAAGTGGTTCAAAACCAACGATGCCGAAGCGGCATTCGTTCCCGATAACAAAGATGATGAGTTCACGTGGGTTAAAGCTGACGGCAAGCGAGTTACCTCAACCTTGAAGACGTTTCAGAACGGCATGGCGGACATCCTGAAGTCCAAGCAGATTCCCGATTAGTGCCCGCTATTCCCGGTGGGGTTCCCGACCGGTTTCCCATTCCCGATGGGAATCATAAGGCGCAGAGGTAGTCGGCAAATTGCACTCCAAGCGATTCGCGTTGAGTCGCGCAACCTTGGAGTGCATCACATGACTGTGCAGCAACTTGCGGCGATTGAGACTCACCGTCCCATCACGACCGAGGAGCTGGCCGCGCTCCTCAGCATCCGTCCTCAGTCCATCAGGAAACGGTTTTGCCAGACCGGCGCGTACTTCACGCTGCGTCCGGTCAAGTTGCCGAACGGCCGGTTGCTGTGGCCGGCGGATGCCCTCGATAAGCTGGCGGAGGGCTAAGGCGATGGAAAAAGAAAACGCCCGCCAACCGAAGTCAACGAGCGCCGAGGGACACGGCAATCATACCGCAGGCACGCTGCCCACGCGCAAGAATACCGTGACCGCGAGCGTCCTGGCCGCACTGCTGGAAGGTCAGGCTGTCACGGGTATGGAAGCAGTCTTCGAGCAGTCCACGACCCGCGCCGCCGCCTTCATTTACTACCTCGAAGCGAAGTACGGCTGGACCATCGAGCGTCGCGATATTGCCGCCGGCACGAACGACGGCCGCATTACGTGGGTTTCGGTCTACTGGCTGACTGCCCAAGCACGCGAGGCGGCGTTTGTCGCTGGCGCGCGCGCATGGATTGACGACGTGAAGACTGCCGCCAGCAAGCGCCGCAAGGGGGCGGATAAAGCCAAGGCGACTGCCGCGAAGCTGAATAAAATGCGCCGGATTGACCCGCGCCAAGGCGACATGTTCGGGGGCGCTCATGGTTAATTTCGACGCCTACGACATCGGCAGTCACCGCCTGAGCTGCCCAGCCTGCAGTCGCGGTCCGCGTGACAAGACGCTGGGCCTGACCATCGAGGCGGACGGTGCAGGCGTAGCGCATTGCTTCCGGTGCGCCTTCACGGAGAGCTACCACCCGGAGCGTGGCGCGCATCTCACGACGCCGAGCAAGCCGCGTATCAAGGCTGCTGCGCCGACCGCAAAACACGACACGCTGTCTGATTATGGCCGCAACCTGTGGGCCGCCAGCAAGCGGCTTTCCGGCGAGGCGCTCGACTATCTGGCGGCGCGTCACTGCCGCATCCCGCCCGTTGATGGTGACCTTCGCTATCACGCATCGCTGAAGCATCCGAGCGGGTATGTTGGCCCCGCACTGGTGGCGCTCATAACTGATGTGATGACCGGCGAGCCAATGAGCCTGCATCGCACCTGGATTCGCGCCGATGGCCGCAAAGCGGACGTTGACCCGCCGCGCTTGCTGCTGGGTTGTCATCGCAAGCAGGGCGGCGTGATTCGCTTGTGGCCGGACGAAGCAGTGACCACCGGGTTGGGCATGGCCGAAGGCATCGAGACCGCACTCTCGCTCGCATGGGGTTACGTGCCGGTCTGGGCGCTCATCGATGCGGGCAACCTGAAAGCGTTACCGGTGCTGGCGGGTGTCGAATCGCTGGTCATCGGTGCCGATAACGACGCGGCGGGCATCGCTGCTGCCGACGAGTGTGCGCAAAGGTGGGCAGATGCTGACCGTGAAGTGTTCGTGACGCAGCAGCCGCAAAATGACCTGAACGACGCACTGACGGAGACTGCATGAACGCACCGACTGAAATCATGCGTGGCGTGCTGGCCAATGCGAAGCGCGTCACCAAGCCCGAGCCGGTGAGCGATGGCGTCGTTCTCGTGAACGGTGCCGACCTGAAACCGGAGCCGATTAGCTGGCTCTGGCATGGCTGGCTGGCGTTGGGTAAGCTGCACATCCTGGCCGGTGCACCGGGTCAGGGCAAAACTACGATTGCACTCGCCTTCGCCGCAACCGTGACGAGTGGTGGACGCTGGCCGGACGGTTCGCGCTGCGTGCCCGGTAGCGTGCTCATCTGGTCCGGCGAGGATGACCCCGCCGATACCCTTCTGCCGCGCCTGCTGGCTGCTGGTGCTAACGCTGGCCGGGTGTTTTTCGTGACCGGTGCGCGCGTGAAGGGCGAACTGCACTCATTCGACCCAAGCCGCGACATGCTGGCACTTCAGGAGCAATGCCAGCGCATTGGCAACGTCCGTCTAATTATCGTTGACCCGGTGGTGACCGCCGTCACTGGCGACAGCCACAAGAACACGGAGACGCGCCGCGCGCTGCAACCGCTGGTTGACCTTGCCGCCAACATGAACGCCGCACTTGTGGGCATCACGCACTTCAGCAAGGGCGGCCAAGGAGGCGACCCGACGCAGCGCGTAGTCGGTTCGGTTGCCTTCACGGCGGTTGCTCGCGTGGTGCTGGTCGCTGCCAAGGTGAACGGTGACGACGGTGAAGACCGCCGCATCTTGGCGCGCAGCAAGTCCAACATCGGCCCGGACGAAGGCGGGTTCGAGTATCACTTGGAGCAATCCGAGCCGGTACCCGGTATCTACGCATCCTACGTGGCATGGGGTGCATCGGTTGCGGGTTCCGCGCGCGAGTTGCTGACCGACCCGAACGAGGAAAACAGCGAAGCCGAAAGCGCGCAGGATGCTGCTGCCGACTTCCTCACGCAAGTCCTGGGCGATGACGTGGTGCCGAGCAAAGAGGTTGAACGCGAAGCGAAAGAGGCCGGTATCTCGTGGGCGACCCTGCGCCGCGCATCCGACAAGCTGGGCGTGAAAAAGCGCCGTGGTGACGGTGGCAAGTGGTATTGGAGCCTGCCGAAGTCGTCCAACTTGCTCAAGTTGTCCAACGCTGAAAACGTGAGCAAGTTGAGCAACATGAGCAAGTTGACCACGCCGAGCAATGGCGATGCTGACGAATCAACAACCGCCAGCAATGCCCATGAGCAAATTGAAGCGGACAACGAAATCGAGGTGAAACATGATTGACGGACTGGTGAGCGGGAAGCTATACGGCGCGGCGAGCAGCCGGACAGGACAGAGCGGCAAGACGTTTGTGACCGCCAAGGTGCGCGCCGCCATGAGCGACGGTGAATCGCTTTTCGTGAACGCGATTGCGTTCGATGACGAGGCGAAAGCGGCGTTGCTGGCGCTCGGCGACGGGGACAGCGTGGCGCTGGTGGGCACGCTCACGCCGAAGGTGTGGACGGACAGGAACGGCGAAGCGAAACCTGCTCTCGACCTGGTGGCGCACGCGGTGCTGTCTGCCTGCGACGTGAAGCGGCGGCGCGCTGCGGTGCAGGCAACCCGCCAACCGGCGAACGACACAGAGCAGGCGTGCCAGATGTACGGCGGCGGCTTGGACAGCATGAATGATGACCTGTGAAGCAACCATGAACGGACGACCAGGAAAGTGCTGCGCTAACTGCACCTCGTTCGATGAGGCTGATGGTTGCTGGAACGCAGTGAGCTTCATCGACCGGGCCAGCGGAGAGCCCCGCCGAGCGACGGCCGGCGACTGCTGCCACGACCATGAACGCAAACCGCCTCAGTTCCGCATCGTCAGCGGGGGAACGCAAGGAGGTAACCGTGACCTGCACTGAATCCGAGGTGGTCGAAGTCGAACGCCTCGTGCCGCTCGAAACGTGGCTGCATGAGAACGCACGTGCGCGGTCCATCTGGCGCTTCGGCAGTCCGCGCCTGACCGGCCCCGCCGAAATGGGCAAATGGTTACGCCGCAACGAAGCGCGACTGACCGAGCGCGGAGCAGTGATGCGACTAGGCTCTGCGTGGCGAATTATCGAGCCGACGTTCCTCCCGGTGCTATTCGAGATACTGAGCGAGGAGTGTGAGCGCGCGACCAAGACTAGGTCGTGACGGGATTTACCTTGACCCAGCTTTGACGGATTCCGACTGCTCATTTCCCTAAAACCCTTGCTAGGCGGTTCTTTCAGGGAAATCGGCTCACATTGCGGTCAAAGTAAATCGACCTGACGCTGGACCCGGATTGCGCGGGCGGCGCGAAGGAGGTATTTTGAGTCCCTAAAGGCGCCCGTAGCCGAGCCGAATTGTGCGACCAGTACGCGCGTGCGAGGCGCTGGCTTCACATAGCCATGTCTTCCTTGCATCCTCCGACGGCGGTAGTATCTTGTTCCGTCGTCATGCCGGGAAAAATCTCCATATAAGCCGTGGCGGCGCGCATCCTCACCATATCAGTCCCGGGAGCGCGCCAAGTAATCACGGCGGGCACCCCGCGCGGCCCCGATACCTGATATTCCGGCCTCGAGTCGCCATAACATACCCGCTGTATGGCAACGCCTGCGCGCTGAAGTGACTGCCGAATGTCGTCCGTGCATACACTCGACTGGGTGGAAGAACAATCATTCATGCTGATGCCGACCTGCGTTAGTCCATCGGCCTCAGAAGCGATATGAATATCGCCAGTCGCGCCGTTTCCGAAGACGAGGACACCATCGCGTTTCGAATTGCCGTACTGCTTGGTCCATTTCACAGGTAGACCGCCGCTGTTTGTCCACGCTGCCTGGGTGCCCGCTGTTGATAACAAGACGGCGGCCAGTTTCCCGATGTCCACCACCGGTGTACCGCACGCGTATCTGTCCCGCGATGGATTGCATATCATGCTGTCACTGCCATGAGCCGTCACGGCAGCAGCGACTCGCTGTTCAACGGTCAGCGGACTAACGGGCCGCTCGCTCTCGGACGAGTTCGCGGAGACTGCTTGAGCA
This sequence comes from Paraburkholderia gardini, assembly GCF_907164545.1. Taxonomy (NCBI): domain Bacteria; kingdom Pseudomonadati; phylum Pseudomonadota; class Betaproteobacteria; order Burkholderiales; family Burkholderiaceae; genus Paraburkholderia; species Paraburkholderia gardini. The sequence goes on along the minus strand of NZ_CAJQZB010000005.1, from coordinate 116,243 downwards.
GGGGCATAACTACCGCCATAGCCGCCGTCTGGATTCTCCCATGCGCTGAAATGATAGTTTTTGTCGACGTGGCCGTCGTCCCAAGAAACCGAAATCGTGCAATCGATTCGATAGCGACCATTGCCGACTTCGCGTGCGTGGGAATTGCCGGCCGGGACAATTCCCATTATTTTCGGGCCGTCCGAAGGGAGGTGGAGCAGTTGCGGTATAGCTGACAGCTCCATGAAGTTTGCCATCGGCGCACGGCAGTTCTCTGGCATCCCTTGGGCGAACGACAGCGTTGGCGCCGCCAGCAGTGCCCCAATCCACAAACGATTCATCTGGTCCTCTCTCTTCGTTTTTATCCGCTCTCCAGATTCTATCGAAGATGACTTCGAGGGCAGATAACGCCGAATTTTTCCGCGCATTTGTTCGCAGGTTTCGAAACTGAGAAAGCCTTTCGTAACAAGGCGAAGCGGCAGATTCAGTGCGGCGTTTCTGAACGAATTTCCTCGCAGATAAATCCACAGATTTAGCTCTACCCAAGACTTACGAAATCGCGCCCCCAGTTTCGAGCAATCCCATGCCCATCAACGCATGGGCTCCTCTCCGCGAGCGGTGCCGTAAGTCTCCGGGGCGAGGGCCAGGTTGATGGCGCGTTGATGGATTCCGGCTAGATGTTCGAAAAATATCAACGGAAACTAAATGCCGAACGTGTCGATAGAGCCGAAATAACTCCGCAATTTCGACGCACTTTCCCGCGCAGTTTCGAAACGGTCAGATTGGCTTGGAGCCATGAACCGCAAGGGGAATGGGCGGATGTGGTCTCGCGTTTCGGAACGATATTCGCGCAAATAAGTTCGCAGATAAATCCGAACGGTTCGCGCAACATTACGGCAAAACTTTCGAATAGCCTACTTTGTGATTTGGGGCGCCGGTAACAGCCTGTGTAACAGCAAAACAGGTGTGCGCGCCGCCGAGGTTCGCACTCTGGTTCGCAGGGAAACCGATGGTTTCCACAGCAAGGTTACCAAGATGGTTACCACGGTTCGAGGTGGTTTCCACTGAGGCTGTTTCCAGTGAGTTTCCACGCTTTGTGCCGGTTGGCGCCGGCGGGTTAGCGGGCTGGTTATTGGAGGATTGGCTGGTAACCACGAAGCGGTATCCACGCCGGTATCCACGGAAACGATGGTTGCCGCGGCGGTGGTTGCCAGATGGTTGCCACGGTTTCGACCGTTTTCGAAACAACCCCATGAACGACTTCTGCCGCGGTGGCGGCGCGTCGCAATGGTAAGCTCCCGAAAACACTTAGGACGGGGGCGCGGGGGATGGGTATCTTCGGGAAACTGTTCGGGCGGAAGCCCTCTGCATTGGCCGATGTGCCGATGCCTCGCCTCGACCCTCACGCGGAGGCGATGACCGTGAAACCTAGTTCCGCGCGCGTCGAATCTGAACGCCAGATGCAGGCGGAGGCATTCGCGCTAATTGAATCGCAACTCACCGCGTCAGGTCTATTCAAGCCCGAGTTAATCCCCGCGATGATGAGTGCCATTCAAGCAAACAGCCCGCCATTCACGCCGGTCAACGCGCACTTACTTCTAGGGAAAAAAGGGCGTCCCGAAGCCGAGGCGGCGCGAATCTCTCTGGCAGACTGCCTTGTTTCCGCCAGCCCGCCCAGCGCGGACCCTGCAGCGTTTATTCAGGCAGCATGTACGAACAGTGCCAACCTGGCGAGGAATCGGCACGCACTGATTCGCATGAAGGGCATCGGCATCGAGGCCGTGCGGGTAACCTTTGTCAAAGACACGGGCGCCTGTGCGAAGGTCAAGAAGCTGACGAAATCGTATCCAATCAACGACGCTCCTGTGCTTCCGCTGCAGGACTGCAATGGCAAGCGTTGCTTCTGCGCATACAAGGCGATTATCCCGGGCTTGGACGACTGACGACAGATATGAATCTCTTTCGAAAGCTGTTCGGAGCAAAGCAGGTGCAGTCGACTGCTCGCTACGACCACGATGCGCAATCGCCCAAGTCCCTGTCGGATGCCTCACCGCGACGAAGCGCGATTGCGACCGGGGCACCCACGCCTTTTCAGCAATTGGCCAACGAGCGAAATGCAGCCGCCACGACGGGCGGGGCAATCGCTGCAGAATGGAGCTGGCGGGGCGGAACGTCGGGCTGCTGGATACCTGAACACGAGGCGCGTAACGGTCGCGTTTATGCGGTGCGCGGAAACTGGGCCGAGGAAAAAGGCTTCATGACAGCCGGCGACGGTTACACCGACGAAATCACCGGGCCGCTTGAGGAGGACGAGTGCCGGTGCATGTATGTCTACTTATACGCGCTGCGGAACCTTCCCGATGCGATGGTGACATCTGCAGGTAAAGAATCGCTTGCGCGAGCCAGAAGCCTGATTGAGGCGCCGCCGAAGTGACGCCGACAGCAAATGAGGACTTGACGCTACGAGCGCAATCTCCCATCTCATTTGCTGTCGCATAGCCCCTGCGACCTCTCCGACGTTAGAGAAGAGTCATGCAGCCGCGATGACCTGTCCGACGTTACAGGCGCTGCTAGAGAATCGCGGTCACTCGCAAGTCTGATGCGCACAACATCTCCGGCATCTGGAGCGCGGCTACTGGTGTCCAGTATTCCTTTGCAAGCTGTTCGTTCAATGCCACGAACGGAGCACTAGGATTGAAGCGAATCGGACCAGAGAGCAGATGCCAGTCCGCCACGTGCGTCGCTGCGCCTGGGATGACCAGTTGGACTTCGTACAACTTCGGGCAGGACGTCCACAACGGCATCTGGGCGATGGCCTGGGCGCGGTCTGCAATCGCGAAGGTGCAGTCCCAGCGGCTTGGCAGATGCGGGGCAATGTCGCGCCTTACTTGTTCGAGCAGCAGTTCACTGGCGAGCCGCCAGCCCTTGTATGCGCCGTCAGGTGAGCCCGCGTCGAATTGATAAGTCCGAAGGGCATTACCCCATCGACCGCGCTGCACCACGTCACCGACCTTGAATTGATGGCTGGAGATGTGGAAGAACGGCATCGTAGCTTGTCTCGCGATTGACGAAATCCGGTTACACAGTGGTTACACGGACTCCAGAAAGCAAAAAGCCCAGTCGCGCTGACTGGGCTAAGTGCTTGATTTTGCTGGGGTGGCTGATGGGGCTCGAACCCACGACAACAGGAATCACAATCCTGGACTCTACCAACTGAGCTACAGCCACCACTGAAACAGCTTTGAACTGCTTTCTGGCTCACCATGAACTGGCTTGCCGATCAAGAAGCGAGATTATACAAACACGAATGCGGTTTGCCTAGTCCTTTATTCAAACATTTCGGCAGGCTCACGCAGATGCGTGCGTGCTTCATCAAAGATCGCGAGATCGCCGGACGCCAGCTTCCTGTTATCCGACAACACGCGGCGCCATCCTCGCGCACCCGCGACACCGCGATACAGTCCAAGCGCATGACGCGTAATACCGCCGAGGAACGTGCCGCGCGCAAGTTCGGCCGCGCAATACTCGATGAGTTTCGCTTCGGCGGCTTCGCGGCTCAATGCGGGTTCTGACGAACCGTAGAAACGCGCGTCGACATCGGCGAGCACATACGGGTTGTGATAAGCCTCGCGTCCGAGCATCACCCCATCGACGTGTTGCAGATGGGTTTCGACCTCATCCAGTGTTTTCACGCCGCCATTGATGATGATTTCGAGCTGCGGAAAATCGCGCTTCAACTGATATGCGTAGTCGTATTTGAGCGGCGGGATCTCGCGATTCTCTTTCGGGCTCAAGCCTTTGAGGATCGCGTTGCGCGCATGCACGATGAACACATCGCAACCGGCGTCGGCAATCGTGCCGACGAAGTCGCGCACGAATCCATATTCCTCCATCGCATCGACGCCGATGCGATGCTTCACCGTCACCGGCACCGAAACCACATCGCGCATGGCCTTCACGCCGTCGGCGACCAGTTGCGGCTCGTTCATCAGACACGCGCCGAACGCGCCACGCTGCACGCGCTCCGACGGGCAACCGCAATTCAGATTGATCTCGTCATAGCCCCACTGCTCGCCGAGCTTCGCCGCACGCGCGAGATCGGCCGGCTCGCTGCCGCCCAGCTGCAACGCAACGGGCGCTTCGTCGGAAGTGAACGCGAGGTGACGCGCGACGTCGCCATGAATCAGCGCGCCTGTCGTCACCATCTCCGTATAGAGCCACGTATGGCGCGACAGGATGCGATGAAACGAGCGGCAATGACGATCGGTCCAGTCCATCATCGGCGCAACCGATACGCGACGGGGACTCGGGGATTGGGACAAAGACATGGGAGCGGCCAGACGGCGGGGAATCAAACCGGGATTTTACCGCAAGCCGGCGACGCGGCTTCTCCCTGCCGCCGGCACGGGTTTAAACACGCCGAAACCGCCCGGAACCGGGGTCGAAATGTCCGAAGCCCTTGTCCTTCAAGGCTGCGACCCATTGTTCCTTTTTGCAGAATAGTAAATTCGAATTATCGGCATAAATTTTCGATAGTAGGGGTATACACTGCCTCCATCGACGTTGCGACAGGCGAAAACAAAAACCCTTCCGCAACGGCCTCGTACCGAAAATCAACGTTTATTGGAGAGTCATCATGAAGAGCAAGCTTATCGCCGCCGTCCTGATCGCCGCTTCTGCCTCGATCGCCGCTCCCGCCTTCGCAAGCGGCTACGGCCCGGCACCGCATTACAACCCGACCATCGGCGCACCGGCTTCGCAGCAAGGCCAGAATTCGCAAACCGTCGCTGCCGAGCAGGCCGCTCAGGCTTCGAACAGCGCCTACGGCGGTGTCAACGCGTCGTCGTCGCAATCCGGCAACCGCGCGGAACAAACCGGCCCCCGCTCGGTTTTCTTCGGTCATTGATTGATCGCAGGCGGGACGCCCCACAAGGGCGTCCCGCTTTTGCATGTCCGGCTGTTCGCGTTACTCCTTCGCTTTGCCCCCGCTGCCGTTTTTCGTCCGCTTTTCTGTCTTGTTCAATCCAGTTTCGCAATCTACTCCATCGCATTGGCGGCCTTGACCTTGCGTCGATCGTAGTGACAATGCGTCGTCCTCGAGTTTGCGTTGCATCCCAACCATCATGTCTCGGGCGTAACCGTCATCCTTGAAGCCGTCGCGGCGGGCGAGCCTGTCGTTGCTACGGCAACAGGCGGTCTCGAGGAATATTCTGGCGCAGGCAGCATCTGGTACGTGCCGGCGCATGACCCCAGTGCGATGCGCGAACAGTTAGCGTTTCTCGCACGCGAACCGGGAGTCACGACAGAACAGATACGTCGCGCGCAGAAGGATGTGACTGCGCGCGCATTCGCGAATCAGCACGTGATGCTTACGCGGTCATTGATCAACAGGCCGACGGAGCGCATTGCCGAGCCGTTGCCGCACTCGTGCACATGAGCATCAACCGATGCCGGGCGTGACGATGAGTCAGTGATCGTTACGTTCCGTGGGGACAGTGGCTTTCCCGCATATGGCTGTCACTTTGCCGATACCACGAGCTTAAGCTTGCCGGTGCCAGCGGTGGTTGCGGTGATTTGCGTGCGGTTGGCGCGCTCACCCAAATAGAAATGCTGGCGAGCGGGGGAGTTTTGATCGTGCGTCGCTTCCGGGAGACACGAAGCAATATCCGCTGCGAGAGCCTGCAGCGCATCCGCGGTGGGGCCAACTGCGCTGTGTGGTGTCCAGATGCATTGATAACTCGCGCCTTCGGTGTTGCATCGTGCATCGTCACCGTAGACCTGGGCCACGCTTTTGCCGTCGCTCGCCTTGAGCGAGGTGAATCCGTCCGGCGCTGCCGCCACGATTCGTTTTAGCGCGGCGCATGGGCTAGGCGTGTCATCGGCTAGGGCTACGCCAGTCGATAGCGTCCATACGGACAACGCGGTGACTGCCAGTAACGCAGGAGCTCGCTTTTTCTGCCTGATCTTGTTCATCGAAAAATGTCCTCTGCATAATGCCGCGACAATGCGAACTGGAGAGCGTCGCGAGGTTTTTTCAATCCCGTTGCAAGGTCTCCCGGTGAGCATCGGGGTTGCCCGGCGTGCAGATCGCCATTCCGCGCGGACTACCTTTCCAGATCGAAGCGGATGGTTTGATCAGGCGAGTCTGCCGGATCGGGCGTGACGATATCGGTCAGGAATGGCTCAAGACCAAAGAGCCGTGCGAATCCCAATGTGAGCGACGCCGACAGGCGCGTGCCTTTTTTGCGCTCCGCGGAGCCGACAGGATCGGCCGTGACGGCGGCGTCTCCGGGTTCGTCGGAAGCGGGTGCGGGATCTGGGTTCATGACGATGGCCTTGCGCTGGACGGTGGCGACTTTAACCAGCAATTACGTAGCAATCGGTGTGCCTGACCGTTTTTCACCACCCTCGCCGGTCAACACGGGTCAACACGGGTCGTCACGCTGCATCATGCGCCGCTGCGCCCATGTCCGCTCACGTGCGCACCCGCGCGCCGGTCGAGGCCGACTACGTCCGCGATGGCCGCGCATCCGAGGGTGGCCACAATCAGGAACGCGAGGTTGAAATCGGCGGTTGTGACGGTCTGGCCGCCGTGGCCGTGAAACCAGGCCGCCATCCGCAACGCGATCGCGCCGAATGCGACGCCCATGCCCACTGTCATCTGCCCCAACGTGCTCGAAAGCGTGGACGCGCCGCTCATTTGCGGCTTGGGGACGTCCGCGAACATGAGCGTGTTGATCGCGGTGAACTGCAGTGAACGCGCGAGTCCGCTGATGAACAGAACCGTGACGATCCAGAATGCGGGAGTCGCAGGCGTCAGCAGACTCATCGCCGCGAGCGTCAGCGCCGCGAACACGCCGTTCACGAGCAGCACCGAGCGGAAGCCGTAACGCCGCATGACGGGCGTCGTCACAAGTTTCATCGCGAGATTGCCGGCGAATACCGCGAGCGTCAGCAGCCCGGACTGAAACGCGTTCATGCCGAAGCCGATCTGGAACATCAGCGGCAACAGGAAAGGAACCGCGCTGATCGAGATGCGAAAGAGCGACCCGCCGCCCAGCGCGACCGCAAACGTCTTGATCCTGAGTGCGGACAGATCGACGACGGGATGCGCCGTCCGTCGCAGATGAAACAGCGCAGCCGTGCCGGCCATGACGCTCATGCCGAGACACACGAACGTCTGCTTCCAGGGCGCGTCGGCGCGTCCGGTCAGTTCCATCGCGTACATCAGCGCCGTGCAGGCGAGCCCCGACAGCACGAACCCCATGGCGTCGAATGGACGTTTTTGCACGTCGCGTTCATTGCCGATGAAGCGCCACGCGAGCACGAGCCCGATCAGGCCGAGCGGCAGATTCAGATAGAAAATCCAGCGCCACGATGAATACGTGGTGATCAGTCCGCCCAGCGGCGGCCCGATAACGGGCGCGACGAGCCCCGGCCACGTGATGATCGAGATCGCACGCATCAGGCTGTCCTTGGGCGTCGCGCGCAGGACGGCGAGCCGGCCGACCGGCACCATCATCGCGCCGCCGATGCCCTGAAGCACGCGCGCAGCGGTGAATTCGACGAGACCGTTCGTCATGCCGCACAGCACCGAGGACGCGGTGAACACCGCGAGCGCGCCGGTGAATACATTGCGCACGCCGAAGCGGTCGGCGGCCCAGCCGCTGATCGGGATGAACACGGCGAGCGTCAGCAGATACGACGTGATGCCGATGCTGAGATCGACCGGATGCACGTCGAACGAGCGCGCCATCTGCGGCAGCGCGGTGGCGATGATCGTGCCATCGAGGTTCTCCATGAAGAACGCGGCGGCCACGAGCGTGACGATCAGCGACGAATCACCGGAACGCGGTGCGGCGGGCGATGAACCTGACATCTGCATGACACTCCGGAGCGAAGCAGGCGAAACCTTGACGAATTGCAGCGCGAACTGTGTCGGTGGCGCATCCGCGTGCGCTGCGCGAGAGCGTCATTCTAGCGGCCCAGCGCGTGGCGCGCCGGCGTGGTAACTTCGACGTTTCTCCGTTCACATACAGCACAAGGAACAGTTCGATGGAATACCGCAGACTCGGCGCAACGGACGTAAAGGTCAGCGTCATCGGCCTCGGCACGATGACGTGGGGCGAGCAGAACACCGAAAGCGAAGCGCATGCGCAGATCGACTACGCGCTCGACCACGGCGTCAATCTGATCGATGCGGCGGAAATGTATCCGGTGCCGCCGCGCCCCGAGACGCAAGGGTCGACCGAACGCCATATCGGCACGTGGATCGCGCAGCACCAGAGCGCGCGCGAGAAGATCGTGCTCGCCACCAAGATCGCCGGCCCGGCCCGCCAGCCGCACAACCCGCGGCACATTCGCGGCGAAGGCAACCAGTTCGACCGCAAGAACCTGACCGAAGCGCTGAACGACAGCCTCAAGCGCCTGCAGACGGATTACGTCGACCTGTATCAACTGCACTGGCCCGACCGCAGCACGATGACGTTCGGCCGCACGGCGTACCCATGGATCGACGACGCCTACACGGTGCCGATCGAGGAAACGCTGTCGGTGCTCGCGGAATTCGTGAAGGAAGGCAAGGTGCGCCACATCGGCGTGTCGAACGAGACGCCGTGGGGCGTCGCGCAGTTTCTGCGCGCGTCGGAAAAGCTCGGCCTGCCGCGCATCGTCAGCATCCAGAATCCGTACAGCTTGCTGAACCGTACGTTCGAACTCGGCCTGTCGGAGTTCAGCCATCGCGAGAACGTGGGTCTGCTCGCCTATTCGCCGCTCGCTTTCGGCTGGCTGTCGGGCAAGTACGAAGGCGGGGCGCGTCCGGCTGGTGCGCGCATCACGCTGTTCGAGCGTTTCCAGCGCTACAGCAAGCCGCAATCGGTCGAGGCGACGACGCGCTATGTCGAACTCGCGAAGCGTCATGGGCTTTCGCCGGCCCAGCTCGCGCTCGCGTTCGTGAACAGCCGTCCGTTTCTCACGAGCAATCTGGTCGGTGCGACGTCGCTTGACCAGTTGAAGGAAAACATCGCGAGCGTGGAAGTGACGCTGTCGCCGGAAGTGCTGGCCGAAATCGAGGCGCTTCACGAGCGGCAACCGAATCCGGCGCCGTAATCTCACCGGCTTTCGACGGTTTTCCGCGCTTTTCGTGCAATGCACAGTGAACAGCCCCGGTTTTTCAGCCGGGGCTGTTCTGCTTTCGGCCGCCGCGTCGCGTCTGAAGGTGCCTGACCCGATTGGTGCGTTGCCGCGCGATCGGTGACGAATTGCCGTGTTCAATCGGCAAACGCGACCTAAACTGGGGAACTGGGCTGAGGGATCCGGATGGGACAGCGGACCGACATAACCGGTTAAGGCGCGGGCGCGGCACGCATGACGCAAGCCGGGTGCACCTGCCTGCTGGCGCGTCGGGATGGTACGATTCAGCCCGCGATTGCATGCACCCGCTGCCAGCTGCCGCGACGCGGCTGTCCGTGCGAAAAGAACGATTGAATCCAGGAAACAGAATGGCGCAACAGAAAACGAATCCGAAACTTGAACAGGCGCTCACGCGTGGGGACCTCGCGATCCGCCAGGCGAACTCGGCGCGCGCGACCGCGCTGTTGCGCGCGCTCGGCAAGATGATCGTCGAAGCCTCGGCGACGATCGGTGTGGAAGCGTTCACGCTGATTCCCGACGGCGATCGCATCTACGATCCGGCCGACGGCATGTGGCCGCAACCGCTGCTCATTTCGCTCGACGGCCCGGTTGAAGAAGCGGATCAGGACGAAGTGCGCACGATCCGCCTCGTGGCTGACGATCCGGGCACGGTGTTTCGCGTCGAGTGGCAGCGTGCGGACGGCAAGATCGGACGCCAGGACGGCGGCCCGTTCGCCACCGTCGCGTTTATTTCGGACGTCGACATTCCGTGGACCGACGACGAAGACTGAGCGCCGGCACCATCCGCTTCATCGCGCCTTAGGTGTAATCGGGTCCGGATTCAGCGCATCATGCGGCGCCGGAACAGCACGGAAGCCAGGATGAACGGCACGATCACATACGCCGCCAGCACGCCGACGTGCAACGCGACGCCTTCCAGCGGCCGGCCGAGCATCACCGGCCGGATCAGATCCACCGCGTGCGCAAGCGGCAACAGCAGCGTCACCTGCCGCGCGATTGCCGGCAACTGTGCCACCGGAAAGAACACGCCGGAGAGCAGCATCATCGGCGTGAGCGCGAGCGTCTGATAGAACATGAAAAAATCGTACGACGGCGCGATCGCCGTCACGATCATCGCGAGACTCGCGAACGCGAGGCCTGTCAGCACAATGACGGGCAGCGCGATCAGCATCGACGGAAAACTCGCATAGCCGAGCACGCCTGCCACCAGCATGATCGCAGCGCCAGACAGCACGGATTTGCTGGCCGCCCAGATCACTTCACCCAGCACGATATCGCCGAGCGTCAGCGGCGTATGCATGATCGCTTCCCACGTGCGTTGTACATGCATGCGCGAAAAGCCCGAATACATCGACTCGAAACTCGCCGACATCATCACGCTCGATGCGACCGTGCCCGCGGCGAGAAACGCGATGTACGACACGCCGTCGACGTGTCCCACCATCAGCCCGAGTCCGAGGCCAAGGCCGAACAGATAGATCATCGGATCGGCGAGGTTGCCGAACATCGACGCCACGGCGAGCTTGCGCCACACCAGATAATTGCGGCGCCAGACGGCGATCCAGTTCACCGCGTTCGCGGGCAGCGCGGCGAAGCCTTCGTGCAGCCGGGAAGGTTTTGCGGAGGATGATTCGTAACTGCGTGCGTCCATATCTGTCGGGTGAATCTCTTTGCCTGTGCTACCAGTGGGTTAGCCGGTTTGCGTGTGAAGCCGAAGCGGCTGCTGTGCTCATGTGCGTCAGTCCTGCATCTCGCGGCCGGTGAGCCGCAGAAAGACGTCTTCAAGATTGGCCGGTCGATGCAGATAGCGCAGATCAGTCCGCTGTCTGAGCCTGGCATGCACGGGCTGCGGATCGTCGACGTAGCAGAACAGCGTCTCGCCGCTGATTTCCGTGCGCACGGCGAGCGGCGTGAGTTCGTCGCGCAGCGTCGCGGGGTCCGGGCCGTAAATCTCGATCACATCGCAACCGATCTCCGATGCGATCAGCTCGCGCGGCGCGCCTTCCGCGATCTTGCGGCCTTCCTCGATGACGCACACGCGGTGACACAGCCGCTCGGCCTCTTCCATGAAGTGGGTGGTGAGCAGGATCGTCTTGCCGCGCGTGAGCAGCGAACGCAGCCGCTCCCAGATTAGATGTCGCGCCTGCGGGTCGAGACCAGTGGTGGGCTCGTCCATGATCAGCACGTCGGGATCGTTGACGAGCGCGCGGGCCAGCGTGAGACGTCGCTTCATGCCGCCCGAGAGTTCGCCGACGCGCGCGTCGGCCTTGCTTTCGAGCCGCGCGAATTCGAGCAGCGACGGCACGAGATCGCGCGTCTTTACCGCGCTCAGGCCGAAGTAGCGGCCGAACACCAGCAGATTCTCGCGGACGGTGAAATCGGGATCGAGATTGTCGAACTGCGGTACGACGCCCACGCGCATGCGCGCGTAACGCGCCCGCGACGGGATCGGCTCACCGCAAAGACGGATCGTGCCCGCATCGGGTGCGGCGATGCCGAGCAGCATGCGCAGGGTCGTCGTCTTGCCGGCGCCGTTCGGGCCGAGCAGGCCGAAACACTCACCGGCGCGCACGTGGAACGAGAGGCCGTCGACGACGGTCTTATCTCCATAATGCTTCTTCACGTCTTCGAATTCGATTGCAGCGGCTGACATGGGACGAGACCTGCTCCGTTCGTTTCGAGCCTGCGTTGAAAAACGCCCGCGACGCCTGCGAGGCGGGGGCAGGCTATTCTAAGGGCATCGCTGGCGATGCGCTGGGCGTCATGGCACAGCGCCGGGGCATCTTTTGCACTGCGGCAGGGCATCAAATGCGGTGGCGACGCACCTGGCGTTTTCCATCCCTTGCAACCTGAATTGCGGCGCACCATGATTGAAGTGAAGCCGCGATCGACGCGGATGGGAGATGACCATGGCGAGCTACCAAAAAATCCTGCTGTGCTACGACGGCTCGCGCGAAGGCCGCAAGGCGCTGCGTTGCGGCGCTGACCTTGCACTGGACCTGAAGGCCGAAACGCACCTGCTGTCGGTCGTCGACATGCGCTCGAGCATCGCGCAGAGCGCGGGTTTGCTCACCGATGTCGCCTGTGGCCGTTTCGAAGACACCGCCCGCGACATTCTCGAGGAAGGCGTGAACTGGCTCACCGAACGCGGCGTTCAGGCGCACGGGCATTTTGCGTTCGGGAATCCGATCGATGAAATCGCCAGTCTGGCGAACCAGTTGCAGGTCGACCTGGTCGTGGTCGGCCATCGATGCCGTACCGGCCTTTCGCGATGGTGGATGGGCGCGGGCAACACGCCGCTGCTGGATCGTGTCTCGTGCAGCATCCTGGTTGCGTGTTCTTCAGTGGCGGAGCAGCAACAGGCGGCTGCCTGAGGCTCCACCCGATCTCGGGGTAGAGACGCTGTTCAGCCGTTGAGATCGACGGCGGACAGCTTCCACGAAAAGAGTCCATCGCGGCGCAGGATCGCGGAATAGCGCGTATCGCCGACGCCGTGCTGATACGTGACGACGAACTCGTTGATTCCGCGATAGCCCGCGGTAGTTTGCGGCGGCTGGGGCGGCGTCTGCTGGACCACGGTTGAAGATGCGGGCGCCGTTGCCGTTCCAGCCGACGGTGCGTCCGTCTGACCACCCGTTGCGCCATTCGCCACCGGGCCAGCCGGCTCGGGCGGCCGTTCGCCGGGTTCGCCGCGCGGCGGCATGCCATTCAGCAATGCGGCGACGCCATCTGGTGTCGCGTACGCGTCCACCAGCGGACCAATCAATGCAACGCCGATCATTGCGCCGATCGCGGCAAGCGGATTGCCGTTGTGTTGCGCATCGAGCCGCCGTGCGAGCAGGCCGGTGACCTGCTGCTTCAGGCTGTCGCGCAGCGCCGGAAAGTCGACGTATTCATTGACCGTTTCGGCATCGCGTGCGTCGGCGGCACGCTTCAGGCGATCGAGCGCGACGTAAGGCGACGCATAACCATACCCAAGCGCAGCGATAACAGCGACAACAACGATCGTGATCACGAACGCGTGGAAGGGCCGTCGGTTTCGTGTGGGTATCAGAACACTCATAAGTTGCGGTCAACGTTAAATGTTATTTAACGTTGACCGCAACAAAGCGGAAACGATCCCTTGTGACGCGCCACACAGCGACACAGCCGCGGGAAACCGCTCTCGCGCGCCTTCAGTTATTCGAACAGCGCGCCTTGCATCGCCGCGCTTTCTTCGGCGATGCAGCGATCGATCATGCTGCATACGGCGTCGACCGTTCCCACCATGATGAGTCGTGACGGCCCGTGATACACGCGCACCGGGGCGCGGCGCCCCGGCTCCGCATTCAGCCCGGAATTCAGCGAGACACGCGCAAACGCCGGCATTGCGGAAGGCAGCGTGGGCGTTTCTGTCGTTGCGTCACGCTCGAACAGCGACGGCGCATGGAGAACGTCGAGCGCCCCGCACGGCACCAGGTTGCGCAGATGACGCAGACGTCCGAACTGACGGAAAGGGAGCAGGCGGGCAAGACGTTCCATGTAACTCTCCAGGCGAAGTTCAGAATTCAGTCGGGCGGATCAGCCCGACTGCAATGCCTTCGAGCGCGAATTCCCCGCTGCCGGCCTGAACAAAGATGTTGTCGTAATCGGGATTCTCGGCGATCAGTTCGATACCGTCCGGCCGGCGCTTCAGGCGCTTTACCGTCACGTCGTCGCCGATCCGGGCCACGATGATCTGCCCGTCTTTCGCTTCGCTCTTCTTCTGGACGGCGAGCAGGTCGCCGTCGAAGATGCCCGCGTCGCGCATCGACAGCCCGCGGACCTTCAGCAGGTAGTCTGGCTTGCTCGAAAAGAGCGCCGGGTCACATGCGTAATGCTGCGAGATATGTTCCTGCGCGAGGATCGGGCTACCTGCTGCAACCCGGCCGATCAGCGGCAGCGACAGCTGCATGATGCTCGAGTGGGGCAGCGTGAACTGATAAGGGCTGTCATCCGAACCCAACAGCAGACGGATGCCACGCGAGGCGCCCGCTGCAAGCTCGATCACGCCTTTGCGCGCCAGCGCGCGCAAATGTTCTTCCGCCGAGTTCGCCGAGCTGAAACCGAGTTCGGCTGCAATCTCCGCGCGGGTGGGCGGGAAGCCGGTGCGTTCGATCGCCCGGCGGATCAGATCGAAAACCTGCTGCTGTCGTGCGGTGAGTTTGGTCATGGCGCCACTGTATGGATGAACAGGTGACTGTATTTTTATACAGTAATCCGCACATTTCAAGCTTTACTTTAAGTTCGCCCGGACCGGCGCCGCTGGAACGGCGTTTTTTGACGCTATTGCACCCGGATTCGTGCCGCAACACCGCGCCGGGCGGTCGTTACCACTTTTAAGTATTAAAAAATGAAGAACAATTATTTTTAATGATGAAGGCCGTTCGATAGACTGCCTCTCAATCGATGCAAAGCAACGCACACACGCCGCAATAACGAAAGAACAGACCGGAGAATTCGTCAATGAACAGCAGCACGGGGCTGGCAGGCAGGACACGACAAATCGTTACGGCGCTCGCGCTGGGCGTCGCGGCAGCGGCCGGTTTCGCCGCTCAGGCGCACGCAGCGGATGCGACGACGTTGTTGAACGTCTCATACGACCCAACACGCGAGTTGTATCAGGACATCAACCAGGCGTTCGGCAAGGAATGGAAGGCGAAGACCGGCGAGCAGGTCACGTTCAAGCAGTCGCACGGCGGCTCGGGCGCCCAGGCGCGCTCGGTGCTCGACGGGTTGCAGGCCGACGTGGTGACGCTCGCGCTGGCTTACGACATCGACGCGCTGGCCGCCAAAGGGCTTATCGACAGGAACTGGCAGAAGCGTCTGCCGGACAATGCGTCGCCGTACACCTCGACGATCGTGTTTCTCGTGCGCAAGGGCAACCCGAAGCACATCAAGGATTGGGACGATCTTGTGAAGCCCGGCGTGTCGATCGTGACGCCGAACCCGAAGACATCGGGCGGCGCGCGCTGGAACTATCTGGCCGCGTGGGCCTATGCCGAACATCAGCCGGGCGGCAACGCCCAGAAGGCGAAGGAGTTCGTCAGCAAGCTCTACAAGAATGCAGGCGTGCTCGATTCCGGCGCACGCGGCGCGACGACGAGCTTCGTGCAGCGCGATATCGGCGACGTGCTGATTGCGTGGGAAAACGAGGCGTTCCTGTCGATCAAGGAATTCGGCGCGGACAAGTTCGAGATCGTCGTGCCTTCGGTGAGTATCCTGGCTGAACCGCCGGTCGCGGTGGTCGACAAGGTCGTCGATAGACATGGCACACGCAAGCTGGCCGAGGCGTATCTGAACTTCCTGTATAGCGAGGAAGGCCAGGAGATCGCCGCGAAGAATTTTTACCGGCCGCGTTCGGACAAGGTGCCGGCCGCGCTGACGGCGAAGTTTCCGAAGCTGAAGCTCTACACCGTCGACGACAGCTTTGGCGGCTGGGCCAACGCCCAGAAGACTCACTTCGCGGACGGCGGCGTCTTCGATTCGATCTATCAGCCGCAGTGAAGCCGTTCCCTCGCGATGTATGAGCATGAGGATCAGCAGTAAGGCCAGAAAGGCGTGCCCGTCGGGTGCGCCTTTCTGACTGGATGGGCCCCTGAGTTTCAATCCGGCTGAACCCGCCTTCACCTGTTTCGAGCGTGAATTGAAAGCGGTTTTAACCCCGAACGAGCATCCAGCATGACGACGTTGACCTTCCGCAAGCCGAGCGCGTTACCCGGCTTCGGCCTGACACTCGGTATCACGGTGGCGTATCTGAGCCTCGTGGTGTTGATTCCGCTTGCGGCGACCTTCCTGAAAACCGCGACGCTCGACTGGCCGCAGTTCGTGCGCGCCGTGACGTCGCCGCGCGTGCTCGCGTCGTACCGGCTGACATTCTTCGCCGCGCTGGGCGGCGCGCTGATCAATGCCGTATTCGGCTTTCTGGTGGCGTGGGTGCTGGTGCGCTATACGTTTCCGTTCAGACGTCTCGTCGATGCGGTCGTCGATCTGCCGTTCGCGCTGCCGACCTCCGTGGCCGGTATTTCGCTTGCCGCCGTGTATGCGGGCAACGGCTGGCTCGGACAGTTTCTCGTGCCGCTCGGCATCAAGGTCGCGTTCACGCCGGCGGGCGTGCTGGTCGCGCTGACGTTCATCGGTTTGCCGTTTGTCGTGCGTACTGTGCAGCCGGTGCTGGAGGAGTTCGAGCGCGAACAGGAAGAAGCCGCTGCCTGCCTCGGTGCGTCGCGCTGGCTGACGTTTCGCCGGGTCGTGCTGCCCGCCGTTTTTCCCGCGCTGCTGACAGGTTTCGCGCTGGCCTTCGCCCGTGCGCTCGGCGAGTACGGCTCGGTGATTTTCATCGCGGGCAACGTGCCGATGAAATCTGAAATCACCTCGCTTCTCATCATCACCAAGCTCGAACAGTACGACTATGCGGGCGCGACGGCGCTGGCGGTTGTCATGCTGGTCGTGTCGTTCCTGATGCTGCTGCTGATCAACACGCTGCAGTGGTATCTGCAACGGCGTACGAGCCGCGGGGCGTCAGGGCCGTCGTTGCCGCCGGGGTCGCACGCGAACAGTCCGGCAGACGCTGTCGTTTCCGGAGGTGCGCAATGAGCCGCGATTCCGTGACGACAGTCCCGGCTAACCCGCTCAAGGCCGAAGCAGTGCGCCGTCGCCCCGATCCGGTGACGGAAAGACGCGCCGTGCGCTGGCTGCTGATCGGCATTGCGCTGCTGTTTCTCGCGCTCTTTCTCGTCGTGCCGCTCGCGGCGGTGTTCTATCAGGCGTTCAGCAAGGGTGTCGGCTTCTATTTCGAAGCGCTTGCCGATCCGGATGCGCTGTCGGCCATCAAGCTCACCGTGATCACCGCGGCAATCGCCGTGCCGCTCAATCTCGTGTTCGGGCTTGCCGCATCGTGGTGTATCGCGAAGTTCGAATTCCGCGGCAAGGCGCTCCTCACGACGCTGATCGACTTGCCGTTCTCCGTGTCGCCGGTGATCTCGGGTCTGGTCTACGTGCTGATGTTCGGCGCGCAGGGCTGGTTCGGGCCGTGGCTCCAGGATCACAACGTGCAGATCATCTTCGCCGTGCCGGGCATCGTGCTCGCGACGATCTTCGTTACGTTCCCGTTCGTCGCGCGCGAGCTGATTCCGCTGATGCAGGCGCAGGGCAACGACGAAGAAGAAGCCGCCCATGTGCTCGGCGCATCGGGCTGGCAGATTTTCCGCCGCGTCACGCTGCCGAATGTGCGCTGGGGACTGCTGTACGGCGTGATTCTCTGTAACGCGCGCGCGATGGGCGAGTTCGGCGCGGTATCGGTGGTGTCGGGCCATATTCGCGGGCAGACCGACACGATGCCGCTGCACGTCGAGATTCTCTACAACGAATACAACTTTTCCGCGGCGTTCGCCGTGGCCTCCGTGCTCGCGCTGCTGGCGCTCGTCACGCTGGCCCTGAAGCTGCTCGCGGAACGTCATCTGTCGGCGGAACAGGCCGATGCGCGGGCCGTACCAGCGTACGCCGGCCCCGTCACCCTGTCGCCGGCGCCGGTGCCGTCGCATGCGGCCGGCCGTCCGGTTCAGTAAGGAGAGCAGCACATGGGCATCACCGTTCGTAACCTGCAGAAGCGTTTTGGCGATTTCACCGCGCTCGATAACGTATCACTCGATTTTCCGCCGGGCGAACTCGTCGCGCTGCTCGGGCCTTCGGGGTGTGGCAAGACCACGCTGCTGCGGGTGATTGCCGGGCTCGAATATGCCGACGCCGGCCAGGTCGTGCTGCAAGGCCAGGATGTCGCCGCGGTCGGCGCGCGTGAGCGTCAGGTCGGCTTCGTGTTCCAGCATTACGCGCTGTTCCGTCATATGACGGTGTTCGAAAACGTCGCGTTTGGTCTCAGGGTCAAGCCGCGCAGGGAGCGGCCGTCGGAAGCAGTGATTCGCGAGAAAGTGCATGAACTGCTGAAGCTCGTGCAGCTCGACTGGCTCGCGCAACGCTTTCCGTCGGAACTCTCGGGTGGACAGCGTCAGCGGATCGCGCTCGCACGCGCGCTGGCTGTCGAACCGAAAGTGCTGCTGCTCGACGAGCCGTTCGGCGCGCTCGACGCGAAAGTGCGCAAGGAGCTGCGCAGCTGGCTGCGGCGTCTGCACGACGACCTGCATATCTCGACGATTTTCGTCACGCACGACCAGGAAGAAGCGCTCGAAGTAGCCGACCGCATCGTCGTGCTCAATCGCGGACACGTGGAGCAGGTCGGCAGCCCGCAGGACGTGTACGACCATCCACAGACATCGTTCGTCTACGAATTCCTCGGCGCGGCGAACCGTCTGCACGGCAAGGTGGATGGCGGCGGATTTGTGGTCGACGGCGCGGCGTTGCCGGTTTCCGTGGCGGCGGGCTTCGAAGGCCCGGCGTTCGCGTATGTGCGCCCGCATGACATCGCGTTGTATCCGGAGGCGGACAGCCATCGCGACGGCATCACGGTCGGCGTGCGGCGGGTCGTGACGCTGGGCGGTTCGGTGCGCGTCGAGCTTGAGGGACACGGAGGCCGCGTGCTCGAGGCCGAGCTCGACCGCGAGGCGTGGCGTGAACTGCGGCTGAACATCGGCGACGGCGTAACGGCCGTGCCGCGCGCCCTGCGCGTGTTTCCCGCACCCTGATCACGAATGCCCCCATGCACATGAATTAACCCAACCTGACTTCGGTTCAACCCGGGACGAGAACATGAATTTCCAGCAACTGCGTTTTGTGCGCGAAGCGGTGCGCCAGAACATGAACCTGACCGAAGTGGCGAACGTGCTTTACACGTCGCAGTCGGGCGTATCGAAACAGATCAAGGATCTCGAGGACGAACTCGGCGTCGATATTTTCATCCGTCGCGGCAAGCGGCTGACAGGACTGACCGAGCCGGGCAAGGCGGTGCATCAGTTGATCGAGCGGATGCTGCTCGACGCGGAGAACCTGCGCCGCGTCGCGCGTCAGTTCGCCGATCAGGACAGCGGCCATCTGGTCGTCGCCACGACGCACACGCAGGCGCGCTATGCGCTGCCGAAGGTGATCCGCCAGTTCACGGCAGTATTTCCGAAGGTGCATCTCGCACTGCGTCAGGGCAGTCCGCAGCAGATCGCGCAGATGATCATCAACGGCGAAGCGGACATCGGCATTTCGACTGAAGCGCTCGACCGTTATCCGGACATCGTCACGTTCCCGTGCTACTCGTGGCATCACGTCGTGGTGGTGCCGAAGGACCATCCGCTCGTCGGCCGGCCGAACCTGACGCTCGACGAAATCGCCGAATTCCCGATCGTCACCTACGATCAGGATTTCACGGGCCGCTCGCACATCGACCAGGCGTTCGCGAAAGCGGGCGCGATGCCCGACGTCGTGCTGACCGCGATCGACGCCGACGTGATCAAGACGTACGTCGAACTCGGCATGGGCATCGGCATCGTCGCGGCGATGGCCTACGACGCGAAGCGCGACACGGAGCTTGTCGCGCTCGATACGCAGCATCTGTTCGAGGCGAGCACGACGCGCGTCGGTCTGCGCAAGGGCGCGTTCCTGCGGGCGTACGCGTACCGGCTGATCGAAATGTTCGCGCCGCAACTGAACGAAACGGAAATCGCGGCGCAGCTGCGCGAGGCAGCCTGACGGGCATTCGCGGCGAGGATGGCGATGGCGCAATCATGCGTCCGCGCGGTCGGGCATACGCCGCGTGGAACCGCGCCGCGCATCGCTTACAATCGCCGCCATGAATACTTCCACTTCTTCCTCCGGCGCGGCGCCGTCAAGCGGTCTGCCGCGCATTGCCGTGCTCGCGACGGGCGGCACGATCGCGGGTTCCGCCGCCGATGCCACGAATACCGCCGGTTATCAGGCGGGCGTGGTCGGCGTCGACCGGCTGCTCGCGGCGGTGCCGGCGCTGGCGGGCTTGGCGCAGGTGCAAGCCGAACAGGTTGCCAGCATCGACAGCAAGGACATGGCGCTCGCGCTGTGGACCACGCTCGCGCAACGGGTGAACACGCTGCTCGCCGCGGACGACATCGACGGCGTCGTCATCACGCACGGCACCGATACACTCGAAGAGACCGCGTATCTGCTGCATCTCACCGTGAAGAGCACGAAACCGGTCGTACTGACCGCCGCCATGCGGCCCTCCACGGCACTCTCCGCCGATGGACCGCTGAACCTGCTGAACGCGGTCGTCGTGGCTGCCAGCGCCTCGGCGCACGGGCAGGGCGTGCTCGTCGCGGTCAATAACCGGATCCACAGCGCGCGCGACGTCGTGAAAACCAGCACGTTCGCCGTCGACGCCTTCCAGTCGCCCGAAGTCGGCGCGCTGGGTTGGGTGCAGGACGGGCAGGTCGAGTTTCAGCGCGGCGTCGTGCGTGTGCATACGATCGCCACCGAATTCGTGATCGGCGCGCAATGGCCCGACGTCGAGATCGTCACGAGTTACGCGGGCGCGTCGCGCGTGGCCGTCGATGCGTTTGTCGCGGCGGGTGTGCGCGGCATCGTGGTCGCGGGCACCGGGAACGGCTCGATCCATGCGTCGATCCAGCTGGCACTCGCGGATGCCGTGTCGCAGGGCGTGGCCGTCGTGCGCGCGTCGCGGGTCGGCGCCGGTCACGTGATGCGCAACGGCGCCGCACCCGACGACACGCTCGGTTTTGTCGCCGCGAACGGGCTGAATCCGTACAAGTCGCGCGTGCTGCTGATGCTGGCGCTCGCCGCCGGCGCAACCGGCCCGGTCGTGCTGCAGCGCGCTTTCGATACCTATTGAGCGGCGGGCACGTCGCGAGGTTTGGCCGTCTGTGAGGTAATCCACGCGACTGGATGCTACCGGTCACGCCCGGCATGCAATTCGTGACGCTCGCCGGCGCGATCGCCAACGACGTCCACGGCAGGAATCATCACGCACGCCATATGACGTATCGATGAAACGCGGCGGTGCAGGTTCGACCTGGACCGCCGCTTTTTTTGTTTACGTCATGTTCGACGTAACGTATCGAAGCAACCTTACACAGCGGGAATCACCAGCACCTGACCCGGATAGATCCTGTCCGGACTCTTCAGCATCGGTGTATTCGCCTGAAAGATCACGTCGTTTTTCGCGCCGCTGCCGTAATATTTTTCCGCGATCTTCCACAGGTTGTCGCCGGAGACGACCGTGTGGAACCGGGCTTCCGGCGCCGGACGGGTGACCGTGAGCTGATCGTCCACCTTTTCGACGTTGTGCACGTTGCCGGCCGCGACGAGGATTTTTTCTTTCGTCGCCTGGTCAGGCGCTTCGCCCGAAACGGTGACGGTATGGCTCGCGCCGTCGTACGTGACCTGCAGACTGGTGGCCTTCAGGCCCTGAACCTTGATGTAGTTCGCGATGGCGTCGCCGGCAATCCTGTTCAGCGTGGCGATATCCACGGGTGCCGCCGCTGGATCTGCCTGAGCGGCTTGAGCCGGTGCCGCTGCCGTGCCGAACAGTTTTTCGCCGGCGTCCTTGATGAAACTGAGCATACCCATCGATCGTTCTCCTGACGTGATGAAGAGGGCGCATGCAGCCCCCTGGGAATCTGATCGCAAGACAACCAGATAGAACCGGTCAATGGTAAGAAAGAATGACGGGAGGTTTGTCAAAAAAGATGAAGGCGGACGGTCCGGCCATGAGGGCCGGGAGCGCGCGTGGAAAAACATGAAATCCGACAGCCGGACACCCGACGACGACGTCTGACCGACCAAGGCTTCCCCGGCATCGCCGGGCGCCGCTGCGGACCCCACTGGCCGCTCTCAGCCCAGAGCGGCTCGATTTGCCTCACCCGTCACGCGTGCCGCGCAGCGGACAAAGCGCCCCACTGATCTGGCCGCCGCGCGAGTGGCGGCGGCCATGTTGTGCCACTACGATATATCTCGACCCGCCAGCGCCGCGAACCTGACGCACACGCACGCTAACGGGCCTTTGGAGAAAACGTCGTGAATCAGGCCGCTTTCGCTTCCTTGCCGGGGGCCTGCGCCACTTCGAAGTTCGCCATGATTTCCAGCGCGCGCACCATCGCCGAGTGATCCCATGCCTTGCCGCCGTTTGCCACGCACACGCTGAACAGTTGCTGCGCGCTCGCGGTGTGGGGCAGCGCGATACCGAGCTTGCGCGCGCCATCGAGTGCGAGGTTCAGGTCCTTTTGATGCAGCTCGATGCGAAAGCCCGGATCGAACGTACGCTTCGTCATGCGCTCGCCGTGCACTTCGAGAATGCGCGACGAGGCGAAGCCACCCATCAGGGCCTTGCGCACGCGTTCCGGATCGGCGCCCGAACGCGCGGCAAACAGCAGCGCTTCGGCAACCGCCTCGATGTTCAGCGCGACGATGATCTGGTTCGCGACCTTGCACGTCTGGCCCGCACCGTTGTCGCCGATAAGCGAGATGTTCTTGCCCATCAGGTCGAAGAGCGGCTTCGCGATGTCGAACGATTTCTGCGGGCCGCCCACCATGATCGTCAGCGTCGCTTCACGTGCGCCGACCTCGCCGCCCGATACCGGCGCGTCGAGGTAATCGCAGCCGAGTGCGTTGATCTTCTTCGCGAACGCCTGGGTTTCGAGCGGCGAAATCGAGCTCATGTCGATGACGAGTTTGCCTTTCGTGAGACCGTTCGCGACGCCATCGTCGGCGAACAGCACGTTGGCCACGTCGGGCGTGTCCGGCACCATCGAGATGACGATGTCGGCGGCTTTCGCGACGGCGGTCGAACTCTCGACGACCGTGGTCTGCGTGCGCAGATCGTCAGGCACCGGATACGCGCCGTTGACGATCAGCGTGTGACCGCCCTTGATGAGATTGCGCGCCATATGCGCGCCCATGATGCCGAGACCGATGAAACCGATTTTTGCCATTGATGTATCTCCGTGATACCGGGTTGATCGTTTGAAACCGTGCGCTGACCTCTAGGCCGCGACGTGCGCCGCGCCGCGTGCCTGGCCGGCGATGCGCTGGACCCAGTCGAGCCCGGCGGCGGTCGTCGTGCGCGGCTTGTATTCGCAGCCGATGTAGCCTGCGTAGCCCAGCGAGTCGAGCAGTTCGAACAGGAACGGGTAGTTGATTTCGCCGGTGCCCGGTTCGTTGCGGCCGGGGTTGTCGGCGAGCTGGATGTGTGCGATCTGCGGCAGGTTCTTTTTGATCGTCGCCGCGAGTTCGCCTTCCATGCGCTGCATGTGATAGATGTCGTATTGCAGGAACAGGTTGTCCGAACCGACAGCGCGAATCACGTCGAGACCTTCCGACGAACGGTTCAGCGCGAATCCGGGAATATCGTACGAGTTGCATGGCTCGACCAGCAGCCGGATGCCTTCTTTCTTCAGCGCATCAGCGGCAAAACGCAGGTTGTCGACGATCGTCGAGCGCGCCTTGTCCGCGTCGATGCCGGCCACCGGAATGCCGACGAGGCAGTTCAGTTGCGGCACCTTCAGCGCCTTCGCGTATTCGATCGCGCGCCCGACGCCTTCCTGGAATTCGCCGACCCGGTCCGGCAGACACGCGATACCGCGCTCTCCTGCTTCCCAGTTGCCCGCGGGCAGGTTGTGCAGCACGAGCTTCAGACGGTTCTGCTGAAGACGTTCGGCCAGTTCGGTTGTCTTGAACGGATAGGGGAACAGGAATTCGACGGCGTTGAAGCCCGCGTCCGCCGCCGCCGCGAAGCGGTCGAGGAACGGGACTTCGTTGAACAGCATGGTCAGATTGGCGGCAAATTTTGGCATGATTCGAATGGTTTCCGGCTGGTCGGTCAGTTGAAAAGAAGAAGCTCAGTCGAGTGTGCTGATCGCTGTCGGCGCATCTTCGTGCCTTGCGGCGAGTTCTTCGAACTCGTTCACCGCGTCGATCTCCGTGCCCATCGAAATGTTCGTCACGCGCTCCAGAATCACTTCGACAATCACCGGCACGTTGAACTCGGAGAGCATCGACTGCGCACGTTGCAGCGCGGGCTTGAGTTCTTCCGGCTTGAACACGCGGATCGCCTTGCAGCCGAGACCCTCGGCCACCGCGACGTGATCGACGCCATAGCCGTTCACTTCCGGCGCGTTGATGTTGTCGAACGCGAGTTGCACGCAGAAGTCCATGTCGAACGCGCGCTGGGCCTGACGGATCAGTCCGAGGTACGAGTTGTTCACGACCACATGCACGTACGGCAGGTTGAACTGCGCACCGACGGCCAGCTCTTCGATCATGAACTGGAAGTCGTAGTCGCCCGAGAGCGCGACGATCGGACGTTGCGGGTCGGCTGCGCGCACACCGAGCGCAGCCGGAATCGTCCAGCCCAGCGGGCCGGCCTGGCCGCAGTTGATCCAGTTGCGCGCCTTGTACACGTGCAGGAACTGCGCGCCGGCGATCTGCGACAGACCGATCGTGCTCACATAGCACGTGTCGCGGCCGAACACCTGGTTCATCTCTTCGTACACGCGCTGCGGCTTGATCGGCACGTTGTCGAAGTGCGTCTTGCGATGCATCGTGCGCTTGCGTTCCTGGCAATCCGCGACCCACGCGCTGCGGTCTTTCAGCTTGCCGGCGGCCTTCCATTCCTTCGCCACCTCGACGAAAAGTTCGAGCGCCTTTTTCGCATCCGACACGATGCCGAGATCGGGGCCGAACACGCGGCCGATCTGCGTCGGTTCGATGTCGACGTGCACGAACTTGCGGCCCTTCGTGTAGACCTCGACGCTGCCCGTATGACGGTTCGCCCAGCGGTTGCCGATACCGAGCACGAAGTCGGAGGCGAGCATCGTCGCGTTGCCGTAGCGATGCGAGGTTTGCAAGCCGACCATGCCGGCCATCAGCGGATGATCGTCGGGAATCGCGCCCCATGACATCAGCGTCGGAATCACCGGCACGCCGACCGTTTCCGCGAACGTCACGAGCAGATCTTCAGCGGCTGCGTTCAGCACGCCGCCGCCGGAGACGATCAATGGCTTGTCCGAATCGTTGAGCAACGTCAGCGCGGCTTCGATCTGCTTGCGCGTGGCGGCGGGCTTGTAGACCGGCAGCGGTTCGTACGTGTCGATGTCGAATTCGATTTCGGCGAGCTGCACGTCGATCGGCAGATCGACCAGCACAGGACCCGGACGGCCCGAGCGCATCAGATGGAACGCCTGCTGGAACACGCGCGGCACGAGCGCCGGCTCGCGCACCGTCACCGCCCATTTCGTGACCGGCTTCGCGATCGACTCGATATCGACGGCCTGAAAGTCTTCCTTGTAGAGACGCGCGCGCGGCGCCTGACCGGTAATCGCGAGAATCGGAATCGAGTCGGCCTGCGCGGAATAGAGACCGGTGATCATGTCGGTGCCGGCGGGGCCCGACGTGCCGATGCAGACGCCGATGTTGCCCGGCGACGCCCGTGTATAGCCCTCGGCCATGTGCGACGCGCCTTCGACGTGCCGCGCGAGCACGTGGCTGATATTGCCGGCCTTGCGCATCGCCGAGTAGAACGGGTTGATCGCGGCGCCCGGTACACCGAACGCGGTATCGATACCTTCTCGTTCGAGCACGAGTACGGCTGCGTCGACGGCTCTCATCTTGGCCATGAATGTCTCCTGAATGTCTTTGAATGCTGTCTGAACTGCGTCGGGCGAGCCGTTGCAGGCTGTTGAGATGCACTTTAGGCTTCACCCGAAGTTTTGATAAGATCGGTTCAGGTCGCTTATTCCGAAACAAAAAGTATGGAATGCCGTTTCTGCGGGGTTTGTCCGCGAGCGCGGTGTGGGAAGTTGTCGAAACAGCGACAGGAGACAGAAAATGGACCGCTTCAAGCAGATCGAAACCTTCGTGCGCGTCGCCGACGCGGGAAGCCTCGCGGCCGCGGCGCTGGAGGAGGGCGTATCGCCCGTGATCCTCGGGCGGCGCATCGACGCGCTCGAAAAGCGGCTCGGCGTGAAGCTGATGTACCGCTCGACGCGGCGGCTCGTCGTCAGCGAGGAAGGCACGGCGTTTCTCGAGCGATGCCGGGGACTCCTGACCGAGTGGGACCAGGCCGAAAACGAACTGGCGGCGGGGCGGCGCGCGGTGAGCGGCCACCTGATCGTCTCGGCGCCGGCCGCTTTCGGGCGCAAGCACGTGGCGCCGCTCGCGCCGGCATTTCTCGCCGGCAAGCCGGAGCTGCAGGTGTCGTTCAATCTGACCGATCGCGTGGTCGATCTCGTGCGCGAGGGGTACGACCTGTCGATCCGCATCGGCGGCGCCGTCGATCCGAATTTCGTCGCGGTGAAACTGGCGACGAACCGGCGCGTCGTGTGCGGCACGCCCGCGTATTTCCGCCAACATGGTCGGCCGAAAACGCTCGAAGACCTGCCGCAGCACAACTGCCTTGCGTTTAATCTGCAGGGCGGCCAGAACCGCGGCTGGTATTTCCGGCGTAACGGCAAGCTCGCGACGGTGCGCGTCGGTGGCACGCTCGACTGCAACGACGGCGAACTGCTGCATCGCTGGGTGTCGGAAGGACTCGGCCTTGGCTGGCGCTCGACGTGGGAAGTGCAGCAGCAGCTCGCGCGCGGCGAACTGGAAACCGTGCTCGACGAATTCGCGCTGCCCGACTACGACATCCTCGCGGTGTATCCGCAGCAACGCTACGTGCCGGCGAAGGTGCGCTACTTTATCGATTATCTGAAGGACGTTTACGCGCGCGACGACTACTGGAGCGGCGTGGCGTAGTTAAAGTGCGCCACGGCTGCGCCGATGGCGCGCCGCGAGGCTGTCGGCGGATATTTTTGCCGGAATGTCGCGAAGGCGGGAATAAAGTCGGTGCGCGACCCGTATTGCAGCCGTGAAGCCAGGAGGGCCCGCGTGCGCCAGACCGATACCACCAGCAGCGGAAGAAACGACGAAGCCGAACGCAGCCGTCGTTTTCAGGAACTGGCGCTGCCGCATCTCGATGCCGCTTTCAACCTCGCGCGCTGGTTGTCGGGCAATGCCAGCGATGCCGATGACATCGTCCAGGAAGCGTTTATGCGCGCATTCCGTTTCTTCGATACGTTCCGTGGCGACAATGCGCGGCCATGGCTGCTCGCGATCGTGCGGCGCACCTGGTACACGGAATGGCGTAGAAGGGCGAGCTCGCGTGAGGTGGCCGAATTCGACGATTCGCACGAAGAGGCCGTGTTCGACGGCTGGAGCCCGACAAGCATCGATCCGCAGGCGCTGATGATCCGCGAGGAAGACGCGCGGCGCGTGCATGTCGCGCTGGAGCAGCTGCCGGTGGAGTATCGCGAGGTATTGATCCTGCGGGAACTGGAGGAACTGAGTTATCGCGAGATCGCGATCGTCGCCGATCTGCCGGTCGGGACGGTCATGTCGAGGCTTGCACGCGGCCGGCGCCGGCTGGCGGTGGCGCTGGCCGCGCAGGAAGCGCGCGGCAGCAAGACAGGGGGCACCCACGCCGACGACACGCGCAACCGCGCGCCAGGTGCACGGACGGCACGCGCGGATGCGCTCGATACGCCGCCGTCCGGCTGGACGCCAAGCGATCCGGGCGCCGCGGCCGCCGGCGCGAACCAGGAGACGCCAGATGGACTGTAACGAAGTGCGTCCGCTCATCGATGCCAGCGTCGATCGCGAACTTTCGCCGGTCGAGGAACGCCGCGTGCAGCAGCACGTCGCCCGTTGCGCGGCCTGCCAGCGCGAGACGGAGATTCTGCGCGCACTGGCGGGCACGATCCGTCAGGCCAGCTACCATCGCGCGCCGGATGTGCTCAGGGCGCGTATCGTCACCGGATTGCCGGCGATCGAACCTGCTTCGCCGCCTGCGGGTGCGCGCCGACGTGCCTGGCGGTTTTCATGGTTCGACGGTTTGCGTCTGCCGGTGGGTATGGGGTTCGGCGCGGCAAACGGCAGGACGGCCGGATCGGGCTGGCTGACCGTGCTGGTCATCGCGCTGTGTGCGGCCGTCGCCGGCGTCACGCTGACGTTGCGCCGTCCCGCCAACGTCAGCCCGTTCGTCGATGAACTGGTGTCGAGTCACGTCCGGGCGCAGCTGTCGGGACGCGACATCGACGTCATTTCGACGGATCAGCACACTGTGAAGCCGTGGTTCAACGGCAGGCTCGACTATGCGCCACCGGTGGTGGATCTCACGGCGAGCGGTTTTCCGCTGGCCGGCGGCCGGCTGGATTACCTTGGCCACAGGCGGGTGGCGGTGCTGACCTATCGTTACCGCAAGCATGTGATCGACGTGTACGTGTTTCCCGACACGGACCGGGCGGGCGGCGATTCTGGCGCGTGGGCGGCCTCAACCGCTGGCGCGACGCTGGTGCGCGACGGTTATTCGCTCGTCCACTGGCGTGAGGACGGCATGGTCTGGTGGGCAATCACCGATGCCGCGCCTGATGCGCTGAGCGCGCTGGAAACCGCGCTCAAAGCCCGCCCGCAGCCATCGGAATGACGTTTTTCGGGACGGTTCGCCGCGAATCGCGCGTCCGGCCGGTTGACGTGCCGGCATGCCCACGCCTGCTTTATCCAGCAAAAACGGGGAGCTGATCGTCACGTCACACGATAACCCGTTGAAAACACGACCGAAACGGCGCGCAAACCGATGCAATGTCTTGTGTGCCGCCCCCATTCGTGCTACATTCTCCGGCTTCTCACTTGCCACACCGGTTCCGACGCCCGGGTGGCTTCTATCCATAAGTCAGCACAAGGAGTGAATATGCGTCATTACGAAATCGTATTTATCGTGCATCCCGATCAGAGCGAGCAGGTGCCCGCCATGATCGAGCGCTACAAGACCACGATCACGTCGCACGGTGGCCAGATCCATCGTATCGAAGACTGGGGCCGTCGCCAGCTGGCCTACATGATCGAGAAACTCGCGAAGGCACACTACGTCTGCATGAACATCGAATGCGATCAAACCACGCTCGACGAGCTGGAACACGCATTCAAGTTCAACGACGCGGTTCTGCGTCACCTCATCGTCAAGCAGAAAAAGGCTGAAACCGGCCCGTCGCCGATGATGAAGGAAGTGCAGCGCGAAGAAGCCAAGAAGGCGGCTGCCACGCAACCGTCCGAAGCGCAGGCTTAAGACAATCGTTATTTAAGCCATCAGGATTAAAGCGTCGCTCTCGTGAACAGGCTGCAACTGACAGGCAGCGTCGTCGAACGCGAACCGGTGCGGTACACCCCCGCCGGCGTTCCGATTGCAAGCTGTACGTTGCTTCACCGCACGGAAGTCGTCGAAGCCGGCATTACGCGGCAAGTCGAACTGACCATGCCGGCGGTGGCCGCCGGCGAGACGAGTGGCAGGCTTGAAAAGTGTGGAATGGGCGTCGAAACGCTCTTCACCGGTTTTCTGGCCAAAAAGAGCCGCAACGCACGAACCCTGGTGTTTCACATCACAGAATTGCAGGACATTGGAAAGGACTGAACATGCCCCGCCCGACTGGTAAGAAATTCGACAAGCGTCGTCAGCAACAAAATCCGCTCTTCAAGCGCAAGAAGTTCTGCCGTTTCACGGCAGCTGGTGTCGACCAGATCGATTACAAAGACATCGAAACGCTGAAGGACTTCATCGGCGAGAATGGCAAGATCACGCCGGCGCGTCTCACGGGTACGAAGTCGCACTATCAACGCCAGCTGGACACGGCAATCAAGCGCGCGCGTTTCCTCGCGCTCGTGCCGTATACCGACCAGCACAAGGCCTAACCCGACGACGTAACAAGGAGCATCCGAATGCAGATCATTCTTCTCGAAAAAGTCGTCAACCTGGGTAACCTGGGCGATATCGTCAAGGTCAAGGACGGTTACGCACGTAACTTCCTGATCCCGAACAAGCGCGCCCGCCGTGCCACGAAGGAAGCGATCGCTGAATTCGAAGTCCGCCGTGCGGAACTCGAAAAGGTCGCCGCTGAAAAGCTGGCAGCCGCTCAGGCCCAAGGCGAAAAGCTGGCCGGCTCGACGGTCCAGATCGGCCAGAAGGCTGGCGTCGACGGCCGTCTGTTCGGCTCGGTGACGAACGCCGACATCGCAGACGCGCTGGTCAAGCAAGGCTTCGCGGTTGAAAAGGCGCAGGTCCGTCTGCCGGAAGGTCCGCTCAAGCTGGTCGGCGATCATCCGGTGCAGATCTCGCTGCACACCGACGTGCTCGTCGATGTGACGGTGTCGGTGCTGGGCGAACACGCTTAAGGCGGCGTCTGGTAACGAGGTAGTACGCCAGGCTGTTTCTGGCACAAAGGCGGGAGCCGGGAAACCGGCTCCCGCCTTTGCGTTTACGGCACCGGGCGTCGGAGGCTGTCTTTGTGGTTCCCCGACGCCGCCATTTGCACGATAATCCGTCTCCATGAACGCACCGTCGAAAGATCCCCAACTTGAATCGCTGAAAGTCCCGCCGCACTCGATCGAGGCCGAACAGTCGGTACTCGGCGGCCTGCTGCTCGACAACGCGGCATGGGACCGCATTGCGGATTTCCTGTCGCAGAGCGATTTTTACCGCTACGACCACCGGATCATCTTCGAACATATCGGCAAGCTGATCGCGGCGACGCGTCCGGCCGACGTGATCACGGTCTTCGAGGCACTCGGCACGTCGGGCAAGGCGGATGACGTCGGGGGGCTGGCCTATCTCAACGCGCTCGCGCAGAACACGCCGAGTGCGGCGAATATTCGCCGGTACGCGGAAATCGTGCGGGATCGGGCGGTGTTGCGCCGCCTCGTTTCGGTCGCCGACGAAATTTCGGCCGATGCATTCAATCCGCAAGGCAAGGAAGTGCGCCAGTTGCTGGACGAGGCCGAATCGAAAGTGTTTTCGATCGCCGAAGACGGCGCGCGCGGCACACAGGGCTTCCTGGAAATCGGGCCGCTCCTGACGCAGGTCGTCGAGCGGATCGACACGCTGTACCACAGCGCGAATCCGAGCGACGTCACGGGGACGCCGACAGGCTTCGTCGACCTCGACCGGATGACATCGGGCATGCACGGCGGCGAGCTGATCATCGTCGCGGGGCGGCCTTCGATGGGTAAGACCGCGTTTTCGATGAACATCGGCGAATATGTCGCGGTCGAGTATGGTCTGCCGGTGGCCGTGTTCTCGATGGAAATGCCGGGTACACAGCTGACGATGCGTATGCTCGGGTCGGTTGGCCGGCTCGACCAGCACCGGATGCGAACCGGGCGCCTGACCGACGAAGACTGGCCGAAGCTCACGCACGCCGTGCAGAAAATGAGCGAGGCGCAGATTTTCATCGACGAAACCGGCGGTTTGAACCCGATGGAACTGCGCTCGCGGGCACGGCGTCTGTCGCGTCAATGCGGCAAGCTGGGCCTGATCATCATCGATTACCTTCAATTGATGAGCGGTTCATCGTCGTCGGGTGAAAACCGGGCGACCGAAATTTCAGAAATTTCCCGTTCGCTCAAGAGTCTCGCGAAGGAACTCGACGTGCCGGTCATCGCGCTCTCGCAGTTGAATCGCGGCCTGGAGCAGCGACCCAACAAGCGCCCGATCATGTCCGACCTGCGGGAATCCGGTGCTATCGAGCAGGATGCCGACGTGATCCTGTTCATTTATCGTGACGAAGTCTATAACCCGGACAGCCAGGACAAGGGCACCGCCGAGATCATCATTGGTAAACAGCGGAATGGTCCGATCGGACCCGTTCGGCTCACGTTCCACGGTCAATTCACGAAGTTCGACAATTTTGCGGGTGCTCAGAATTTCTACGGCGAGTAAAGCCGTAGCGGCCCGATCTGTTGTAACCACGCCCTCACAAGTGCGGCCTCCCGGCCGCGACGGTACAATATTGCGGTTTTATGTCAGTCATAATCGTGACCAATTTCCGGGATCCCAATGTTCGGTCGATTCATGCCCACCGAGGGCAAGTTCTTTGAATATTTCAACGCGCACGCCGCCTGTATCGTATCGGCGAGCCACGAACTCGAGCTGCTGATCGATAACCTGTCGGATGCCGAGATCCACAAGCAGAACGTGCAGGCCGCCGAAAAAGCCGCCGACAAACTGACACACGAAACGATCGACCTGCTGCACAAGACCTTCATTACGCCGCTCGACCGCGACGAGATCCACAAACTGATCACGACGATGGACGACATCCTCGACCTGATGGAGGACGTCGCGACCGCCATTTCGCTGTACGACGTGCAGGCCGTTACCTCGGAAGCGAGCCAGCTGGCGCATATCTGCACGGCCACGAGCGAGCGTGTGCAGTTCGCGGTTGGCCTGCTGTCGGACATGAAGCAGGCGAGCCAGATCCTGAAAGCGTGTGAAGACATCGACCGTCTCGAATCGGAAGCGGACCGCGTACTGCGTGCCGCGATATCGAAACTCTTCCGCGAAGAAGACAATGTGAAGACCCTGATCAAGCTCAAGGCAATTTACGAACTGCTCGAGACGATCACCGACAAATGCGAGGATGTGGCAAACATCATCGAAGGCATCGTGCTGGAAAACGCCTGAGATGCAATCGATTCAACTTGCTATCTGGGTTGTCGCAGCCCTCGTTGCCGTTGCGCTCGTTTTCGATTTCATGAACGGCTTCCACGACGCCGCGAATTCGATTGCAACCGTCGTGTCGACCGGTGTCCTGAAACCGCAACAGGCGGTGGCATTCGCGGCGGCCTTTAACGTCATCGCGTATTTCATCTTTCACCTCAAGGTCGCCCAGACGGTCGGCAAGGGCACGATCGATCCGGAAATCGTCGACCATTACGTCATATTCGGTGCGCTGGTTGGCGCGATCGGCTGGAATATCGTCACGTGGTACTACGGCATTCCTTCGAGTTCGTCGCATGCACTGATCGGCGGTCTTGTTGGCGCGGCACTCGCGAAGTCGGGCTGGGGCTCGCTCAACCTCGACGGTCTTCTGAAAACGGTCGCGTTCATTTTCATCTCGCCGCTGCTCGGTTTCGTGCTCGGATCGTTCTTCATGCTGGCGGTATCGTGGCTCTACTTCCGTACGCCACCCAGCAAGGTCGACCGGCGCTTCCGGCGTCTCCAGCTGGTGTCCGCAGGTTTGTACAGCCTCGGCCATGGCGGCAACGACGCGCAGAAAACCATCGGCATCATCTGGATGCTGTTGATCGCGACGGGCTACGCTTCGGCAACCGCCGATGCCCCGCCGATCTGGGTGATCGGCGGCTGTTATCTGTCGATGGGCCTCGGCACGCTGTTCGGCGGCTGGCGTATCGTTCGCACGATGGGGCAGAAGATCACGAAGCTCAAACCGGTTGGCGGTTTTTGCGCCGAATCGGGTGGCGCGATCACGCTCTTCATCGCTTCCTCGCTCGGCATCCCGGTATCGACCACGCATACGATTACTGGCGCGATTGTCGGCGTGGGCGCGACGCGAAAGCTGAGTGCCGTGCGCTGGGGCGTTGCGGGCAATATCGTCTGGGCCTGGATTCTCACGATTCCGGCTTCCGCGGTGCTCGCCGCGGCCGGATGGTGGGTTGGACACCGCCTGCTATGAATCATTGAAGCCTCGCGCACCGGCTCGCATCAGATGAGCGGCGCGCTACCGCCATCCATTGGGATGATCGCCCCGGTGACGTAGCTTGCACGCCGGCTCGCGAGGAACAACGCGACGTCGGCGATTTCCTCCGGCTTTGCGAAACGCCCAAGCGGCACCTTCGCCTGTCCGCGCGTGAGCGCCTCGTCCGTGCCAATGCCTTGCTGGCTGGCTTCCAGCTTCAATGCTTCTTCAACACGTTCCGTGAGCGTGGCGCCCGGATTGATCGCGTTGATCCGGATGCCGTAGCGCGCGTAATAGTGCGCAAGCCCTACCGTGGCCAGCATCAACGCCGCGTTTGCGGCGCCGCCCGCGATATGGATGTCGCTGGCGATCTTCCCGCCCATGCCGATGACATTCACGATGGTGCCGGGCTCCGATCCGCCGCCCGCCTTGATGCGCTCGACCATTCTGCGCAGCACTTCCTGCTGCGGATAGATGTACGGAAAATATTTGGCGTCCATCGTTGCCTTGAATGCTGCGGCATCGAGTGTCTCCGGATCGTAGCGTTTCGCCGCCCCGGCGCTGTTGATCAGGATATCGATCGGGCCCATTGCCTGGCTGGCTTCCTCGACGACGTCCGCTGCGCTGTGGGGCTCGTGCAGATCCGCGCGCGTTAAATGCACATGCAGACCCTCTTTCGCCAGTTGCTCACGGGCACGGGCGAGATTGGCGGGATCGCGCGACACGATTGCAACTTTCGCACCTTCCGTTGCGAACGCGCGTGCGCACGCAAGCCCGATGCCTTTGCTGCCGCCGGTGATCAGCACCACCTTGTTTTTCAGACCGAGATCCATCGCTTGTCACCCGCTATCAGGAGAATATGGGCAACGATAGCAGAGCCCCGGACCGGCGGCGAGTCGGCCGAACGGCATATGGACTGAGTCGGGGGAAAGTCAGAAACTGCCGTTAGCAAAACGGGCAATCGGATCGTCGCCGGTTTGCGTGGGCGCGGGAAGGGGGCGAGAGGCGGTGGAGGCGGGCATGATCCGTACGCCGCCATCGTCTGTGGGTTGCGGCGGTGTTTGTATCTGCTGGGCTTGTTGCGCCTGCTGTGCAGCGACAGTCGCTGATGGCGGCGGTTCGAAGGCGTCGGCGGCGGCGTCGATCGCGTCTGGCGCCGGGTTGGTGGCGGTCGAAGGCAACGGTGGGCGCGAAGATGCGGAAACGTCGATCTGGGGAGACGCATAAGCGTCCGCATCCGGTTGGGTTCGCGCGGCACCGGAGACGACACCCGGTGAAGTCGCACCCGCTGCGCGTGCCTGTATCTGGGCGGCGGTCATGCCGGGCGGAGGCGGCTCGAACGGGTCGGCGGATGCTGAGCCTGGCGCAGCGGGAACAGCCGCGATCGCGGCCGGCGGCGTTGCCGTAGTGACGATTGCAGCGGTGGCGACTGGCGGTATCGAACGCGGTGTGCTGGCGACGGTTCGCGTCAAAGGCGCGACGGAAGCGCCACTCGCCCCGGCGTAAGCGGATTGCGCTGGCGGCCGTGAAGTCATTTGCGCCGGGGACGGGCTGCCGGACTCAGGCGTGGCGGATGCCTGATAAGTCGGCGTATCGAACGGCGCGGGTTTGCTGGCTGGCGGCGCAACCCGCCGGATGCCGTCGAATCGCTTTGCCCAGTATGGGTTCGTCAGATAGTCGATCCGCACGGTGCCACCGGTCGATGGCGCGTTCACGAAGCGAAGCTTGCCGACATAAATGCCGACGTGCGAGTGCGGCCGTCCGGTCGTGTTGAAGAAAATCAGATCGCCAGTGGCGATTTCATCCGGTTCGATGGATTCGCCGCGACTGCTCATGTCCGCCGTCGTGCGGGGCAGATTGACAGATGCCGCCCGCGATACCACGTAGCGCACCAGCCCGCTGCAGTCGAAGCCGCTGTCCGGCGTGTTGCCGCCCCAGCGATAGGGCACGCCGACAAGGCTCATCGCCTGAATCGAGATTTCCTCGCGTCCGACAGTGTGATCGACAAAATTGGGGAAGCCGGGCGGAGTGGTCCGGTATGCGCCAGCGTTCGATGTGGTCGAAGCGGCCGGGCCACGCGTCGTCTTCTGCGGCGCGCCCGAGCAGGCGGCGAGCAGAAGCACGATCAGCAGCGAAAACCCGGTTCGGCGCATGGCAACGCGGACGGGCGTAAACGTCCGCTTAAGGCGAAGATGTGCCGATGGTAGCCCGTCTGGCATGGGCCGGGCAACAAAACCTGATAATTTACTTGAAGTTCATGGGCTAAATGTTGCTGTCGCGAAACGGGAATGAACCGCGAGGTCATGAAAAAAGCCGCGCCGGATTCATCCGGCGCGGCTTTCCGATCAGAAAGACTGACAAAAACTACAGGATTTCGGATGCGTAATCGGCCAGTCGCGAGCGTTCACCGCGAGCCAGCGTCACGTGTCCGCTGTGCGCCCAGCCCTTGAAGCGGTCGACTACGTACGTCAGGCCCGAGCTGCCTTCCGTCAGGTACGGCGTATCGATCTGCGCGATATTGCCGAGACAGATGATCTTCGTGCCCGGACCCGCCCGCGTGACAAGCGTCTTCATCTGCTTTGGCGTCAGGTTCTGCGCTTCATCGATGATCAGATACTTGTCGACGAACGTCCGGCCGCGCATGAAGTTCATGCTTTTCACTTTCAGGCGCGAGCGGATCAATTCCTGGGTGGCGGCGCGCCCCCATTCACCGGCAGCATCGTCGGTTTTCTGGAGCACTTCGAGGTTGTCGTCGAATGCACCCATCCACGGCTGCATCTTTTCCTCTTCCGTGCCGGGCAGGAAGCCGATGTCTTCGCCGACTGGCACCGTCGCGCGCGTCACGATGATTTCGTTGTAGCGCTTGTCGTCCAGCACCTGTGCGAGGCCCGCCGCCAGCGCGACGAGCGTCTTGCCGGTACCCGCCTGACCCAGCAGCGTGACGAAATCGATTTCCGGATTCATCAGCAGATTGAGCGCGAAGTTCTGTTCGCGGTTGCGTGCCGTGATGCCCCACACATTGTTCTTGTGGTGGCCGTAGTCACGCAGCGTCTGCAGCAGCGCGGTCTTGCCGTTCAGTTCGCGAACGAGTGCGTGGAACGCCGGCTCGCCGTTCTGCGGTTCGAGGTAGACGAACTCGTTGACGAGCATCGACGCGCACAGCGGACCGGTGACGCGGTAATACGTCGTGCCGGTCTTCGTGTCCTGCCAGCTTTCCATGCCCTTCGCGTGCTTCGTCCAGAAGTCCTGCGGCAGCGCACGAATGCCGGAATAGAGCAGGTCGCTGTCTTCGAGTACCTGGTCGTTGAAGTAGTCTTCAGCGGGCAGTCCGAGCGCGTGCGCCTTGATCCGCATGTTGATGTCTTTCGACACCAGCACGACCTGCCGGTCCTCGCGATCGCGCTGCAACGCACGCACGACACCGAGAATCTGGTTGTCCGCCTTGCCTTGCGGAAGGCCTTCAACCGGCTCGATGTGCGTGA
Source organism: Paraburkholderia gardini (assembly GCF_907164545.1). NCBI lineage: Bacteria > Pseudomonadati > Pseudomonadota > Betaproteobacteria > Burkholderiales > Burkholderiaceae > Paraburkholderia > Paraburkholderia gardini. The sequence goes on along the minus strand of NZ_CAJQZB010000005.1, from coordinate 79,180 downwards.
GCTTCGTCTGGAAATACAGGCGTCCGGCGGCCTCGCGGCTGCCGAGGCGCGACAGCGAAATGCCTTCCGACATCTGCCCCGCGTTGGCGACGAGCGCGTCGAGCGTCCGGCTGACCTGGCGCGCGTTACGTGCGACTTCCGACATCCCTTTCTTGTGGTTGTCGAGTTCTTCCAGCGTCATCATCGGCAGATAGACGTCGTGTTCCTCGAACCGGAACAGGCAGCTCGGATCGTGCATCAGCACATTCGTGTCCAGCACGAAGAGCTTGTGGATATCGATATCATTCGTTTTGCGGCTACGGTTTTTCGCCGTGCCACGGGTGCCCGGTGCGGCTGCAGCGGGCGTGGCTACGTCCGCCTGTTTGCCCGCACGGGCAACGACAGGCTGTGCGGCGGGCTGCTCCGGCTCGGCGCGTGCGGCCGGCACCGGTTGCAGCAACGCGGCGGTCTGTTTCTGCCGGCGTCCGCGCGCGGGCGCTTCGGCGGCGGGCGTTGCCGGAACGGGGCGCAGCGTCGTGGCGGCGTTGGCCGCATGCGACATCGGCGTCGCGACATTGGCGCGGCCGATGTCGGCTACTGGCGCGGCTGTCTGCGCCGGCTCGCCTTCGTGCGCCTGTTTGCGGGCGGATTTGGCCGCCGGGGTGGCTTTCGCCTTGTATTCGTCAGGCGGCAGGAGATTGCCGAGCTTGCTGGGTGCGGTAGGCAAAGGCATGGTTTCCCTCGAAAAAAGCGGGTCACATATCGTGCGTCGCCTGTCGCATCCTGTCGTGCCCGAATTGCGCACGCAGTTTGCGTCCGGAGACGCGCTTTGGTCTAGAAATGCCGGTTCGCCTGAGTTTCGATGAGCTCCTTGAGGAAAACGCGTTGCTGAACGAAAGAGCGGCTTCGCGCAAATAAAAAAGCCGCCGCCCCGGCAAACGGAGCAAGCGGCTCGACTTCGGTCGTCGCGTGGCGCCTCACTTCTTCGACGGCGGCGGTATCGAACCCGGCGTCAAAGTTGCCGTCAAGGGTGCCATTGGCGGCGGCGCAGCGGCGGAAAGAATGGGATGGACAGTCACTCATTACAGCCCAATATAACGCGGCTCAAAGGCCTTGTACAGTTTCCAGAATCTCGTCGACATGCCCTGGCACCTTGACGCCGCGCCATTCGTGACGCAGCACGCCGTCGCCGTCGATCAGGAACGTCGAGCGTTCGATGCCCCGTACTTCTTTGCCATACATTTTCTTCAGTTTCATGACGCCGAAGAGCAGGCACAGCGTTTCTTCGGGATCCGATACCAGCGGAAACGGCAATTCGAGCTTCGACTTGAAGTTGTCATGCGAGCGGACGCTATCGCGCGATACGCCGACAATCTCCGCGCCAGCCTTTCTGAACTTCGGATACAGGTCGCGGAACTGCAGGCCTTCGGTCGTGCAGCCCGGCGTGTTGTCCTTCGGGTAAAAATACAGCACCACCTTCTTGCCCCGAAGACTGGACAGCGTGAATTCGCCGCCGGTCGCGGCAGCGGTGAAGTCGGGGACGGGTTGGTCGACTGCGATGGGCACGAGGTTCTCCGTTTGTTATTGGCCGGCGCGCCGCGGTGAAACGGCGGTGCCGGATCTTGAGCATCGAGCGGGGAAATAAGCGGATCGGCAAACCGGCGCGGTACGCGGCCTGGCCGGCAGAACGCGGCGCGGATCAGTCGGGCTGGACGATCAGTTCGCCGGAGCGGCCAGGAATTTCACCCCACGCGACAGGGTACGATGGCAGCGTGCCGCGGTCCAGCGTGGCGTGGTAGTCGCCCATGGTCGCAAACGTGTAGCCCTGCGCGCGCCAGCCGTCGAGCAGCTGTTCGAAGACGGGCGCGAGTTTCTGCCCCTCGAGTTCCGCGTGCAGGGTGAACACGTGATCGCGCGGATTATTCCCGGTGAGTTTCAGATACCAGGCCGCCACGTTACTGGTATCCACGCCGTCGACACCCAGCACTTCGTCGAGTGTCGGCAGTGTGGTGGGCATCTGCACGTGCGATAGCTGCCGCCCGCCCACGACCGGGAAGTACGGCGAATGACCACGGCCGTCGGACGCATACTGCATGCCCCACGCGTCGATCTGCTCGAATGCATGGCGGTTCATCTGCCAGCCCGCCGCGCCGTGCGTGGCGGGCGGTGAACCGAATACCTCGATGAACCGCGCGTGGCTCTTCCGCATCTCGCCGGTGGTCCATTCACGCGAACGCGCGCGGACGTTGTCCTGCCAGTACACGTGATCCCATGTATGGATGCCGCACTCGAAGCCGGCTTCGTGAATCGCGCGCATTTCGGACGCCGCGCGGGCGCCGACGTCCGGGCCGGGCAGCAGCACGCCGTACATCAGCTGCTTCACGCCGTAATGCTCGACCACCGAGGTGCGTGACACCTTCTTCAGGAACCCCGGTCGTAGCACCCGGCGCATCGCCCAGCCGGTATGGTCGGGCCCCAGGCTGAAAAGAAACGTCGCGCGCGCCTTGAAGCGGTCGAAAATGCGCGCGAGATTCGGCACACCTTCACGGGTGCCACGCAACGTGTCGACGTCGATCTTCAGAACGATACGAGGCAAGGTCGACCCTTTATTTAATGCTGTTCGACCAGCGCGCGCGCTTCGCCCACATGCCCGCGATACGCTTCGAAAATCTTGCGCAGCGCTTCGTCGAATGTGGAAACCGGCTTCCAGCCGAGCTCCTGCATCGTGTTGTCGATCCTGGGCACGCGGTTCTGCACGTCCTGATAACCCGCGCCGTAGTAGGCGCCCGACGACGTCTCGACCAGTTGCACCTTCTTCGCCATATCCGCGTATTCCGGGAATTCGGCGGCGAGCGCAAGCATCTTGTGCGCCAGTTCGCGCACCGAGAAGTTGTTCACCGGGTTGCCGATGTTGTAGATCTTGCCCGACGCAATGCCGCCCTTGTTTTCGATGATCTTCATCAGCGCGCCGATGCCGTCGTCGATATCGGTGAATGCACGCTTTTGCGCGCCACCGTCGACGAGGCTGATGTTCTCGCCGCGCACGATGTGGCCGAGGAACTGCGTGACCACGCGCGAGCTGCCTTCCTTCGGCGTGTAGATCGAATCGAGGCCCGGGCCGATCCAGTTGAACGGACGGAACAGCGTGAAATTCAGGCCTTCCATGCCGTAACCCCAGATCACGCGGTCCATCAGCTGCTTCGAGCACGCGTAGATCCAGCGTGGCTTGTTGATCGGGCCGTAGGTGAGGGCGGATTCATCCGGATCGAACTGCTCGTCCGAACACATGCCATAGACTTCCGACGTCGACGGAAACACCAGATGCTTGCCGTACTTGACGGCCGAACGCACGATTGGCAGGTTGGCCTCGAAGTCGAGTTCGAACACGCGCAGCGGCTGCTTCACATACGTGGCCGGCGTGGCGATCGCGACGAGCGGCAGGATCACGTCGCACTTCTTCACGTGATACTCGACCCACTCCTTGTTGATCGTGATGTCGCCTTCGAAGAAGTGCATCCGCTCATGGTTGACGAGGTCGCCGAGGCGCTCGGTCTGCATGTCCATCCCGAACACTTCCCAGTCGGTGGTTTCGAGAATGCGCTTGGACAGGTGATGGCCGATGAAGCCGTTCACACCCAGAATCAGGACTTTTTTCATGAAGGATGGCGGGAAGAGTGAATGAGCTGGGCGAACCCGGCGGGGGTGACGACAGTTTCCTGCCCGTCGCGCTGGTGCCGCAATTCGTGGATGGCGATCGCGCGGCCGTCGCCGCATATCGCAAAAACGGCATTATCGCTTACGTGTAGACCCGGGGGCAAATCTGACTGGATCGCACCCGGACGGGCCAGTCGCGCGCGCGCGACGACGAACCGTTCGCTGCCGATATCGGTGAACGCGCCGGGATAGGGCGGCGCGACCGCGCGGATCAGGTTGTACACCTGCTGTGCGGGCCTGCTCCAGTCGATACGGCCGTCCTCGGGCTTGCGGCCGCCGAAGTAGCTGCCTTGCGTCAGGTCGTTCGGCAGATGCGGCGCCTCGCCGGCGAGCAGCGCGGGCAATACGCGCCAGAGCGTCTGTTCGGCCGCGACGGTGGTCTTGTCGAAGACCTGCGCCGCGGTGTCGTCGGGCAGGATCGGCACGGGCGTCTGCGCGAGGATCGCGCCGGCGTCGGGCTTCGCGGCCATCTCATGCAGCGTCGCGCCGGTTTCCGTTTCGCCGTTCAGCACCGCCCAGTTGGTGGGCACGCGGCCGCGGTATTTCGGCAGCAGTGAGCCGTGCATGTTGTACGCGCCGCGCGCGGCGATCGCCAGCAGGTCGACCGGCAGCATATGCCGGTAGTAGAACGAGAAGATGAAATCCGGCCGCGCGGCGCTCACCGCCGCGCGCAGCTCGGCGCTGCGCGGATCGGCCGGCGTCACGGCCGCAATGCCGTGTTCGGCCGCGACAGAGGCGACACTGCCGAACCAGATGTTCTCGGTCGGGCTGTCTTCGTGCGTGACGACCAGCGCGACGTCGACGCCGCGCGCAAGCAGCACCTGCAGGCAGCGCACGCCGACGTTGTGATACGCGAATACGACCGCGCGTGGCTTCATGACTGCGAGTCCAGGTCGATCAGGGGCGCGTTCTGCAGGTTCTGCACACCCTGAACGATGGTTTGGCGCGGCGTCTGCGTGACGGTCGCGCCGTCGCGCTGCTGGAGGATGGTCTGCACCAGATAGCGCGGCCGCGCCCGCACCTGCTGATAGATGCGCCCGATGTATTCGCCGAGCAGCCCGAGCGCGAAAATGATCACGCCAAGCAGGAAGAACGTGATGGCGAACAGCGTGAACACACCCTGCACTTCCGCCCCGATGACGAAGCGGCGAATCAGCAGCAGCACGAAGAGCGCCGCGGACCCGAACGAAAGAATCACGCCGATGAACGACAGCCATTGCAGCGGCACCACTGAAAACCCGGTCACGAGATCGAAGTTCAGCCGGATCAGGCTGTACAGCGAATACTTCGATTCGCCCGCGAAACGCTCTTCGTGCGCGACCTCGATTTCAACCGGGTTCTGCGCGAACGTGTACGCGAGCGCCGGGATGAACGTATTGATTTCGCCGCAGCGGTTGATCGTGTCGATCACCTGGCGGCTGTACGCGCGCAGCATGCAGCCCTGGTCGGTCATCTTGATGCGCGTGATGCGCTCGCGCAGACGGTTCATCGCGCGCGACGCCTTGCGCCGGAAGAAGCTGTCCTGACGTTGCGTGCGGATCGAGCCGACGTAGTCGTAACCTTCACGCATCTTCGCGACGAGTTTCGCGATTTCCTCGGGCGGGTTCTGCAGGTCCGCGTCGAGCGTGAGCACGATCTCGCCGCGCGACTGCTCGAAGCCCGCGAGAATCGCCATATGCTGGCCGAAGTTGCCGTTCAGCAGGATCACGCGCGTCACGTCCGGCCGGGCGCGAAACTGTCCGGCGAGGATGGCGGCGGACTTGTCGCGGCTGCCGTCGTTGATGAAGACCACTTCATAGGTCGTGCCCAGCGCGTCGAGCGCTGGATACAGGCGATCGAAGAGGGCCGCGAGACCCTGTTCCTCGTTGTACACCGGAATGACGATCGAGACTTCCGGCACGACGGAGTGATGTTCCGTTTGGCTCATTTCCGCTTATTTTCCGTATTGTTCGCAAATTTCATTGACCGCGCGGCACACACGCGCCACGTCGTCTTCGTTCATCAGCGTGAAGAGCGGCAGCGTGACCGTGGTCGCGCCGAAGCGCTCCGCGTGCGGGAACATGCCTTCCCTGAAGCCGCGCGCGCGATACAGCGAAAACAGGTGAATCGCAGGGTAATGCACGCCCGAGCCGATCCCGCGTTCCTTCAGTTGCGCCATGAAACCGGCGCGGTCGAGCGAGAGCCGTTCCAGCGGCAGCGTGATCTGGAACATGTGCCAGTTGCTGTTTTCGAAATCCGCAAGCGGCAGACCCATGCCGAGTTTCACCGCGGCGCCGCCCTCGAAGCCCGCGAAATACGCGCGCGCGAGCTTTTTGCGCTGCGCGATAAAGCGTTCGAGATGCGGCAACTGGCCGAGACCGACGCGCGCCGCGACGTCGGTCAGGTTGTATTTGCCGCCCAGCACGTCGCAGTCCATGCCGTCGAAGCCGGTCCGCGTGATGCCTTGCAGGCGGTACTTCTGCGCGAGAATCGCTTCGTCTTCGTTGTTGAGCACGAGCGCGCCGCCTTCGATCGACGTCAGGTTCTTGTTCGCGTGGAAGCTGAACGACACGATATCGCCGATCTTGCCGATGCGCTCGCCTTTCCAGGTCGAGCCGAACGCCTGCGCCGCGTCTTCGATCACGCGCAGCCTGCGCGCGCGGGCAATTTCGTACAGACGGTCCATGTCGACGGGCAGGCCGGACAGATACACCGGAATGATCGCCTTCGTGCGCGGCGTGATCGCCTTTTCGAGCAGATCGAGGTCGATATTGCGCGTTTTCGGATCGATATCGACGAACACCGGCGTCGCGCCCGTTTCGAGGATCACGTTGCTTGTCGAGACCCACGACGCGGGCGTCGTGATGACCTCGTCGCCTTCCTTCACGCCCGCGATACGCAGGCCGATTTCGAGCGTCGCCGTGCCGGAATTGAACGTTCGCACCGGACGGCCGCCGCAGAATGCCGACAGCGCCGCTTCGAACTGCTGGTTCTGAGGGCCGGTCGTGATCCAGCCGGAACGCAGCACGTCGGCTACGCCCTGAATCGTTTCTTCATCGATTTCCGGGCGGACGAACGGTAAAAACGGGACGGTTGACTCAGTCATGAATGCAGTGCTCTATAAAAAGTGTGCAATTTCGCGCTTCGGCTGGTTATGTGCGGCCCAGCCCGCTGTGCTACGCGCGCCGCGCCATTGCGACTAGCTTCGCGCCAGCACGACAACGCCGACGAGAATGATGCCGATGCCGACCAGCTTCTGGACCGACATGATTTCGCCGAACAGATACCAGGCGGCGAACGCGTTGACGACGTATCCGAGCGAAAGCATCGGATAGGCAATCGATACGTCCACCCGCGACAGCCCCACGATCCACACCGCCACGCTGATCACATAGCAGGCGAGACCGCCGATGATGGGCGGTTGCGTCGCGAGCCGCCATGCGACAGGAATGATGTTCGCACGGGTGAATTCAAAGTGTCCAACGGCATTCGTACCCGCCTTCAGCAGCAACTGGGCGCCCGCGTTCAGCGAAACGCCCGCGAGAATACAGAAAAGGGAAATAGGGTTCATCAGCGAGAAACGGTCCCGTGTTTGATATATGAGGTCATTGTTGCGGTTTTTCCACGCCCGGTTTTTCCACGATCACGCGCCGCGAATCGCGTGCGACGACCTGCATCGGCACGTGCTGGGCGGACAGATCGCTGAAACGCTGGGTCGTCATCAGGGCCAGCGCATACGGCTCCGCATTCCAGCGCTGGATCCATTCGGCGATGGTCGGCACCCACTTTTGCGGTTCGACGGTGACGCCGAAACGCAGTTCGTCCGGATTTTCGACCATGATCATCGTATGACCGATGTAGAACGGCATCGTGTGGTCGAGCACACCAACCGAATAGAACGGGGTGTCGGGCGGCAGCTTCGCGATGGCGGCGCGCACGGCCGGCGCGAGCGGGGCGCCCGAGCTCAGTCGGCCGAACACGTCGTGCCCGGTGCCGGCGATCGTGCCGAGCAGCACCCAGCCGGCGGCGAACGCGACCGTCGCGCCGACAATACCGCCGCGGCTGCGGCGGTTGAGCCAGAGCGCGACGATCGTCAGCGCGAAGGCCACGCCGAGCGCGGCGTACACCCAGACCTGGAACGCACGGTACAGCTCGTTCGGGTTGCGGGCGTCGCCGGCGCGACTCAGGAAGATCGCGCCAAACGCCGCGACGACGAAAAACACCGCGTAGCCAGCCAGATGCCGACGGAACTCATCGCGTTTGAGAAGCGGCAGATACATGCCGAGCAGCAGGGCGAGCGCGGGCGCGACGGGCAGCGTGTAAGAGATCAGCTTCGAATGCGAAGCGCTGAAGAACAGGAAAATGAACGCCGACCAGATGATCAGCATCATCGGCGGTGAAAAGCCGTTCGGCTGGCGCGGCACGCGCAGTGCGTGCCGGATGCTCTGCACGCTGACCGACAGCCAGGGCAGGAAGCCGACCAGCATCACGGCCACGAAATAGTAGAGCGGACCGGGGCGGTTCTGCTCGGGCGTCAGGTAGCGCTGGAACTGCTGCACGATGAAGAAGAAATTCAGAAACTCCGGATTGCGCTGCTGCACGAGCACGAACCATGGCGTCGCGATCGCGAAGAACACGATCAGGCCGCTCACCAGATACAGCCGCTTCCAGATTGCCCAGTCGCGCACGATGAGCGTATAGAGCACGAGCGCCGCGCCCGGCAGGATCACGCCGATGAGCCCCTTCGACAGCACGGCGAGCGCCATCGACCCCCAGCACAGCCACATCCAGAGCCGCACGTGGTTCGCGGGCACGTTGGGGCGCTGTGCGAGGAGCAGCGAACACAGCGTGACTTCCATCCAGAACGACAGGCCCATGTCGAGCGTGTTGAAGTGGCCCATCAGGTTCCAGTACGGCGCGCTCGCGAGCACGATCGCGGCGAAGACGCCCGTCGCGGCGTTGAAAACGCGCGTGCCGGTAAAACCGATGAGCAGCACACCTGCAAAGCCCGTCAGCGCCGTGTAGAGGCGCGCCTGCCATTCACCGATGCCGAACCACGCGAACGTGAGCGCGTTGAGCCAGGTTTGCAGCGGCGGCTTTTCGAAGTATTTGTAGCCGTTGTAGCGCGGCGTGATCCAGTCGCCGGTCACGAACATTTCGCGTGCCATTTCCGCATAGCGGCCTTCGTCGCTTGGCAGCAGGTGGCGCCAGCCGAGCGGCACGAACCAGATAAGCGCAAGCGCGAGGATCAGCAGCAGGATCGCGGTGCGGTTGAGCGGTAGCCGTGACGGCGTATCGTTCATGTGGAATCAACCTGTTTGTCTTTGCCGCGCATGCGGCGTTGTGAAGTGGAACGGGCGGCGCCGAACGCGCGCCGCGCTCACACGGACATACGGGACCTGATGGGCACGCTCCAGCAGCCCGCCACGCCTGCCTGTGCGACGAATGCCGCGCAGTGTACGTCACCGGCGTGACGCGGCCATCGGTGCGCCGTGCCGGCTAGCCTTCGATCAGCAATGCGGCCGCGACCTTGCGGCCCTCGGCCATCAGGATGTTGTAGGTCCGGCAGGCGGCCTTGAAATCCATCGTTTCGACGCCGATGCGGTGCTTCGCGAGGGCGGCCGTCAGTCGTGGATGCGGAAAGCGCAGACGCTCGCCGCTGCCGAAAATGACAACTTCCGGCGCAGGCGCGACCAGAAGTTCGAAATGCTCCGCGCCCAGGGCTTCGAACGAGGAGACCGGCCAGGCAATGACAGGCGCCTCCGGCAGCACGAGAATGCTGCCCTGATGGCGCACGAGGTTGATTTCGACGTAGCCGGGCCCGTAACCGGTAACCGTGTTGAGGGCGCCGCTGGAATCCTGATGTAGTTTCAAATTCGTGATCCGGGGTCGTCGTGGAGCGAGGGTCAGATGTTACGTGATCCCGGTGCGCCCGCGACGCCCGCCGGGGGCGGCCCGCGTGTGCCGGTCGGGCCGGCGCGCATTGTAAAGGTTTCACGTAATTTGACACGAAATAGCCGAAAAGGGCCGCCAACGCGGTTGGTGCATTGCGGAACCCGGCTAAAATCCGCTAAATTATAACTTTTTAGCCGCCCGGCGGCGCCCCTTGCTTCGCGCGTCGCCACAAGCAGCGCCGGAGTGCTCCGCCAGACGGCGGCCGGACGCGACCGGACAGGTCCGCACACCCCGCGCATGACCGGCCCACCCGGGTCCGGCTTCCCGTCTTCAGGCTTTCGCAGTCCGGCTCACCCCGGCTGATCGAGCTGATCCGGCTGAAACATCCAGACCGACCTGTCTGGCCGACCGATGTGGCCTGTTCTTCTGGCTGACCTGTGTAGCTGGACCCGGGTAGCTGGACTCATGTAGCTGACTAGATGGCTGATTCCGCTGGCTGACCGGCCAGGCGAAGCGGCCGGCTGATTTACAGGACCTTGTGCCCCCGTGAAACCGATTCTGAAATCCAACAAGCTGTTGAATGTCTGCTACGACATTCGCGGGCCCGTTCTCGAACACGCGAAGCGTCTCGAAGACGAAGGCCATCGCATCATCAAGCTGAATATCGGCAACCTCGCGCCGTTCGGTTTCGACGCGCCGGACGAAATCATCCAGGACATGATCCGGAACCTGCCCGCTTCGTCGGGCTATTCCGACTCGAAGGGCGTCTTCGCCGCGCGCAAGGCGATCATGCACTACGCGCAGCAGAAGAACGTGCAGGGCGTTGAGCTCGACGATATCTTCATCGGCAACGGCGCGTCCGAGCTGATCGTGATGGCGCTTCAGGGCCTGCTTAACGACGGCGACGAAGTGCTGCTGCCCGCGCCGGATTACCCGCTGTGGACGGCCGGTGTGAGTCTCTCGGGTGGCACGCCGGTGCACTACATCTGCGACGAATCGAACGCCTGGATGCCCGACCCGGACGACATCCGCGCGAAAATCACGCCGAACACGCGCGCGCTCGTCGTGATCAACCCGAACAATCCGACCGGTGCGCTGTATTCGGATGAACTGCTGCTGGAACTGATCCAGATCGCACGCGAACACGGCCTCGTGATTTTCGCCGACGAGGTCTACGACAAGATCGTCTACGACGGCAAGACGCATACCGCGATTGGCGCGTTGTCGGAAGACGTGCTGACGGTCACGTTCAACAGTCTGTCGAAGAGCTACCGTTCGTGTGGTTACCGGGCCGGCTGGATGTTCATTTCGGGCCTGACGGGCGAGAACCGCCTCCGCTCGAAAGACTATATCGAAGGGCTCGGCATTCTCGCCTCGATGCGGCTGTGTCCGAACGTGCCGGGCCAATACGCGATCCAGACGGCGCTTGGCGGCTATCAGAGCATCAACGACCTGATCGTCCCTGGCGGCCGCCTCTACAAGCAACGCGAACTCGCGTACGACATGCTGACGTCGATTCCTGGCGTAACCTGTGTGAAGCCGCAGGCAGCGTTGTACATGTTCCCGCGCCTCGACCCGAAGATGTACCCGATCCAGAACGACCAGCAGTTCATTCTCGACCTGCTGCTCGCGGAGCGTGTGCTACTCGTGCAGGGCACCGGTTTCAACTGGAACGCGCCGGACCATTTCCGCGTCGTGTTCCTGCCGAACGTCGACGATCTGGCGGATTCGATCACCCGTATCGCCCGTTTTCTCGACGGCTACCGCAAACGGCATACGGCATAAGGCCAGGTGTTCAGCGCCAGCGCCGCCCGCAATACTGTTCCCTAAATCTCTTACTCGAAAACACACGCTGCATGGAACCGATCAAAGTTGGACTGCTGGGCTTCGGCACGGTAGGCAGCGGCACCTTCACCGTACTGCGCCGCAATCAGGAAGAAATCAAACGTCGCGCGGGTCGCGGTATTGAAGTCACACGCATTGCCGTGCGCAACCCGGCGAAGGCGACTGCCGCGCTCGGCGATGCCGCCGGCTCCGTGGAGGTCACGGACGACTTCGGCTCGGTGGTCGACGATCCGTCAATCGACATCGTCGCGGAAATGATCGGCGGCACGGCGATCGCACGCGAACTCGTGCTGCGCGCCATTCGCAACCGCAAGCACGTGGTCACCGCCAACAAGGCGCTGCTCGCGGTGCACGGCACGGAGATTTTCGAGGCGGCGCGCGCGAACGGCGTGATGGTGTCGTTCGAAGCGGCCGTGGCCGGCGGCATTCCGATCATCAAGGCGCTGCGCGAAGGGCTGACGGCGAACCGCATCCAGTACATCGCCGGCATCATTAACGGTACGACGAACTACATCCTGTCGGAAATGCGCGACCGTGGCCTCGATTTCGCGACGGCGCTCAAAGCCGCGCAGGAACTCGGTTATGCGGAAGCGGATCCGACATTCGACATCGAAGGTGTCGACGCCGCGCACAAGGCCACGATCATGAGCGCGATCGCGTTCGGCGTGCCGGTGCAGTTCGACCGCGCGTACGTCGAAGGCATCAGCAAGCTCGCCGCGATCGACATCAGATACGCCGAAGAGCTCGGCTATCGCATCAAGCTGCTTGGCATCGCGCGCCGCGCGGAAAACGGCATCGAGTTGCGCGTGCATCCCACGCTGATTCCTGAAAAACGTCTGCTCGCAAACGTGGAAGGCGCGATGAACGCGGTCGTCGTGCATGGCGACGCAGTGGGCTCGACGCTGTACTACGGCAAGGGCGCGGGCGCGGAGCCGACGGCTTCCGCCGTGATCGCCGATCTTGTCGACGTGACGCGCCTGCATACGGCCGACCCGGAGCATCGCGTGCCGCATCTCGCGTTCCAGCCGGACAGCCTGTCCAGCACGCCGATCCTGCCGATCGACGAGGTGACGAGCGGCTACTACCTGCGTCTGCGGGTCGCCGACGTGACCGGCGTGCTGGCCGACATCACGCGCATTCTGGCCGACCGGGGAATCTCGATCGACGCACTGCTGCAGAAGGAATCCGAGCACGTGGACGCAAACGGCAAGGGCGAAACCGACATCATCCTGATCACGCACGAAACGGTCGAAAAGAACGTGAACGCGGCGATCAAAACGATCGAAGCGCTGAAGACCGTCGTATCGCAGGTGACGAAGCTGCGCATGGAAGCGCTGAACTAGGCAGACACATGAACTACATCTCCACACGCGGCGCCGGTGCCAGCGAGCGCCACACTTTCTCCGACATCCTGCTCGGCGGTCTTGCGAAAGACGGCGGCCTGTACCTGCCCGCGGAATATCCGCGCGTGTCGGCCGACGAACTGTCCCGCTGGCGCACGCTGCCGTATGCGGATCTCGCGTTCGAGATCCTGTCGAAATTCAGCGACGACATTCCTGCCGAAGACCTGCGCGCGCTCACGCGCCGCACGTACACCGCCGAAACCTACTGCAACGTGCGCGATGACGAAAGCGCCGCGCAGATCACGCCGCTGAAAACGCTGGGCATCGAAAGCGGCGCGCCACTGTCGCTGCTGGAACTGTCGAACGGTCCGACGCTCGCGTTCAAGGACATGGCGATGCAGCTGATCGGCAACCTGTTCGAATACGCGCTGGCAAAGCACGGCGAGACGCTGAACATTCTCGGCGCGACCTCGGGCGATACCGGCAGCGCGGCCGAATACGCGATGCGCGGCAAGAAGGGCGTGCGCGTTTTCATGCTGTCGCCGCATAAAAAGATGAGCGCGTTCCAGACGGCGCAGATGTACAGCCTGCAGGATCCGAACATCTTCAACCTGGCGGTGGCTGGCGTGTTCGACGACTGCCAGGACATCGTGAAAGCTGTCTCGAACGATCACGCGTTCAAGGCGCGGCACCGGATCGGCACGGTCAATTCGATCAACTGGGCGCGTGTCGTGGCGCAGGTCGTGTACTACTTCAAGGGCTATTTCGCCGCGACGAAATCGAACGACGAGCGCGTTTCATTCACGGTGCCGTCGGGCAATTTCGGCAATGTCTGCGCCGGCCACATCGCGCGGATGATGGGTCTGCCGGTCGAAAAGCTCGTGGTCGCGACGAACGAGAACGACGTGCTCGACGAATTCTTTCGCACCGGCATCTATCGCGTGCGCAAGGCCGCCGAGACGTATCACACGAGCAGCCCGAGTATGGATATCTCGAAGGCTTCGAACTTCGAACGTTTCGTGTTCGACCTGCTGGGCCGCGACCCGAAGCGCGTGCTGCAACTGTTCCACGACGTCGAGGAAAAGGGCGGTTTCGATCTGGCCGCGAGCGGCGATTTCGCGCGCGTCGCGGAGTTCGGTTTCGTGTCGGGACGCAGCAGCCACGCTGACCGCGTCGATGCGATTCGTGACGTGTTCGAGCGTTACGACACGATGATCGACACGCATACCGCCGACGGTCTGAAGGTCGCGCGCGAGCATCTGCAACCGGGTATCCCGATGATCGTGCTGGAGACGGCGCAACCGGTCAAGTTCGGCGAAACGATCCGCGAAGCGCTGCAGCGCGAACCGGAGCGGCCTGCCGCGTTTTCGGGTATTGAAGCGCTGCCGCAGCGATTCGAGGTGCTGCCGGCGGACGCTACGCGGGTGAAGGACTTCGTCGCGGCGCATACGGTCGACTAATCAGGCAAGCGCACGTTAGTGCGGCTTGAAGACCAGGAGCGGCCATGACAGGCCTCGCGATGTGAGGCCCATCATGGCCGTTCTGCCGTCCGTGGCCCTGGCCGGATGACCAGCATGCCGGCGCGCGCACCCGTCGAAGGCCGTCGCCCGCTACAATGTCCTTTTCGGTCCCGCGCATTCGCCCAATCGATGTCCACGCCCACTTATCCAGCGCCCCGTGCGCCGATGCTTTCGACTGCCGAAGCGCTCGTCACGCTGCTCGGCGCGGCTCGCGCGGTCGAGGGTGCCGAAACGTTGCTCACGCCTCGCGCATTGAACCGCGTGCTCGCCGTCGATGTCGTTTCGTCGCTCGACGTGCCGCCCATGAACACCAGTTCGATGGATGGCTACGCGGTGCGCGTGGCCGATCTGTTGCAGGGCGACCGCCGGCTGCCGGTGTCGCAGCGCATCCCGGCCGGTCACGCTCCGCAGCCGCTCGCGGCTGGCACGGCGGCGCGCATTTTCACGGGTGCCACGGTGCCGCCGGGCGCGGATGCCATCGTCATGCAGGAGCAGGCCGAAGCCGACGGCAGTGAGGTCTCGATCCTGCATACGCCGAAAGCCGGCGAGTGGATTACGCAGCAGGGCGCGGATATTCGCAGCGGCTCGGTGATCCTGCCCGCCGGCACGCGCCTGACGCCGCAGGCGCTCGGTCTGGCCGCGTCGGTCGGGAGCGCGTCGCTGACGGTGACGCGGCGCGTGAAAGTCGCGGTCTTCTTCACGGGCGACGAACTGACGATGCCTGGTGAGCCGCTCAAGCCAGGCGCGATCTACAACTCGAATCGCTTTACGTTGCGCGGTCTGCTGGAAAACCTCGGCTGCGACGTGACGGACTACGGCATCGTGCCCGACAGGCTCGACGCGACCCGTGCCACGCTGCGCGAGGCGTCGCAGGCGCACGATCTGATCCTGACCTGCGGCGGCGTATCCGTTGGCGAGGAAGACCACGTGAAGCCCGCGGTCGAGGCAGAAGGGCATCTGTCGATGTGGCAGATCGCGATGAAGCCCGGCAAGCCGCTCGCGTTCGGCGCGGTGCGGCGCGCTGGCAGCACCGGTGTCGATACCGTCGCATCGGTGTCGAACGAAACGTATTTCATCGGCCTGCCGGGTAATCCTGTTTCGACCTTCGTCACGTTTTTGCTGTTCGTCAGACCATTCATCCTGAGGCTTGCCGGCGTGCGCACCGTGTCGCCGCGCGCGTTGTCGCTGCGCGCCGATTTTTCGCAGTCGAAGGCGGACCGTCGCAATGAATTCCTGCGCGCGCGCATCAACCCGGCGGGCGGCCTCGACCTGTTTCCGAACCAGAGTTCAGCAGTGCTGACGTCGACAGTGTGGGGCGACGGGCTGATCGACAATCCGCCGAATCACGCCATTACGACAGGCGAGACCGTGCGGTTCATTCCCTTTTCCGAATTGCTGGGCTGACGCTGTCGCCAGCCGCGCCCGGGACCGAACATGAAGATCCAGCTGAAATATTTTGCGAGTGTGCGTGAGGCGGTCGGGATCGCGGACGAATCCGTGGTCGTTCCCGACGGTATCGCGACGCTCGGCGACGTGCGCGCCTGGTTGCGCGTGCGGGGCGGTGCATGGGCCGAGGCGCTCGCCGAAGGCCGCGCGTTGCGGATGGCCTGTAATCACGTCATGACCGACGCCGGCACACGCGTCACCGAAGGCTGTGAAGTCGCGTTTTTTCCGCCGGTCACGGGCGGCTGAGGAGTTCCCGATGACCGTTCGCGTCCAGACCGAAGATTTTGACCTGACAACCGAGGTCGCCGCGTTGCGCGCCCTGAACCCGAAGGTCGGCGCGGTGGCGTGTTTCGTCGGCACCGTTCGCGATCTGAACGACGGGAGCGCCGTCGAGACGATGGAGCTCGAACACTATCCGGGCATGACGGAAAAGGCGCTGGAAGCGATTGTCGCGACGGCGCGCGAACGCTGGCCGGGTATCGAGGTCCTGATCGTGCATCGGGTCGGCAAGCTCTATCCGCTCGACCAGATCGTGCTGGTCGCGACCACCGCCGCACATCGCGGCGAAGCGTTCGCTTCGTGCGAGTTCGTGATGGACTACCTGAAGACGCAGGCGCCGTTCTGGAAGAAGGAAAAAACCGGGCAAGGCGAGCGCTGGGTCGATGCGCGCGTCACGGACGACGCCGCGCTGGCGCGGTGGGGTCTGGATTCGGGTAACGCGAAGTAGCCGGTCGCGTGCGCCAGCCCGAATCGCGGAGACGCGTCCGCAGCCCTTCGAGCGCAGGCCCGATGGTGCCGAACGCACCAGGCGGCCCGATCTTGCACTCAATCCTCCGCCGAACGGCCGATGATCTTCGCCGGAAATGACTCGCCGCGTGGGGGCGTCGTATCGGGTGCGTCATCGTCCCTGTGCCGGCGCGGCGCAAGTCGCTCCAGCAACGCCTTCTGTTCCTCGGGAATCGTGTAATCCCAGCCAAATTTCGACAGTTGCAGGCTCTGCGCGATACGCAGTGCGGGCTCCATGAAACGCACGGCAGCCGCGGGCTCGTAGCGCGATTCCACGGTATCCAGGAACAGGTATAGCCAGCGGCTGAAATGCTGCGGCTCGATCCCCGGCAGTGGCTGGTGCGCCTGCTGCACGTTACCGCGATATCCCTTCTGGCCAAGCACGATGCTCGACCAGAACGTGCACATCTTCGGTAAATGTTCGTCCCAGCGTCCCGCGAGCTTCTGCTCGAAGATGGGGCCCAGCATCGGGTCGGCCTGGACACGGTCGTAGAACGCGTAGACGAGCGCGTGGATATTTTCTTCGGTCGGTTCGGGCTGGCGCGCGACGGCCGGCCGGGGCGGAAAAGTCGGATTCATTGGGTAACCACGGTGAAAAAGTCAGCGCGCAGGGCGCGGGCACGCTGTAAAGCAAAACAGGGCAGCTTCATCGCACTGTCGCCTGAAGCCGCAACCAGACGACAACAAGGGACAACCCGGCGGCACCGGATCGCAAGCCAGGCTCATCGCACAACGCGAAGCAGCGCGGGCAGGCAGGCGAAATAGTTGCATCCAGACTACATCTTATTGCGAGCATACAGGATCGGCAACCCTTGCACCGACGTGGTTGGCACACGATCCACGAGCTTGCGCCCAACCGGCCGAACCACTTGCCGCGTTGCTCCGGATCGGGCAGATTGTTCCGGTCGCGTGGGTTCGTTCTGCATCGTCCGCCCGACGCTGAAACGGGTGTCGGCAGTTTGTTGGCGAATTTGCAAAAAAACGCCAGTCGAATGCGATCAGGCGCTTGAAACCCGCACAAAACGCCTCATTTTGGTGATATTCGAAATTGGAGGTCTCTTGATGAGAATCGACAAACTCACCACCAAATTCCAGGAAGCATTGGCGGATGCGCAAAGCCTGGCTGTCGGTCACGACAATCAATACATAGAACCGGTCCACGTGCTTGCCGCGCTCGTCGCGCAGCAGGATGGTTCGGCCCGCTCGTTGCTCTCGCGTGCAGGCGTGCACGTGCAGCCGCTGCAAACCGCGCTGAACGACGCGATCACGCGCCTGCCGCAGGTGCAGGGCACCGACGGCAACGTGCAGATCGGCCGCGAACTCACTGGCCTCCTCAACCAGGCCGACAAGGAAGCGCAAAAGCTCAACGACACCTTCATCGCGAGCGAGATGTTCCTGCTCGCCATCGCCGACGACAAGGGCGAGGCAGGTCGGCTCGCGCGCCAGCACGGCCTGTCGCGCAAGTCGCTGGAAACGGCGATCGTCGCGGTGCGTGGCGGCTCGCAGGTGCACAACCAGGACGCCGAGAGCCAGCGCGAAGCGCTGAAGAAATACACGGTCGATCTGACCGAGCGTGCCCGCGCCGGCAAGCTCGATCCGGTGATCGGCCGTGACGACGAAATTCGTCGCTCGATCCAGATCCTGCAACGTCGTACGAAGAACAATCCGGTGCTCATCGGCGAGCCGGGCGTGGGCAAGACGGCGATTGTCGAGGGCCTCGCGCAGCGCATCGTCAACGGCGAAGTGCCGGAAACGCTGAAGGGCAAGCGCGTGCTGTCGCTCGACATGGCGGCGCTGCTCGCGGGCGCGAAGTATCGCGGCGAGTTCGAAGAGCGCCTGAAAGCCGTGCTCAACGACATCGCGAAAGACGAAGGTCAAACCATCGTTTTCATCGACGAAATCCATACGATGGTCGGCGCGGGCAAGGCCGAAGGCGCGATGGACGCGGGCAACATGCTGAAGCCGGCGCTCTCGCGCGGTGAGCTGCATTGCGTCGGCGCGACCACGCTCGACGAATACCGCAAGTACATCGAAAAGGACGCGGCGCTCGAACGCCGGTTCCAGAAGGTGCTGGTGGACGAGCCGTCGGTCGAGGCGACCATCGCGATCCTGCGCGGCCTGCAGGAAAAGTACGAGCTGCACCACGGCGTCGACATCACCGACCCGGCGATCGTCGCGGCCGCGGAACTGTCGCATCGCTATATCACGGATCGTTTTCTGCCGGACAAGGCCATCGACCTGATCGACGAAGCTGCGTCGAAGATCAAGATGGAAATCGATTCGAAGCCGGAAGAGATGGACCGGCTCGACCGTCGGTTGATCCAGTTGAAGATCGAGCGCGAAGCCGTCAAGAAGGAAAAGGACGAAGCGTCGCAGAAGCGCCTGCAATTGATCGAGGAAGAAATCGAGCGGCTCGACCGCGAATATTCGGACCTCGAAGAGATCTGGACGGCTGAAAAAGCGGCGGTGCAGGGCAGCGCGCAATTCAAGGAAG
Organism: Paraburkholderia gardini; assembly: GCF_907164545.1. NCBI lineage: Bacteria > Pseudomonadati > Pseudomonadota > Betaproteobacteria > Burkholderiales > Burkholderiaceae > Paraburkholderia > Paraburkholderia gardini. The sequence goes on along the minus strand of NZ_CAJQZB010000005.1, from coordinate 60,179 downwards.
AGATCGAGAAAACGCGTGCGGAAATCGTGCGTCTGCAACGTCAGGGCAAGCTCGAGAAAGTCGCCGAACTGCAGTACGGCACGTTGCCGCAGCTCGAGGCCCAGTTGAAGCAGGTCACGCAGGCCGAGGCGCAGGAACAGAACAATCCCACGCGTCGGCGTCTGTTGCGCACCCAGGTCGGCGCGGAGGAAATCGCGGAAGTCGTGTCGCGTTCAACCGGCATTCCGGTGTCGCGGATGATGCAGGGCGAGCGCGAAAAACTGCTGCAGATCGAAGAGAAGCTGCATGAGCGCGTCGTCGGTCAGGATGAGGCGATCGGCTCGGTGGCCGATGCGATCCGCCGCTCGCGTGCGGGTCTCGCCGATCCGAACCGGCCGTATGGTTCGTTCCTGTTCCTCGGGCCGACGGGTGTCGGCAAGACGGAACTGTGCAAGGCGCTCGCTTCGTTCCTGTTCGATTCGGAAGATCATCTGATCCGTATCGACATGAGCGAATTCATGGAGAAGCACAGCGTCGCGCGGCTGATCGGTGCGCCGCCGGGCTATGTCGGATACGAAGAAGGCGGCTATCTGACCGAGGCCGTGCGCCGCAAGCCGTACAGCGTGATCCTGCTCGACGAAGTCGAGAAGGCGCATCCGGACGTGTTCAACGTGCTGCTGCAGGTACTGGACGACGGTCGCATGACCGATGGCCAGGGACGCACCGTCGACTTCAAGAATACGGTGATCGTGATGACGTCGAACCTTGGGTCGCAGGTGATCCAGTCGATGGTCGGCGAGCCGCAGGATGCGGTGAAGGATGCGGTCTGGGAAGAGGTGAAGCTGCACTTCCGGCCCGAGTTCCTGAACCGGATCGACGATGTCGTCGTGTTCCACGCACTCGATCGCACGAACATCCAGTCGATTGCGCGGATCCAGTTGCAGCGTCTGCAGGAACGGCTCGCGAAGCTCGACATGCAGCTCGTCGTGTCGGATGGCGCGCTGGAGCACATCGGCAAGGTTGGTTACGATCCGCTCTTTGGCGCCCGTCCGCTCAAGCGCGCGATCCAGCAGGAGATCGAAAATCCGGTCGCGAAGCTGATTCTGGCTGGCAGGTTCGGCCCGAAGGATGTGATACCGGTCGAAGTGGACAACGGCGCACTCGTTTTCGAGCGTGTCGTGCATTAAGCGTAGTGCGCGGGCGGCGGCGTGTTGCGTCGCTCGCGATTACGATGTTTGTTCGGGTATGCCGTTCTGGTACACGAACACGACGCGGCGGTAAAAGCAGTGAAAAAGGCAGCGATTTCTCGCTGCCTTTTTTTCGACCGTGACGACCGCGCGGATATCAAGCGGTCTTGTCGCCCTTGCCGAGGAGCGAGGCGATACCGCCGAGTGCGCCGAGAACCGTCGTGGCGTTGAGCTTGCCTTCGGCCGGCACTTCGCCTTCGGGCGTTGCCGCGTTCACCACGTGCGGCAGGATCTGCGAGAGCAGACCGCTGACCTGATCGGGCGCCACACCGGCTTTCGATGCGAGATTCGTGACAGTGTCCGAACCGAGCACGCTGTGCAGCGTGTCCGGCGAGATTGCCTGATTCTCGCCGTTGCTGACCCACGAACTGATGATGTCGCCGGCGCCTTTGTCCTTGAATTGCTGGATCAGGCCGTTCAGGCCGCCCGGCTGGTTGTTCACGAATTCGAGTGCGGTGGCGATCAACGCCTGCTGTCCGCCGCCGCCTTCAGGCGATTTACCAAGCAGGGAACCGATGCTGTCGAGTAGGCTCATGACTGTCTCTCTGGAATGCCGGCACGACACACATGCGCCAGCGGGTGAAATGCGCCGCGCGGGGGCGCGGCGGGGATTACGCGGATCGCACGGACCAGGTCGCCAGCGCGATCCTCAGATGTCGAGCCTCAGGCGCCCGATGCTGCCGATGCGGCCTTGGCCTTCTTCGACTTTTTCTTCGATGCTTTCGTGTCCGATGCGCTCGCCGGCGCACTGGCGGATGCCGCTACGGTTGTCGCTGGCGCCGAAGCCGCCGCGGCCGTCTTGCTCTTTTTCGACTTCTTCGTCGACGCTGCCGCCGGTGTGCTGGCGGGTGCCATCGTCATCGTGGCGGCAGGTGTAGCGGGCTTGCTCACTGGTTTCGCTGCTGCTGGCGCGGTGGCTTTCGCACCACTCGGCGGCGCCGTCGAACCGTTGATCGTCAAACCGGCTGCTTCAAGATTGACTACCGACTTGGTGCCGATTCCCTTGACGCGTGTCGCGAGATCGTCGGCGTCCTTGAACGGGCCGTTTTTGGTCCGCTCGTCGATGATCGCTTTCGCATGGGCCGGGCCGATGCCCTTCACCGATTCAAGCGCGGCCTGATCGGCCGAATTGACTTCGACGGCCGCCGCGAAACCAGCGGACAAAGACAGGACAAGCGCGACGCAGAGCATTAACAGCTTCTTCAGCATGGCAGGCACTCCATTGAGGGCAAAAAAAAAGCCGGGAACGGACGACGCATCCAGTCAGCAGGCGCTGCCTTCAAGCATAGGATACATTGCGCGCCCTTTTTATGAAAAGTGCCCGATTTATACCCATCGATTCGTGACAAGTAAATCAATACGGGCATTTTTTGACAACTAACACCGTGGATAAGGTGCGCGAGCGGGAAGGAAGACCGGCACGGCAGATCCGCGCGTTATCGAGTTGATGCGTTTTGCGTCACTCCGAAGCCAGGCGCAATACGGCTATACGGCGGGGTCGACGTGCGGGGAACGTGCGCCGGCACGCAGATGGCGCGCGCTGACCGTGCGCCAGTAGAGCATGAGGCCGATGCCGGCGATAGCGAGGCTCGCCGCATTGGCGACCCAGAAACCGCGCGCACCGGTGAACCATTCGGGAACCCGTCCGCTGACGTTGAAGCCGAGCAGATAGCCGCCGCCAAGGCCGACGCCCCACAACGCGACGGCATAGATCACGGTCGGCACAACGGCGACGCGATACGCGCGCAGCACGAACGCGGTGGTGATCTGGAGCGCGTCGAAGAGGTGGTAGACGATCACGATCAGCACGAGCGGCATCGCGGCCGCCGCGACCTGTGCATTCGACGTATAGCCCACGATGATGAAAGGCCGCAGTGCGAGCACGATCATGCCGTAGCAGCACGCGATCGCGCACGCCATCAGGATGCCGTGTCGCGCGAGCGTGTGGGCGTCGGCGGGACGTTGCGCGCCGAGTGCCTGCGCGACGAGCGTCGAGGAGGCGATGCCGATGGACAGCGGTGTCATGTACAGCACCGCGCCGAGATTGCCCGCGATCTGGTGACCGGCGAGCGTCGTGGTCCCGAAGCGCGCGATGAAGAGCGCCATGAACGTATAGGACGTGACCTCGATCAGGTACGACAGTCCCATCGGAATGCCGAGCTTCAGCAGCGCGGTCTGACGCTTCCATACAGGCCAGCAGAAGCGCGAGAAGGTGGCGAACGGGCGGAAGATGTCCAGGCGCACCAGCAGCGTCATGCCGACGATCGCGAGCGTCCAGTTGATGGCGGTACTCGCGAGCGCGCAGCCGGGGCCGCCGAGCGCGGGCACGCCTGCACCGCCGAAGATGAACCACAGGTTGAGCGGAATCTTGAGCAGCAGCGCGCCGACTTGCAGGATCATGACGAGTCGCGGCTGCCCCACTGCATTGGTCAGCGAACTGTACACACGAAACGCGAGGCTCGCGGGCAACCCGAATGAGAGAATCTGCAGGTACGCGACGGTACGCTCACGCAGCGCTTCGGGCGCATGTGCGATACGCAGCAGCGGTCCGGGAAAATACAGAATCAAAAAGCCCAGCGCCATCAGAACCAGCGCGAGCCACAGCGCCTGACGCACTTCCTCGCCGATCTCGCTGTAGCGCCGCGCGCCGTAGAGCTGTCCGGTGATCGGCTGCAGCGCGGTGAGAATGCCGGTAAGGCCGATGTACACTGAGATATAGATCGACGAGCCGAGCCCGAGTGCCGCGAGATCGATCGCGGAATAGCGCCCGACCATTGCCGTATCGATCACGCCGAATGCGATGATCGCGAGTTGTCCGATCAGTACAGGCCACGCGAGCGCGGCGATTTTCCGCACGTCGGCGAACATGGTCAACCCGGTTTCTGACGCGGGCCGCGACGTTTGACCGGCGGTTTCGGGCGGTCGATGCGAACGTACAGACGGAACCGTTCGTCGCGGTCGGCAACGCGGCGGCCTTCCCAGACCAGCTTCCAGACGAAGTTCGACATCGAACTGGGTTCGCCGAAATCCTGCGTGTCCTGGCGCAGGATCACGTCGCAGTCTTCGTCGAACGAAAAATGCATGTTGCCGAAATAGGCGAAGGTGGCGATCTGTGCATCGCCGAGACGGACCGGCGAGATGCACGTGTAGTCATCCGGCAGATGGCTTGCGATCTGCTGCGCGACGTCCTTGTACGTCCGGCTGTAGTTCACCACCGGCAGCCAGAGCGTCATCAGCAGCACCCACATGAGCGTCGTGCCGGCGCTAGAGAGCACCACGCTGCGCCAGAGCACCTTCGGATGCCGGGCAATACGCCATTGCACGAGCGCGAACCAGCAGACTGTGACGGCCACGGCGCACACGAACGACAGGATCTTGAACTGCGGCGTGAAGCCGGGTGCGAGACGCGCGAGATTGCGCGCGAGCGGATGCGGAAAACCTGTCATGCCGGCCAGCCACACGAGCCACACAAAACTGCCGAGAATCGTGAAGCTGAGCACCGCGAACCAGTCGATCGCGTTGATCGCGCCGCGCTTGAGCGTGGGCAGCGCGAACGTGGCGAGCACCGCGAGCGCGGGCAGCAGCAGCATGTAGAAACGGTTCGTCGACATGCTTTGCAGCACGACGAGAATCAGCAGCGGCGCGATGACCGACATCGGAATTGCAATGTGCGGCGCGCGACGCAATCCCGACCAGCTGAACCATGCCCAGATGGCGAGCGGCCACGCAGGCCATGTGAAGAGCGGCAGGTTTTTCAGCGCATAACGCAGCACCGACCCGGGCGGCCCCCCGAACGTGTTGATGCTGACATGCACCCACTGGTGAAGGAACCAGACGGCATCGTCGGGAAATGTGATCAGGGCGGCCACCGGCCACGCGATCGACACGACCAGCGCGACCGGCAGACCCGCCAGCAACAGCCAGCGCAATTGCGCCTCGCGCACGATGAGCGTCATCACCAGCGTGCCGACCAGCAGTGCGCTCACCAGCACGGGATTGGCCGTCAACGCGACGAGCCCGAGCGCCAGACCCCAAAGCAGCGAGCCTTGCACCGGCTTGTCGATCATCCGTACGAGCCCGTACACGAGCATTGCGATGCAGACGAACTGCGCGAGTTGCGGCGTGGTTTCGTGGCCGCGCTCGGCGAGACCGAAGCAGGCCAGCAGAATCAGCAGTGCGCCGTCGGCGAGTGTGCGGCCGTAGTCGCGCGGCTCGGGCTCGCCGCCGAACGCGTACTTGAACGGCTGCACTTCGGGCCGGCGGCCGAGCAGATACGCGGCGTACCAGACGAACGCGCAGGCCGCGCAGAACAGCAAGCCGGTGAACACGCGCGACGCATTGCTTGCATCGACCCACGGCGACAGCACACGGATCGCGACGGCGCCAAGCCAGTAACCCAGCGGACCATCCGATGTGATGTATTTGCCGACGATGTTCGGCAGCATCCAGTCGTGCGCGGTGCCTTTCGCCATCGTCCACATGACGCCGAAGCCGGCGGCATCTTCGTTCTTCCACGGATCGCGGCCGAAGAGCCCGAACGACGCGTAGACGATACAGATGGTAAGCAGCAGCCAGCGCGGTAGCGCACTGGTGGCGGAGGCAGTCAGACGGACGACGGATCTCATGCAGTTGGGCGGTATCGGATAAACGGGCTGGCAAACGGTAGACGGTGTGTCCGGGCGTGGCCGGCCCTGAGCATCCGGCATTGTAGACGGGCGGCATGGCGCGCGTCACGGTGGATGGCAGGCGGCAACAGCGAGATTGCAACAGTTGGCAACGGCCACGACGGCAAGTCAGCCGGCGACGGGGCGTTGCCCGGTTGCTGCGTAAAATACGGAGACAAAAAAAGGGCAGCGAATGCTGCCCTTTTTTGCATCGACCGGCTCGTGAAACACCGCCGGGATCGAACAGGTATTACGTAGTCGCCTTGCCCGTGGCACGCGCGCCGAACTTCTTGTTGAACTTCTCGACGCGGCCGGCCGTGTCCATGATCTTTTGCTGACCGGTGTAGAACGGGTGCGATTCCGACGACACTTCGATCTTGGCGAGCGGGTACGTCTTGCCTTCGAATTCGGCCGTTTCGCGCGTCTGGATGGTCGAGCGGGTCACAAACTTGAAGTCGATCGACATATCGACGAACAGGACTTCGCGGTAATCGGGGTGAATGCCTTCTTTCATGGTCTTTCCTTTAGTCTGGCGGTAGCCAACCCGCGTGCCGTTGCGAACCGACGCAGCGGACTTCGGCGAGCCACTTGCCTAAGGTCGAAAAACGGCAATTATGCCAGAAAATCAGTCGCTTGACGAATTTCCCGGGCTATTTTGCGGGAGCAGGGCTGGCTTCCGGCAATAACGCGCCCACGCGAGCCGGATCCTGACGGTAAAAGCGGGCCAGAAGGCGATAAAGCTCGGGATATCCGGCTTCGAACGCCTGCGGCTGCACGAACAGCGCCTCACTGCACACGGCAAAAAACTCCGACGGATGATCGGCCGCGTACGGGTCGATCAGCGAATCGCGCTCGAAGCGCGCCCAGCGCCGCTCGGGCACGGCGTCAACCTTTACGCAGAACTGGTCGTAGGCTGCGTCGAACACGTCGGCCCATGCGGTCGCGTCGAGCGGTGCGTGCCAGCGGCGAAAGAGCGGCGGGTGGCCGTCGGCTTCGCCGGTCAGCATGTCGATCTTGTGGGCGAATTCGTGAATGACGACGTTGTAGGCATCCTTGCCGTCGGTCATCTGGGCGTCTTCCCACGACAGCACGACCGGGCCGCCTTCCCACGCCTCGCCGCTTGCGTCCTGCTCGATCTCATGGACCACGCCGTCTTCGTCTTCCACCGTTTTGCGGATCACGAACTCGCCGGGGTAGACGATCACGCCGACCCAGCCTCGATAAAGATCGAGGCTCAGGTTCAGCACCGGCAGCGACGCCTGCGTCGCGATGGCGACGGTCATTGCGTCCGTCAGTTCGAGTTCGTGCGCGGTCGAAAACGATTTCCGCGCGATGAAAAGGCTTGTCAGTTCGCGCAGGCGAACAAGGTCGGCGGCATCGAGATGCGCCAGAAAGGGCAGGCCCGCGAGCGTGGATTCCCATAGCGCGTCGGGGATCGCGTGCGTGCGCAGCGCGCGGTCGCGGCGGCGGGAGTCGAACCAGTGCGTGAGTTTCGAGAGCATGGGTCAGTCGATCTGTTTTTGCCACGCGGCAAAGATCCCGCCGCAGACGGCCACGCCGATCAGAAAATAGAAGCCGTCCAGCGACGCAAGGAAACTTGCCTGCTGCGTCACCGTCCGGCTCACCTGGACTACCGCTAGGGCATGCGCTTCGCTGATTGAACGTCCCGCGGCGGCGAAACCGTTCGTCAATGTCGCGATCGTGCTCTGGAACACTGGATTGTACGGATTCGCGAATTCGGCGAGCCGCGACTGATGCAATGCCCGCCGATGCTGTTCGACGATGATGACCGATGCCGTGGCAAATGAAATCGTCAGTTGCCGGACGACGTTCTTCAGCCGGTAGCCGTGCGTGAACTCTTCGATCGCGAAGATGCTGAACGTCAGATTGGCCACCGGCAGAACGATGAAAAGCAGCAGCAGGCCGCGCAGCAGCAGCGGACCGATCAGCGCGCGCTGATCGACGTCGGGCGGCATATGTGCCATCCACGCCGCGGCCAGCGCCGCAATGGCGAAACCCGGCACGATGATCCACTTCTTGCGCGGCAGCAGCTTTGCATAGCGCAGGTAGACGAAGAGCGCCGTCGATGAAATCAGCGAAGTGACACCGACCAGCCGTCCCGCATTTTCGACCGGATAGCCGAGCCCCTGTTCGAGAAAACGCGACACCAGGTAACTGAAGCCAGTGGACTCGTAGTAATAGAACATGTACAGCACGAGGCCGACCTGGAAGGTTTTTTCGCGCAGTGCATTCAGCCGCATCAGGGGCGAGGGATGATGCCACTGCTGGTACGCAAACCACACGAGCCCGACGATTCCCGCTACCGTCAGCATGATCAGACCCGGCGACGCGCTAAAGAGCTGGTAGCGCACCTGCTGCATGACGATTTGCAGCGCGCCCTGAGCGAAGGCAAAGATGATGTACGGCCAGAAATGCGACGCGCCGCGTTCTTCCGGCAGGAGGTTGCCCGAGTCCGGCAACGCAAGTAGCGCAAAACCTGCGAACAGGATACCTGCCGGCGCACTGCACATGAAGAGCGCGCGCCAGTCGAAATGCGCGACGAGCTGCCCGCCGGCGAGTGGTGCAAGCGCGCTGCCCAGCATGATCAGGACAAGAAAGGCGCGCGTCGCGCCGGCACGCCGCTGCGGCGTGAAGCTGCTCTGGATCAGGATGCGGCAGGTGCCCATCATCGGGCCGATGAAGTAACCCTGGAAGCCGCGCGCGAACGCCAGTTCGAACGATGTTTCGCACAACGCCGCGGCGACCGCTCCCGCCGAAAACAGCAGCATGCAGCCGGCCACGTAGCGCCTGTAGCCGAAACGCTCGACCCACCATTGCTGCTGCAGGATGCCGAGCACGGCCGCGACCGCGTACGCACTCGACGACCACACGAGTTCATCCGGCGAAGCGTTGATCCCGCCTGCGATATAGCTCGCGAAGAACGAGAAGATCGCGTTGTCGAAATAGTCGAGACCGGTGACGAGCGCCAGCACCCACGGGAAGAAATCGCCACGCAGCTTCGCGACGCTGAAAAGCGGTACGCGCGAGGAGGCTGCGCTCATGCGGCATCGTCTCCGGGAAGGGCTTTCTTGCTGAGCCTCGCTGCAGCACTCGACGGTGTCCGCGCTTTCTTTTTCAGGCGGGCGGTGTTGCGCTGCTCGAGAAGCACATCGGCGCTTTCGCCGGCAAGCCGGCGTTGCACGTAATCGAGATCGTCGCTGAGTTCGGCTTTGAGGTTTTGCACTTCCTTCAGTTCGCGACGTGCCGAATCGATGCGCGCGTCAAGCGCGTCGACCTGTTGCGCGAGCGCGTCGCGGATTTCCAGCAGGGATTGCGTGGAGTAGCGATTGCGTCCGCCTTCGACGGGTTCGAGCGGGCGCTTGAGCATTTCGGTGATGCCTTGCAGGGAGAAACCCAAGGCTCGAAAACGCAGGATGCGGGCGAAACGTTCGAGGTCGTTTTCGTCGTAGAGACGATAGCGGCCTTCGCTGCGGGTCGGCGTGACAAGCCCGCGCTCTTCGTAGTATTTGAGCGTGCGCGGAGTCACGTTCAGGCGTTCCGCCGCATCGCGGACGGTCAGCAGATTGGGGCTTTCTTCACTCGACATGGCGGCGCGGAAATTCGAAGTTTGCGTCGCATTATAGTTCAACGTGAACGTTCACGTACAGGTTGTGATCCGGTGCGGCGTACAGGCGAAAAAAAACCGCCCGCGAGAAGGCGGACGGTTTTTCTGAAGCTTGCTGCAGGACGGCTGGATTTAACTGCCGCGGCGCATCATGTCGAAGAACTCGGAATTGCTCTTCGTCTGGCGAATCTTGTCGAGCAGGAATTCCATCGATTCGACTTCGTCCATGTCGTGGATGAACTTGCGCAGCACCCAGATCTTCTGCAGCACTTCGGGCTTGATCAGCAGCTCTTCGCGACGCGTGCCCGACTTGTTCAGGTTGATCGAAGGGTAGACACGTTTTTCAGCAAGGCGACGCTCCAGGTGCACTTCCATGTTGCCGGTGCCCTTGAATTCTTCGTAGATCACGTCGTCCATGCGGCTGCCGGTTTCGATCAGCGCCGTGCCGATGATGGTGAGCGAACCACCTTCCTCGATGTTACGGGCTGCGCCGAAGAAGCGCTTCGGACGTTGCAGCGCGTTGGCATCGACGCCGCCGGTCAGCACCTTGCCCGAGGCCGGCACAACCGTGTTGTACGCCCGCGCGAGACGCGTGATCGAGTCGAGCAGAATCACGACGTCGTTCTTCATTTCGACGAGGCGCTTGGCCTTTTCGATCACCATTTCGGCGACCTGCACGTGGCGCGCGGCCGGTTCGTCGAACGTGGAGGCGATCACTTCGCCCGCCACCGAACGCTGCATTTCCGTCACTTCTTCCGGGCGTTCGTCGATCAGCAGCACGAACAGCACGATATCCGGATGGTTCTGTTTGATCGCGTGTGCGATGTGCTGCAGCATCACGGTCTTGCCCGACTTCGGCGAGGCGACGAGCAGGCCGCGCTGGCCCTTGCCGATCGGCGAGATCATGTCGATGATGCGGCCCGTGACGTTTTCCTCGCCGCGCATTTCGCGCTCGAGCAGCATCACCTTGTTCGGGTGAAGCGGCGTCAGGTTTTCAAACATGATCTTGTGCTTCGAGGCTTCCGGCGGCTGGCCGTTGACCTTGTCGACCTTCACCAGCGCGAAGTAGCGCTCGCCGTCTTTCGGCGTGCGGACTTCGCCTTCGATCGTGTCGCCGGTGTGCAGATTGAAGCGGCGGATCTGCGACGGGCTGATATAGATATCGTCCGTGCTGGCGAGATACGACGTTTCCGGCGAGCGGAGGAAGCCGAAACCGTCCGGCAGCACTTCGAGCGTGCCGTCGCCGAAGATTGTGTCGCCTGCCTTGGCGCGCTTTTTAAGAATGGCGAACATCAGTTCCTGCTTGCGCAGGCGATTGGCACTTTCGATCTCGAGGCCATTGGCCATCTCGATCAATTCGGACACGTGCTGAGTCTTAAGCTCGGATAAATGCATACGGAGAACCCGCCGGGGAGGAGAAGGTGCGACGAAATGGAATCTGGGAGGAGAAGTGAGCGGAACCGCTCAGGGACTTACACGTCTTTTCGACGTTTAATTGATTCTAGCATAGCACATGCCGGATTCCGCCACTGCAGCGGAAAAGCATGTTCACGGGGCGCGTTGTTGTCACCGGACAACAACGCGCCCCGGGCGCATCACAAGACCGGCTTAAAGATTGCCGTCGAGGAACGCGGTGAGTTGCGACTTTGACAGCGCGCCGACCTTCTGGGCGGCAACCGCGCCGTTCTTGAAGAGGATCAGCGTGGGGATGCCGCGTACGCCGAACTTGACCGGCGTGGATTGATGCTCGTCGACATTGATCTTGGCGATCTGCAGGCGATCCGCGTAGTCCTTCGCGACCTCGTCGAGGATCGGCGCGATCATCTTGCACGGTCCGCACCATTCAGCCCAGAAGTCGAGCAGCACGGGTTTGTCGGATTTGACGACGTCCTGTTCGAACGATGCGTCGCTGATATGCTTGATTTGTTCGCTCATTGTATGAATACCTCTTTCGGATCGCGGTCGCCCTGATGGCTCGCCACGATACATCAAATCAGGAAAACTTCTGTTCGCCTCGCCGCACTCATCGCCCGGCGGAACACCCTTCGGCACTACCCGATGGACGCGCCGCGGACCATGACATTACGGGTCATTCGTACGCCAGTTTAGCCTAAATCGCTATGCGTTGCCGGTGGTGATAGTAGTGATGCCGGCAGCGTAATATGTGCATCGATGGTGCTCGTAAAATCTGCCCTGCGTTGACAAGGTGTGCTGCTTCGACGCGTATCTGGTGACGTGCACGGTAAACTCAAGAGCAACGAAAGCGCGGCAGCAGGGCTGCTTTGCGCGGCGCGTCGATCCGGCTGTCGCGCGTTTCGTCGCCTTCAGGAGTCGCGTTATGCGACGACCGGTGATAGAATGCTTCGTGACGGGCCTCCTCGCATGGAGGGATGGTCAACCTGGTCAGGTCGGGAACGAAGCAGCCACAGCCGTTTTCCGCCAGTGCCGAGGGTCAGGCTCGTCACCTTCCTCTTTTTCTGCTGTCCGCGTTTTTCCTCCCTGCTGGTTCTGTCCGCTCCCGCGTTTTTGCTTTCGCGCTTCGCGTTGCTATCTGCTGTCGCCCCTGTTTTCCTCTATCGCTTCGTTAGCAAAATACAATGAAGCGGCAGCGTGTCGTCGCGTGGTTCCGATTCGTCTTTGCGCATCATCGTTGCTGATACAATTTCCGGATGACCTATCAAGTTCTCGCACGCAAGTGGCGGCCGAAGGATTTCGCGTCGCTCGTCGGACAGGAGCACGTGGTGCGCGCGCTCACGCACGCGCTCGACGGCGGGCGTCTGCACCACGCCTATCTGTTTACCGGAACCCGGGGCGTCGGCAAGACGACGCTGTCGCGTATTTTCGCCAAGGCGCTCAACTGCGAAACCGGCGTAACGGCGACGCCGTGCGGCGTGTGCCGCGCGTGCCGCGAGATCGATGAAGGCCGTTTCGTCGACTATGTCGAGATGGATGCGGCGAGCAATCGCGGCGTCGACGAAATGGCGGCGCTGCTCGAGCGCGCGGTCTACGCGCCGGTCGACGCGCGCTTCAAGGTCTACATGATCGACGAAGTGCACATGCTCACGAACCACGCCTTCAACGCGATGTTGAAGACGCTGGAAGAGCCGCCTTCGCACGTCAAGTTCATCCTCGCGACGACCGATCCGCAAAAGATTCCCGTGACGGTGCTGTCGCGCTGCCTGCAGTTCAATCTGAAGCAGATGCCCGCCGGGCACATCGTCTCGCATCTCGAACGGATTCTCGGCGAGGAAAAAATCCCGTCGGAGGCGCAGGCGCTGCGCCTGCTCGCGCGCGCGGCCGACGGCTCGATGCGCGATGCGCTTTCACTGGCCGATCAGGCGATCGCCTATTCGGCCAATCAGGTCACCGAGGAAGCCGTGCGCGGCATGCTCGGCGCGCTCGACCAGAGTTATCTGATTCGCCTGCTTGACGCGCTCGCCGCTGGCGACGGCGCGGGTGTGCTGGCGGTCGCCGACGAAATGGCGCTGCGCAGCCTGTCGTTTTCGACGGCGCTGCAGGATCTCGCGAGTCTGCTGCACCGGGTCGGCTGGGCGCAATTCGCGCCTTCGTCCGTGCTGGACGAATGGCCGGAAGCGGGTGATATCCGCCGGTTCGCCGGGACGCTGAGCCCGGAGCAGGTCCAGCTTTTCTATCAGATCGCGACGGTCGGGCGCAGCGAACTCGGTCTCGCGCCTGACGAATATGCCGGTTTCACGATGACGCTCCTGCGGATGCTCGCGTTCGAACTGGCGCCGAATGGCGGCGGCGGTGGAGTCGCGCCTGCTACGCGACCGGCTGGAACCGGTGCTGCGGCGACCTCGCGAACGGTCGCGTCCATGACTGCCGCCCGGCAGGATGTCGCGGCGAGTGATACGGGACCGGCTGCGGACGCAACGGTGCCAGCGAGTCTTCAACCGGTGAGTGCCCAGTCGGATATCGGATCGCGACCGGCGTCGGTTGCGGCAGGGTCCGCGACGGGTGACGTCGCGGTTGTGGGTGCGGGTGCCGCGACAGGTGACGCACAGGACAAGGTTGACGCGGCCGTTTCCGCGAATGCGAATGCGCCGGAGTCCGTGCCGGCTGCGACCGAAGCTGCCGCCAGAAGCGTCGCCCTTGCGTCTGAGCCGCTTGCAGGCGAAGCGCCTGCCGATGCCGCATCACCGGCGCCAGCCGCGCGGGAAGACGAGCAGAGTGGTGTTGCGGTCCCTGCTTCGGCGAATCCTGCCACGCAGGCCGACGAAGACACTCACGTGCCGTCCGGCAGCGAATCCATCGCTCGTGCGCCAGAACAGTCAGCTGCTGCCGCGCCCACGCCCGCTTCCAGCGTGACGCCGCGCGAAATCACATCGGCCGCGCCCCGGCAGCAGGAACCCGCGGCCGCGTCGCGCCGCGCCGGCGGCGCGAGCGCGGCGCTCGACGTGCTGCGCAGCGCGGGCCTGAAAGTATCGTCCGACCGCGGCCGCGCGGCGCCGTCGGCCGTTGCCGCCGCGCCGGCGCCGAAATCCGCTACGCCGAAGCTGGCGCCGCGCGTCAACGTGCCAGTGCCAGTGCCAGTGCCTGGCGCGCCGCGCCGGGCACAGGACGCCGGGGCTGCCCAGCCGCAAGCGCGTAATAACGGTAGCCAGGGTGGCTCGTCCGTCCCGCCGTGGGACGACATGCCGCCGGACGACTACATGCCGGTCTTGTCGGACGATGCGTTTTTCGCGCCACCCGATGACAATTACACGCCGGTCTTCGACAGCGGCCCCGACGATGTGCGTCTCACGCCTGCTGCAAGAGAACCCGCGCCCGTCGTCGACACGCGTCCGCTGCCCCCCGCCATTCCGCTCGACGCCATCGGCTTCGAGGGCGACTGGCCCGCGCTGGCCGCCGGTTTGCCGCTGAAGGGCATTTCGTACCAGCTGGCGTTCAACAGCGAACTCATGTCGCTCGACGGCACGCTGCTCAGATTGAACGTCCCGGTGCCGCAATACGCGGAAGCCGCGCAGGTCGCGAAGCTGAAGGCGGCGCTCGCCGAACGCCTCGGCACGACGGTCGACGTGCAGGTCGAAGTCGGCGCCGCGCGTCGCACGGCCGCCGCGCTTGACGCCGCCGCACGTGCGCAGCGCCAGCAGGACGCCGAACGTGAGATCCGTCAGGACCCGTTCGTGCAATCGTTGATCCGCGATTTCGGCGCGAGCATCGTGCCGGATTCGATCCGGCCAATCGCCCCGGATGCCGGGCAGGGCGCAGCCGCCGCGCATTGAGCTGAACACACATCGAAAGGCGCGGTTCTTACTAAACGCCGTCGCCAGACCCCTGAATCTCAAACGATCAAGAAGGAGCACGCCATGATGAAAGGTCAACTCGCCGGGCTGATGAAGCAGGCCCAGCAGATGCAGGAAAACATGAAGAAGATGCAGGAGCAGCTCGCGCTGATCGAAGTCGAAGGACAGTCGGGCGCGGGCCTCGTCAAGGTAACGATGACCTGCAAGAACGACGTGCGCCGCGTATCGATCGATCCGAGCCTGCTCGCCGACGACAAGGACATGCTCGAGGATCTCGTCGCCGCCGCGTTCAACGACGCCGTGCGCAAGGCCGAAGCCACCGCGCAGGAAAAGATGGGCGGCATGACGTCGGGCCTGCCGTTGCCGCCGGGATTCAAGCTGCCGTTCTGATCCGGCCGCGTCAGCATCGCGGGTCAGGTAACGGGACGCACCAGTGGACGACCTGAAGCACGACCCGCAGCACTTTCGTTTTGCCCTTTTGACGACGCCGATTTCGCATGAAACAACCTTCCGCCCTGTCGGCGCTCGTCGAAGCGCTGCGCGCGCTGCCCGGAGTCGGGCCCAAATCCGCGCAACGCATGGCGTATCACCTGATGCAGCATGATCGCGACGGTGCCGAAAAGCTCGGTCGCTCGCTGCTGTTCGCGACCGAACATCTCCAGCATTGCGAGAAGTGCAACACGTTCACCGAAGCCCGGATCTGCGACGTCTGCCTCGATGAAGAGCGCGATCCGGCGTTGCTGTGCGTCGTCGAAACACCGGCCGACCAGATCATGCTCGAGCAGACGATGACTTACCGCGGCCTCTATTTCGTGCTGATGGGGCGGCTCAGCCCGCTCGACGGCATCGGTCCGAAGGAGATCCATTTCGATCGCCTCGTGAAGCGTGCCTCGGATGGCGTCGTCAAGGAAGTCGTGCTCGCAACCAATTTCACCAACGAAGGCGAAGCGACCGCGCATTACCTCGGCCAGACGCTCAAGGCGCGCGGGCTTGCGGTAACGCGTCTCGCGCGCGGCGTGCCGGTCGGCGGCGAACTCGAATACGTGGACGCCGGCACCATCGCCCGCGCCATGCTGGACCGGCGTTCGATGTAACGCGGCGTCTCCTTGCACCGCACGGATACTGGAAGCGATTACCTCCCGCAGCCCCCAGCCCTAAGCCAGAAACGAAGGAGACATATGAGCGCAACCCAAGGCCCGCTCGCGGGCGTCAAGGTGCTCGAGCTCGGCACGCTGATCGCAGGCCCGTTCGCGGCGCGATTCATGGGCGAGTTCGGCGCGGACGTCATCAAGATCGAAGACCCGAACGGCGGCGATCCGCTGCGCAAGTGGCGCAAGCTCTATCCGGAAGTGGGCGGCACGTCGCTGTGGTGGGCGGTGCAGGCGCGCAACAAGAAGTCGGTGACGATCAATCTGAAAGCCGAAGAGGGCAAGGAAATCGTCCGGCGTCTGGCGAAGGAGGCCGATATCGTCATCGAGAATTTCCGTCCCGGTCTGCTCGAAAAGCTCGGGCTCGGTTACGACGTGCTGTCCGCGGAAAATCCCGGTCTCGTGATGGTGCGGCTCTCCGGTTACGGCCAGACGGGCCCGTATCGCGACCGTCCGGGTTTCGGCGCGATCGCCGAATCGATGGGCGGGCTGCGTCACATCACCGGTTATCCGGACCTGCCGCCGCCGCGCATCGGCATTTCGATTGGCGACTCGATCGCCGCGTTGCACGGCGTGATCGGCGCGCTGATGGCGTTGCATCACAAGCAGGTGAACGGCGGTAAAGGGCAGGTCGTCGATGTCGCGCTGTACGAAGCCGTTTTCAACATGATGGAAAGCGTCGTGCCCGAATACGGCGTGTACGGCATGGTGCGGGAGCGCACCGGCGCGTCGCTGCCGGGCATCGTGCCGTCGAACACGTATCCGTGCCTCGACGGCAGCATCGTGATCGGCGGCAACAGCGATCCGATCTTCAAGCGCCTGATGATCGCGATCGACCGCGAGGATCTCGCGAACGATCCGGGCCTCGCGCAAAACGACGGCCGTGTGCCGCGCACGCTCGAGATCGACGCGGCGATCGCCACGTGGCTCGCCACCCGCACGATCGACGAGGCGCTTGCCGTGCTGAACGCGGCTGATGTGCCGGTCGGCCGCATCTACAGCGTCGCCGACATGTTCGCCGATCCGCAGTATCTCGCCCGTCAGATGATCCAGCGCTTCAAATGGCAGGACGACGTCGAGATCACGTTGCCGGGCGTCACGCCGAAGCTCTCGGATACGCCAGGGGAAACGCGCTGGCTCGGCCCGGAACTGGGTGAACATACCGATGAAGTCCTCCATTCACTAGGTTATGATGCAGGCGACATCGCCCGGCTGCATGCGGAGCGGATCGTTTGAGATGACGTCCGCGCGTGAAAGCGTGCGGCGGCAGAATCGCGAGACGCCGCGAGGCTCGCGGCAACCCGGCACACGGGGCCGGGTACAACAAAAACACAATCAGAACGGAGACACCGGGATGCAACGCAGAACATTCCTGAGCGGCTCGGCCGCACTCGCTGGCGCCGCGCTCGCTGGCACGCCGCTCGCCTTCGGGCAGGGCAAGCTGGAGACAACGCAGGTATCGATCGCCGTCGGCGGCAAGAACCTGTTTTACTACCTGCCGCTCACGATCGCCGAGCGTCGCAATTTCTTCAAGAACGAAGGGCTCGAGGTCGAAATCTCCGATTTCGCGGGCGGCTCGCAGGCGTTGAAGGCGGCGGTCGGCGGCAGCGCGGATGTCGTATCCGGCGCGTTCGAGCACACGCTGCTGCTGCAGGCGCGAAGCCAGATGTTCCGCGAATTCGTGCTGCAGGGGCGCGCGCCGCAGATCGTGCTCGCCGTGTCGAAGAAGACGATGCCGAACTACAAGACCATCGCCGATCTGAAGGGCAAGAAAATCGGCGTGACGGCGCCGGGTTCGTCGACGTCGATCATGGCGAGCTTCGTACTCGCGAAAGCAGGACTCACCGCAAAGGACGTCTCGTTCATCGGCGTGGGCGCAGGCGCGGGCGCGATCTCGGCGTTGCAATCCGGCCAGATCGACGCGATCGCCAATCTCGATCCGGTGATGACAAAACTCGAACGGTCGGGCGACATCCGTGTGGTGTCGGATACGCGCACGCTCGCCGACACGCGTACGGTGTTCGGCGGCAACATGCCGGCGGGCTGCCTGTACGCGTCGCAAAGCTTCATCACGAAGAATCCGAATACGACGCAGGCGCTGACCAATGCGATGGTGCGCGCGCTCAAATGGCTGCAGACGGCCACGGGCAGCGAGCTGATCAGCACGGTCCCGGAGGGCTATCTGCTCGGCGACCGCGCGCTCTATCTCGACGCGTGGCAGCACGTGAAGGAAGCGATGTCGCCGGACGGCCTGATGCCGGCCGACGGTCCCGCGACGTCGCTGAAAACGCTCCAGACGTTCGACGACACGATCAAGGGCAAGCCGATCGACCTGTCGAAGACGTGGACGAACGACTTCGTCAAGAAAGCGCTCGCCACCATCAAGGCCTGAACGCTGTTTTCGTACCGTTTCGTGTGTAACGGGCCGCTGGTTCATCACGGCCCGTCACGCGAACGAACCCCAACGCATCCGAAGAAGCGAATCGAACGATGACCGTTCCTGCACTGGCGCTCGACACCATCACCTGCACGTTCGCGTCGCGCGATGACCGCACGCAACGCTACACGGCCGTCAAGGACACGACGCTGCACATCGCGCCCGGCGAATTCGTGTCGGTCGTGGGTCCGACGGGCTGCGGCAAGTCGACGTTGCTGAACGTCGGCGCGGGACTGCTCGAACCGTCTTCGGGCGGCGTGACGGTATTCGGCGAGCCGCTGAAGGGCATCAACCGGCGCGCCGGCTACATGTTCCAGGCCGATGCATTGATGCCGTGGCGCTCCGCGCTCGACAACGTGATGGCCGGCCTCACGTTCCACAACGTGCCGCGCGACGAAGCCCGCAAGCGCGCTGACGAATGGCTAAAGCGCGTGGGCCTCGGCGGCTTCGGCGACCGGTATCCGCATCAGTTATCGGGTGGCATGCGCAAGCGCGTCGCGCTGGCGCAGACGCTGATTCTCGATCCCGACATCATCCTGATGGACGAGCCGTTCTCCGCGCTCGATATCCAGACGCGCCAGCTGATGGAAAACGAGCTGCTCGACCTGTGGGCCGCGAAGCGCAAGGCCGTGCTCTTCATCACGCACGACCTGGACGAAGCGATCGCGATGTCGGACCGTGTCGTCGTGCTGTCGGCGGGGCCGGGCACGCGTCC
The DNA here is from genome assembly GCF_907164545.1 of Paraburkholderia gardini. Lineage (NCBI taxonomy): Bacteria > Pseudomonadati > Pseudomonadota > Betaproteobacteria > Burkholderiales > Burkholderiaceae > Paraburkholderia > Paraburkholderia gardini. Next base: position 41,097 of record NZ_CAJQZB010000005.1, on the reverse strand, counting down.
GATCGGCGAATTCACGATCGATCTGCCGCGTCCGCGCGATGTGGCCGAGATCCGCTCGCATCCGCGTTTCGTCGAACTCCACGCGCAGATCTGGAGCGTGTTGCGTGACGAGGTGCTCAAGGGCTACCAGCAACAACTGACGGCCGCCTGAGCGCGGTTTTCCACCGACGACCAACAAGGTAACGAAGACATGTGGAAGCGTGTGCTCCCGAATCGCGCCAATCTGGTGATCTGGCAGTGGCTGCTGCTCGTGCTGAGCTTTCTGCTGTGGTACGCGCTGACCAGCCCGACGTTGTTGCCGCCGTTCTATTTCGACGATCCGAACAAGGCCGCGTTCTTCTTCGGCGAACCGCAGAAGGTGCTCGTGCGCATCTGGGAATGGTTTTCCGGCGGGGAAATCTATCTGCATCTGTGGATCACGCTGATCGAAACCGTGCTCGCGTTCGCGTTCGGCACGGTCTTCGGTCTTGGCGTCGGCCTGTGGCTCGCACTCGCGCCGGTGACGAGCGCGCTGTTCGATCCTTACGTCAAGGCCGCGAACTCGATGCCGCGCGTGATTCTCGCGCCGATTTTCGGCGTGTGGTTCGGGCTCGGCATCTGGTCGAAAGTCGCGCTTGGCGTGACGCTCGTGTTCTTCGTCGTGTTCTTCAACGTCTATCAGGGCGTGAAGGAAGTCAGCCCCGTCGTGCTCGCCAACGCCCGCATGCTCGGCGCGAACCGCAAGCAGCTGTTGCGCAACGTCTATCTGCCAAGCGCGATGAGCTGGGTGTTTTCGAGCCTGCACACGTCAGTGGGGCTTGCGTTCGTCGGCTCGGTGGTCGGCGAATATCTGGGCTCGGCGCGCGGCGTCGGTTATCTGATCCTGCAGGCCGAAGGCACGTTCGATATCGATACGGTGTTCGCGGGCATCCTCGTGTTGACCGCGTTCGCGCTGATTCTTGATGGCATCGTCGGCGTGGCGGAGCGTCGTCTGATGAAGTGGCAGCCAAAGAGCGGCGAAACCGAGAAGCTGTAAAGAAAGGCCCGGGAGAAAGCAGGGCGGCAAACGAAAAAGCGCGCGATGTTGCGGATCGCGCGCTGCTTTTTTGAAAGGTTTCCTCGCCGCGAGGAAAGCGAAGCGCTTCAGGGCGTAATGACGATCTTGCCGATCACACGCCGTTCCGCCATGTCGCGCAGTGCGCGTGGCGTGTCGTCGAGCGCGTAGCGCGCCGAGATGTGCGGGCGCAGCTTGCCCGCCTTCATCCAGCCGAGCATCTCCTCGAAGCCGGCAACATTATTCTGTGGCTCGCGCCGCGCGTAATCGCCCCAGAACACGCCGACGATGCTCGCGCCTTTCAGCAGCGTCAGATTCAGCGGCAGCTTCGGAATCTCGCCGTTCGCGAAGCCGACCACCAGATAGCGGCCGCGCCAGCCGATACTGCGAAACGCCGGTTCCGAATAGATGCCGCCAACCGGGTCGTAGACCACATCGGGACCCTTGCCGTCGGTGAGCGCCTTGATCCGCTCGCGCAGATCTTCGCGGCTGTAATTGATCGTCGCGTCCGCGCCGTGTTCGACGCAGGTCGCGAGTTTTTCGTCGGTCGATGCGGCCGCGATCACACGGGCGCCGAGCGCCTTGCCGATCTCGACCGCGGCGAGGCCCACGCCGCCAGCGGCACCCAGCACGAGCATCGTCTCGCCGGCTTTCAGTTGCGCGCGATCGACGACCGCGTGATGCGAGGTGCCATACGCCAGCGTGAACGCTGCGGCGACAGCGAAGTCGGCGTCGTCGGGAAGCGGCACGCAGGCGGAGGCGGGCGCCACTGCCTGTTCGGCGAACGCGCCCGAGCCCGTGAATGCGACGACGCGCTGGCCCACCCTGAAATCGCGCACGCCATCGCCCACCGCACGCACGACGCCCGCGACTTCCGAGCCTGGCGTGAACGGCAGGGGCGGCTTCATCTGATACTTGTTCTCGATGATCAGCACGTCCGGGAAATTGACGCTGGCCGCCCTGACATCGATGACCACTTCGCCGGCCTTCGGTTCGAGGTCGGACAGCGTTTCGACGGTCAGGCTTTCCGGCGGACCGTACTGGTTGCAGCGAATTGCGCGCATCGTGTTTTCCTTCGCGTTGTTGATCGATTGACCGGTTTGAACGATCGAGTGTAAATCAACCCGCACGACCGTGCTATTCATGCCGGGCCTCGCTGTGCATCGCGTGTCGGCCTGACGGTCGACCGCACGGCGTGTTTAATCGCCGGGTTCCTCGGTTACAATCGCCGCATGCGAATCCTGATCAGTAATGACGATGGTTATCTGGCGCCCGGCCTCGCCGCGCTTCATGAAGCGCTGAAGCCGCTCGCCGATGTTACGGTGATGGCGCCCGAGCAGAACTGCAGCGGCGCGTCGAACTCGCTGACGCTGTCGCGGCCGCTTTCGGTGCTGCGTTCGTCGAACGGTTTCTACTACGTGAACGGCACGCCGACGGACTCCGTCCACATCGCGCTGACGGGCATGCTGGATCACATACCGGACCTCGTCGTCTCGGGTATCAACAACGGCCAGAACATGGGCGAAGACACGCTCTATTCGGGCACCGTCGCCGCCGCGACCGAAGGCATCATGTTCGGTGTGCCGGCCATTGCGTTTTCGCTCGTCGACAAGGACTGGGTGCATCTCGAAGACGCAGCGCGGGTCGCCGCCGAAATCGTCGCGCATTATTTCGAGTATCCGCTGCCAGGGCATCCGCTGCTGAACGTCAATATTCCGAATCTGCCTTACGATGCGTTGCGTGACTGGCAGGTGACACGGCTGGGCAAGCGCCATCCGTCGCAGCCGGTGATTCGCCAGACCAACCCGCGCGGTGAACCGATCTACTGGATCGGGCCATCGGGCAGCGCGCGCGATGCCAGCGAAGGCACCGATTTTCACGCCGTCGCGAACGGCCATGTTTCGATCACACCGCTGCAACTCGACCTGACCCACACGCAGATGCTGCCCGCGGCGCGCGACTGGGCGCGCGCCGGGAGCGGCGCTCAATGACCAGCGAACGCGCAAAGCGCTTTCCACTCGGTCTCGCCGATCTCGTGCGTGAACCGCGCCGGCCCGAAGGCCGCGCGGGCGAGACGCGCGCCGTGGCGAGCGGCAAGCCGGCCGTCGTGAAGCCTGCCGCAACGGCGGCCGTGAAACCTGCGGCGCTCAAGTCCGCGATCCTGAAACCCGCGAGCGCCGCGCCCGCGACCGTCAAGCCGCTGCACGCCCGTCCGGCAACCACGATCGCCTCGCCGGCGAACAGCAACCCTGCAGCGGCCAGGCCCGCGGCCGCGCAACCCGTCATCGTCAAACCAGTTGCGGTCAAACCCGCAGCGGTCAAACCCGCAGCGGTCAAACCGGCTGCAGTCAGGGCGCGGGCATTGAAACCGTCGCCGGCCGGTCCGTCTCAGGTAAAAGCGGTCGCTCCGCACGCGGGACGCTCCACCGCGCCGAACGTCGCGCTCAGCAGCGCGATGGCGCTGACTTCGGAACGCGTTCGCGAGCGCATGGTCGAACGCCTGCGGGCGAACGGCGTGACCGATCCGCGCGTGCTGAATGCAATGTCCGTCGTGCCGCGTCACATGTTCGTCGACCCCGGTCTCGCGACCCAGGCCTACGAAGATGCGGCGCTGCCGATCGGTCATCACCAGACGATCTCGAAGCCGTCAGTCGTCGCGCGCATGATCGAGCTGGCCGCGGCGGGCCGGCCGCTCGCGAACGTGCTTGAAATCGGTACCGGCTGTGGCTATCAGGCGGCCGTGCTGAGCCAGGTCGCACGCGATGTCTATTCGATTGAACGTATCAAGCCGCTTTTCGAGCGCGCGAAGATCAATCTGCGGCCGTTGCGCATCCCGAACATCCGTCTGCATTACGGCGACGGCCGCGTCGGTCTGCCGGCGGTGGCGCCGTTCGATGCGATCGTGATCGCCGCCGCCGGCCTCGACGTGCCGCATGCGCTCCTCGAACAGCTGGCGATCGGCGGGCGGCTCGTCGCGCCGGTCGGCTCGCAGGAAGGGCAGTCGCAGGTGCTGACGCTCGTCGAGCGCGCGGGCCCCGCGCAGTGGCGCGAGTCGCGGCTTGATCGCGTTTTCTTTGTACCCTTAAAATCCGGAGTGATCTGAAACCGATGAGTATGTTGCGCGCGATGCAAATAACCAGCCTGAACGACTCGACCGTCATGACCATAGCCCGGCGTAGTGCGTGTGTAGCCGCGCTCTGCCTGTTGACGGCCTGCGCGACGCGCTTTGACGCCGCGCCCGTCGTCGACCTCTCCGGTACGGGTGCGATCGGCACGCAGGCCGGTGCGGCTGCGCAGCCGGCCGTGCCGCTCGGGCCGCCGCCTCCGGGCTACTACCGTGTGAAGCCAGGCGATACGCTGTACCGGATCGCGCTGGAGAACGGCCAGAATTATCGCGATATCTCGACCTGGAACAACCTGACGAACCCGAACCAGATCGAAGTCGACCAGTTGCTGCGCGTGGCGCCGCCGGGCGCGAACGTCGCCGCGCTGACGCCGGGTGTCGCCACATCGCCGATCGGCGGCGGCGGTGTGCAGGCTGCACCGCTTGGCGGCGCAGCGCCGGGCGCCGCGGGTCCCGCAGCCGGTGTGACGACGGGTGTCACCGCCGCGCCGCCGGTCTACGGCTCCGGCTTGACCGCGACGACACCGCCGGGCGCGACGCCGCAGGCACCCGCAAGCGACACCAGCGCGGCGGCGAACGGCAACATCGCGTTTGCGTGGCCGGTGCACGGACCGATCCTCGGCACCTTCGACGACGCGAAGAACAAGGGCGTGAATATTGGCGGCGCGGCGGGCGATCCGGTGAAGGCTTCGGCGGACGGCCGTGTCGTTTATGCTGGAAATGGGCTGCGCGGATACGGCAATCTCATTATCATCAAGCATGACGCGACTTATCTCACCGCATATGCACATAACCGTGCTTTGATGGTAAAAGAGGGTGACGCTGTAACCCGTGGGCAGAAAATCGCCGAAATGGGCAACAGCGATTCGGACCGTGTGATGTTGCATTTCGAAGTTCGCCGGCAGGGCAAACCTGTCGACCCACTGAAGTATTTGCCGCCGCAATAAGCGATACGACCATGCCGAAATCGAAGCGCCGCCCGCTGCAAGCCGGAACTGAGACAGTCAGCCGTGCCACGCCTGTTTCGGTGGAAGACGGCGGCGCTGTGAACGACGACGACAGCGTGGACGAAATCGATAACGCCGCCGAACTTGACGAGCGTCAGGCCGGCGCCGAAGAGGGCGCTGATGCACGCGATGGCGCAACCGATTCCCCACCCGACGCGGACGATTTTCGCGCGCTGCTGCAGGCGGAACTCACCGCCGACACGATCCAGCATTATCTGAACCGCATCAGCGTCAAGCCGCTCCTGACGGTCGAGGAAGAGCAGCGTTACTCGCGGCTCGCGAAGGCAGGCGAGTTCGAGGCGCGGCAGGTGATGATCGAGCGCAACCTGCGGCTCGTCGTCAGTATCGCCAAGGGCTATCTGAATCGCGGCGTGCCGCTGCTCGACCTGATCGAGGAAGGCAATCTCGGCCTCATGCATGCGATCGAGAAATTCGATCCCACGCGCGGCTTCCGCTTTTCGACGTATGCCACATGGTGGATCCGCCAGAGCATCGAGCGCGCGATCATGAATCAGGCACGTACGGTGCGTCTGCCGGTTCATGTGATCCGCGAGCTCAATCAGGTGCTGCGCGCAAAACGCCATCTGGAAAAAAATTCGATGAATGCCGGCCCGGCGGCCGACCGCCGCGACGCCAGCATCGACGATATCGCCTATCTGACCGGCAAAACCACCGACGAAGTCACCGATATCCTCGCACTGAACGAGCACACGGCATCGCTCGACGCGCCGCTGGATCTCGATCCGGCGAGCAGCCTGCTCGATCTGCTGTCGGACGACCAGAGCCAGTCGCCGGATGCCGAAGTGCAGCACCGCGAACTCGAAACGCTGACGCGGGCATGGCTCGCGCGGCTGTCGGACAAGCATCGTCATGTGATCGAACGCCGCTTCGGGCTGAATCACATCGAGCCCGCCACGCTGGAAGAACTCGCCGACGAAATGGGCCTCACGCGCGAACGCGTGCGCCAGATCCAGCAGGAAGCGCTGGTGCGGCTGAAGCGATTCTTCGCCTCTAACGGTGTGCGCAAGGACGCCGTTCTGTAACCCGATGACACCTATTCTTGTTTTCGACATCGAGACGATTCCCGATGTTGCCGGCATTCGCCGTCTCGAAGGGCTCCCCGCCACGCTGACCGACGACGAAGTCGCCGAACACGCCTTTGCCGCGCGTCGCGAGAAGACGGGAAGCGATTTTCTTCCGCATCATCTGCAGCGCATCGCGGCGATTTCGTGCGTGTTTCGCGACAACGCGGGTTTTCGCGTGCGTTCGCTCGGCACGCTGGCCGATGGCGAGGCGGCGCTGATCCAGTCGTTCTACCGGGTGATCGAGAAATACACGCCGCAACTGGTGTCGTGGAACGGCGGCGGCTTCGATCTGCCGGTGCTCAATTACCGGGCGCTGGTGAACGGCATTCCGGCATCGCGTTTCTGGGATCTCGGCGAGGACGACCGCGATTTCAAGTGGAACAACTACATCAGCCGCTATCACGCGCGCCACACCGACCTGATGGACGTGCTGGCGATGTATCAGGCGCGCGCCAACGCGCCGCTCGACGCGCTCGCGAAGATGTGCGGCTTTCCCGGCAAGCTCGGCATGGACGGCGGCCAGGTGTGGCATGCGTTTCAGCAGGGCCGCATCGAGGAGATCCGCAATTATTGCGAGACGGATGTGGTGAACACGTACCTGCTGTACTGCCGCTTCCAGTTGCTGCGCGGCGGTTTTTCGGCGGCGGAGTACGACGACGAAATCGTCCTCGTCAAGAATGCGCTCGCGCAGGAGCCCGCGGCCCATTGGGCCGAGTATCTGGCGGCGTTCGATCAGGCGCCGGCCGGCTGACGGGTTTGCCGCGCGCCGCTTGCCGTGGTGCAACACCGTGGCGGCTACAGGCGGCTCTCCAGCAAGGACGGCTACCCAGGCATTTCGCTAGTCCAGTTCAAGCACGAGCGGCTGATGGTCCGAGGCGCGCGTCGCGCCGTCGATCTCGCAACTGCGCAGACGGTCGCGCAGATCTTCGGTCGCGAACACGAAATCGCAGGTCAGCGAGCCATTTTTCCATTGCACGGTATCGTGGACGCCAGCTGTCGGTGGCGGCGTCGCGCCGGGATGCAGCGTCGCCCAGCAGTCGATGAAGGCAGGACTGCCCGCGAGCGGCTCGAGCATCCTCCGATACGCCTCGCTTCCAGATGCGCTGTTGAAGTCGCCGCATACGAGCGCGCTGACCGGCCGTTCCGTGGCGTTGAACGGGCTGATCGCATCTTCAGCGGGCGCCGGGTGTTCCGCATGACCGGCGGCTTCCTGCTGAAGCCGCCGCAATGCGTCGACCTGCGCGAGCCGCTGCGTCAGCGAATAAAACTCCAGATGCGTCACCAGTACGCGCAGCGCGCCGCCCGGCGCGTCAAGCACGGCTTCGAGCGCGACACGCTGCATCGAGGGCGCGGCCGGATCGGCAGGCCATGGCAGCGCGTGACGGATCACACGCTGGACCGGCAGCCGCGTCACCAGCGCATTGCCGAACTGGCGACGCAGCGGCGCGCCGGCCGGGCCCGCGGCGCCCGACACCCGTGAACTGACCGCCGGTAAATCGGCCCCGATGGCGTCCAGCACCGTATATCCGGGCAACAGACGCGCCAGTTCCGCAAACTGGTCGTCGCCCGGATGACCGGCCAGCGCGCCCAGGCCGCGGGTGATTTCCTGCACGCACAGCACATCGAAATCGGCGAGGCGTCGTGCTTCGTCGAGCGTATGCACGAGGTCCACCACGCCGTCCGCGCTGCGTCCCCACTGCACGTTCCAGCTGATCAATCGCATTGTCAGTTCTCCGGTGCCGGTTGCGCTTCGTCTACAATCTCGCCTTTCCCCACATGTCTGTCAGGAAGCCGCAGGTGTCTCGAACGTACCATCATCGCTCGCGTAGAAACAGGCCCTCGTCCGGGTCCGCCAGAACGGCTGCCGGCGACGCGCCCGTTATTGCCCCCATTCTCGAAATCGAATCGCTCGACATGGAAGCGCGTGGCGTCGGCCGTACCGTCAATGAAGACGGCGCGCCGGGCAAGGTGATTTTCGTCGAAGGCGCACTGCCGGGCGAACGTGTCACCTATTTGAGTTATCGCAGGAAGGCGAAGTTCGAGCAGGCGACGGTGGTCGACGTGCTGCGCGAAAGCGTGATCCGTACGAAACCGCAGTGCCGGTATTTCGGCACGTGCGGCGGCTGCTCGATGCAGCATCTGGAGATCCGCGCGCAGATCGCCGTGAAGCAGCGCGTGCTCGAAGACAATCTTTCACATCTCGCGAAGTTGCGTCCCGAAACCGTGTTCCGGCCGATTCACGGGCCGTCGTGGGGCTATCGTTACCGTGCACGCCTGACCGTGCGCGACATCGAAAAGAAGGGCGGCGTGCTGATCGGCTTTCACGAAAAGAAAAGCAGCTACGTCGCCGACATGACGACCTGCGAAGTGCTGCCGCCGCACGTGTCGGCGATGCTGGTGCCGATGCGTCGTCTCGTGGAAGGGCTGTCGATCCGCGATTGCTTGCCACAGATCGAGCTTGCGGTGGGCGCGTCGGTGACGGCGCTCGTGCTGCGTGTGCTGGAGCCGGTCAACGCCGCCGACGAACAGCTGCTACGCGATTTCGCCGATACGCATAACGTGCAGTTCTGGCTGCAGCCGAAGGGGCCGGAGACCGTCACGCCGTTCTACCCGCTCGACGCACAGCTGGATTACACGCTGCCGGAATACGACATCCGGATGCCGTTCAAACCGACCGATTTCACGCAGGTGAACCACCAGATCAACCGTGTGCTGGTGAGCCGCGCGCTGCGCCTGCTCGCGCCCGCCGCGACGGATCGTGTGCTCGATCTGTTCTGCGGCATCGGCAACTTCACGCTGCCGCTCGCGCGGGTGGCGAGGGAAGTCGTCGGTATCGAAGGCAGCGAAGCCCTGACGACGCGCGCGCTGGCCAACGCCGAAGCAAACGGCGTGGCGGGCCATACGTCGTTCGCGTGCCGCAACCTCTTCGAAATCACGGCCGACGACCTGCGCGCGCTGGGTCACTTCGACAGGTTTCTGATCGATCCGCCGCGCGAAGGGGCGCTGGCGGTGGCGAAGGCGCTTGCTGAAATCGCGCGGAGCGGCGACGGCCCGCTGCCGAAGCGCATGGTCTACGTATCGTGCAATCCGGCGACGCTCGCGCGTGACGCCGGGCTGCTGGTTCACGAGGCGGGCTACCGTCTGAAGGGCGCGGGTGTGGTGAACATGTTCCCGCATACGTCGCACGTCGAATCGATCGCGCTGTTCGAGCGGGACTGAACGAGCGGTTCGCGCCAGTCTTCAGGATCGATGCGATCCCTGAAGACTGGAGATGGACAGCAATCCGGCAACAATCTGGCCGCCACAAACAGAAACGCCACGGAAAATTCCGTGGCGTTTCTGTTTGACCCGGGCGGGACTGGTTTAAAACTGCCACCAGGACTTTTTCACGCCGGGGCGAGCATGACCCGTGACGTACGGGCTGTCCGGGAACGTGCCGGCCAGCACACGCTTCGTATCGTCGGCAAGTTGCGGCTGGTCGAGCTTCTGGTACGACAGCATCATGATGTGCAGCGCGTCTTCGATCGCCGGGGCGTTCTTGTATTCCTTGATCGCGAGTTGCGCACGGTTGATGGCGGCCACGTACGCGCCACGACGGTAGTAGTAGTCCGCCGCGTGCACTTCGTGCGAAGCCAGCGCATTCACGATGTAGCGCATGCGTTGCGCGGCATCCGGCGCGTACTTGCTGTTGGGATATTTGTCGACGACCACCTTGAACGCGTCATACGACTCGCGCAGCGATTTCGGATCACGCTCGCTCATGTCCTGACCGGAGAAGCGGCCGAACAGACCCAGATCGTCGTTGAAGTGGATCATGCCCTTCAGATAGTACGCGTAGGCAATGTCCGGGTGATCCGGGTGCAGCTGGATAAAGCGGTCGACGGCCTGATCGGCGTTGGCGGCTTCGCTGTCTTTCCAGCTGCAGTACGCCACGTTGATCTGCGCCTGCTGCGCGAAATGGCCGAACGGGTCGCGGCCTTCGAGCTGTTCGAAGTACTTCGCGCACTTGCCCCAGTCGCCGCCGGAGAGCGCGTCCTGCGCCTCCGTATATAATTTGTTGTTGGTCCAGACGGCTGTCTCGTCCGTCTTTTCGGGCAGGCCGTGGCAGGCTGCCACGATCGCGAGCGCTGCTGCACAGGCAAGATAACGGGCGACATTTTTCAGGCTGCGGGCCGCTTTCAGCGCCGCAGCCTGGCGGGTTGAATATGCCGCCGCGTGTGCTGCCGCTTGTGTCGCCACTCGTGCCGTTGTTTGGGCCGTATTAGTAATGATATTCAAGGCTCGCATTTTCCAGTCTAGCTTTACGTCCAGGTGACCCAGACTCAATGACCCGCTCAAAAACTCCGGGTACCGCCGCCGGTACTCCGGATAGCAACAAAGATTATAGCCCAAGCGCCGAGCCCGACGACGCGCTGGCAGCCGATTCCCTCGACGACGATCCCGGTAGCGACACACTTGTACCGTACGCCGCGCAGATGGTGGCGAGCCGGCCGGTCGACGAAGCGCCCCGCATCGCGCAGGTGCCGGACGACATGGCCGGCGACCGGCTCGACAAGGTGCTCGCGAAACTCTTCCCCGAATTTTCCCGGAACCGGCTGCAAAGCTGGATCGAGGCGCAGCGTGTGCGCATCGACGGCGCGCCCGCGAAAATCCGTCAGCCGGTGCCGCTGGGCGCCACCATCGAGCTGATTCCCGATCTTTTGCCCGAGCAGCTGGCATTTACGCCGGAGCCGGTGCCGCTCGACATCGTCTACGAAGACGACACGCTCGTCGTCATCAACAAGCCAGCTGGCCTCGTCGTGCATCCGGCGGCGGGCAACTGGGGCGGCACGATGCTCAACGGCCTGTTGTACCGCTACGGCGCGTCGGCCGCCGGCCTGCCGCGCGCCGGCATCGTGCACCGGCTCGACAAGGAAACCTCCGGGCTGATGGTCGTCGCGCGCACGCTCGAGGCGCAGACCGATCTCGTGCGCCAGTTGCAGGCGCACACCGTGAAGCGGCGCTATCTCGCGCTCGTGTGGGGCAACATGCCCGAAGAGGGCACGATCGACGCGCCGATCGGCCGTGATCCGCGCGAACGCACGCGCATGGCCGTGGTCACGAGCGCGGCGGGCAAGGCCGCGCGCACGCACTTCCGGCGTGTCGATTCGACGATGTGGGAACGGCAGCCGGTGTCGGCGATTCATTGCGACCTCGAAACCGGCCGCACGCATCAGATCCGGGTGCACTGCGCGCATATCGGCCATCCGCTGCTGGGCGATCCGGTGTACGGGCGCGCACGCGGCAAACGCTCGGTGACGCCGCTGCCGGATGGTTTCGCGCGCCAGGCGCTGCACGCGTGGCGTCTTGGGCTGATCCATCCGGAGACGGGCCGCTCGATGCAGTGGCGCGCGGACGTGCCGGACGACATGGCGGCGCTGTCGGCGGCGCTCGGCCTCGGCCGCGATGACGAAGGCGCATTCGACGACGAATACGGCGAGGAATACGACAACTACGACGACGGCGATGACGATGACGACGCCTCTTCCGGCCTGCCGCACGGCGACGACGAAGACGGGGACGACGCATGACGAGCGCACCTGAGCTGACGTTTGCCGACGTATTGCAGCCCGTGTGGCGCGTCTCGCCGCGCGTGCACTCGCTCGTCACGACGCGTAACGGCGGCGTGAGCCGGCCGCCGTTCGGACGCTGGACGGATGGCGTCGAACAGCCTGGCGGCCTGAACCTGGGCCGTCGCGCGGGCGACGATCCCGAGGCCGTCGAACTCAACCGCGCGCGTCTGCTCGCGCTGACGGGCACGCCGGCGGCGTGGCTTGAGCAGATCCATGGCGCGGAAGTCGTGAATGCCGCCGACGTGCTCGCAGGCGCGCGGCAGGGCGCGGCGCCCGTGCGCGCCGACGCCAGCGTGACAGACCGGCCCGGCACGATGTGCATCGTGATGATCGCCGACTGCATGCCAGTGCTGCTGTGCGATGCTAACGGCCGCGCGGTCGGCGCGGCGCATGCGGGCTGGCGAGGCCTCGCTGCCGGCATCGTCGAGAAGACGGCGGCGCGTGTCGCGCAACTCGCGGGAACCGGGCTCGAAGGCTTGCATGCGTACCTCGGGCCGTCGATCGGACCGACAGCATTCGAGGTTGGGGCAGACGTGCGTGACGCCTTCATGAACGGTGTCGACGGGGCACAACGCGACGCCACGTCGAAGGCGTTCGTGCCGCGTGCCGAATGGCCCGGTAAATACCTCGCGGATCTTCCGGCACTCGCACGCATTCGTTTGAACCAGATCGGCGTGACGCAGATCACGGGCGCCGATGCCTGTACCGTGACTGGGCGATCGCGCTTTTATTCGTATCGGCGCGATGCCGAAACGGGACGCATGGCGGCGATGATCTGGCTCGCCGATTGAGCGTGCTGCGAACGGATCGAAAGCGCGCGACGCGCTGCCTGACGTGAGTGCCCGGGTTTCTTTCGTGCCGGCAATTTTGCTGCGCCGCCGGATTCGCATCGGGCCGTACGGCCGATAACACATCATCACGTGGATGAGGCAGCACAAAAGGCTGCATAAAGCGCTGCCAGGGCGCCAATAGATGTAAAACAACCGCGCATTCACGTCGCATTCACGGTTATCCGGAGCGTTGACAAATCGCGATTTCAATGCCCTTAAAAAGGACATGGGGAAAACGATAATTAAAAAAATATCGCACTGCGGCAAAATCGGGATCAAGCATTGACATGCCTTGCAATGGGGAGCAAGAATGTTCCTCACCACGGGACAGGGCGTGACGAGGTCGCGAGCAATCGCCCACGTGCGTATCACCTGCCTCTCAACCAGTCCGTCAGGACTTACCGGTCAAAGCAGGTATGGCTGCATCAAAACGTTCTACGACTTCTTCCCGTAAGGCCGCGTCACCGGAGGCCGCGCAACCGCAGGCCGCACCCGATACCGCGACTTCGCCCGCCGGGATGCAGCAGATGTTCGACGCCTGGATGAATGCATGGCGCGCGGCCGGCAGTGCGGCCCGGCCTGCGGAAGGTGCCGCGGCGGCCAGTGCGGCCGCGCCCTGGTGGACCGTTACGGGTTTCGGTGCGAATGGCTCGAACGGATCGCCGTTCCCGATGCCCGGCATGCCACAGATGCCGTTTCCCGGTATGCCCGATTTCAGCAAGGCGGCGGCTTCGATGTCGCCGTTTGCCGCGTTGAATATGCCCTCGGCGGCGATTCCGCCCGGGCGTCTTCAGCAATTGCAGTCGGACTATTCGCGCGAAGCGCTGCAACTGATGCAGCAGGCCGCCGATGCGAAGCCGGCCATTCCCGAACTGAAAGACCGGCGTTTCAGCGCAGATGCGTGGAGCGCGACGCCTGCTTACGCATTTACCGCTGCATGGTATTTGCTGAACGCACGCTATCTCCAGGAACTCGTCGACGCGATCGAGACCGATGCAAAGACACGCGAGCGCATCCGCTTCGCTGTCCAGCAATGGACCGCGGCGGCATCGCCCAGCAACTTCTTCGCTTTGAATCCCGAAGCGCAAAAGACGCTGCTCGAAAGCCAGGGTGACAGCCTGCGTCAGGGCGTGATGAATCTGCTGGGCGACCTGCAGCGCGGCAAGATTTCGCAGACGGACGAATCCGGCTTCGTGGTGGGCAAGAACCTCGCGAACACCGAGGGTTCGGTGGTCTTCGAAAACGAACTGCTGCAACTGATCCAGTACAAGCCGCGTACGGCGACGGTGCGCGAGCGGCCGTTGCTGATCGTGCCGCCGTGCATCAACAAGTTCTACATTCTCGATCTGCAGCCGGAGAATTCGCTTGTCGCGCACGGTCTCGATTCGGGACATCAGGTGTTCCTGATTTCGTGGCGCAACGCGGATGCCTCGATCGTCCACAAGACGTGGGACGACTACATCGGCGGCGGTGTGCTCGCCGCGATCGAAACCGTTCGCCAGATCAGCGGGCGCGAGCAGATCAATACGCTTGGTTTTTGCGTCGGCGGCACGATGCTCGCCACGGCGCTTGCCGTCGCGGCCGCGCGCGGTGAACATCCGGCTGCGTCGATGACGCTGCTCACCGCGATGCTCGACTTCAGCGATACCGGCGTGCTCGACGTATTCGTCGATGAGTCGCATGTGAAGATGCGCGAGCAGACGATTGGCGGCATGGGGGGTGGTCAGCCTGGCCTCATGCGCGGCATCGAGTTCGCGAATACGTTTTCGTTCCTGCGGCCGAACGACCTCGTGTGGAATTACGTCGTCGATAACTACCTGAAGGGCCGCACGCCGGTGCCGTTCGATCTGCTTTACTGGAACAGCGATTCGACGAACCTGCCCGGTCCGATGTATGTCTGGTATCTGCGCAACACGTATCTCGAGAACAGGCTGCGCGAACCGGGCGCGCTGACTGTGTGCGGCGAGCAGGTCGACCTCTCGCGTATCGACGTGCCGACCTTCATCTACGGTTCGCGTGAAGACCATATCGTGCCGTGGCAAACGGCGTATGCCTCGGTGCCACTTCTTTCCGGGCCGCTCAGATTCGTGCTCGGCGCGTCCGGACACATCGCGGGCGTGATCAATCCGCCCAAAAAGAACAAGCGTAACTACTGGGTGCTCCAGGGCGAGGCGAAGAACCTGCCGGCGACAGCCGACGCCTGGTTCGAACAGGCAGCCGAAGTGCCGGGTAGCTGGTGGCCGGAGTGGACGCAATGGCTCGACCAGTACGCCGGGAAGAAGGTCAAGCCGCGCGCCGAGCCTGGCTCGGCGGAGCATCGCGCAATCGAACCCGCACCGGGTCGTTATGTGCTTCAGCGCGACTGACAGCAAAGGAATGGCGCAGCAACGGCGGCGGCATTAAGAGAAACCGTAATCGAAGCAGATGGATTTTTAACTTGACGGGCTGCGGAGTATCGAACCGTAACGCCCGGAGGAAATGAAAATGACTGATGTTGTGATCGTATCGGCCGCACGTACTGGAGTCGGCAAATTCGGCGGGTCGCTGGCGAAAATCGCCGCGCCCGATCTTGGCGCGACGGTTGTCCGCGCCGTTCTCGAGCGTGCCGGCCTGAAACCCGAGCAGATCAGCGAAGTCATCCTCGGTCAGGTGCTGACGGCAGGTTCGGGCCAGAACCCGGCACGCCAGGCGCTGATCAAGGCCGGGCTGCCGGCGGCCGTGCCGGGCATGACGATCAACAAGGTGTGCGGCTCGGGTCTCAAGGCCGTGATGCTTGCGGCCAACGCGATCATTGCGGGCGACGCGGATATTGTCGTCGCCGGCGGGCAGGAAAACATGAGCGCGGCGCCGCACGTGCTGCCGGGCTCGCGCGATGGCTTTCGCATGGGCGACGCGAAACTCATCGACAGCATGATCGTCGACGGCCTGTGGGATGTGTACAACCAGTACCACATGGGTGTCACCGCGGAAAACGTCGCGAAGGAATACGACATCACGCGCCAGCAGCAGGACGCGTTTGCCGCGTTGTCACAGAATAAGGCGGAAGCCGCACAGAAGGCTGGCCGCTTCGATGATGAAATTGTCCCGGTTGAGATCCCGCAACGCAAAGGTGATCCGGTACGCTTCGCGACCGACGAATTCGTGCGCCACGGTGTGACCGCGGAATCGCTCGCGAGTCTCAAGCCCGCGTTCTCGAAGGAAGGCACTGTTACGGCTGCGAACGCGTCGGGTCTGAACGACGGCGCGGCAGCCGTGGTCGTGATGTCGGCGAAGAAGGCCGAGGCGCTGGGCCTCACGCCGCTCGCGCGCATCAGGGCGTACGCGAGCGCGGGCGTCGATCCGAAGGTGATGGGCATGGGTCCGGTGCCGGCGTCGCGCCGCTGTCTGGAACGCGCGGGCTGGAGCGCGTCGGACCTCGATCTGATGGAAATCAACGAAGCGTTCGCGGCACAGGCACTCGCCGTGCATAAGCAGATGGGCTGGGACACGTCGAAGGTCAACGTAAACGGCGGCGCGATTGCGATCGGTCACCCGATCGGCGCGTCCGGTTGCCGGATTCTCGTCACGCTGCTGCATGAAATGCAGAAGCGCGATGCGAAGAAGGGTCTCGCGTCGTTGTGTATCGGCGGCGGGATGGGCGTGGCGCTGGCAGTCGAGCGCTATTGACGCCGGCTGGCGGTTGCCCGTGGGGCGCGGTGCTGCTTCGTGCCGCGTCGCGATGCGCGGGCAGCAGCCGTCATGCGGTTCGCGCGTGGGCGGAGTCGCGGCATGGAGGCCGGCCGGGACTCGCGCAGGGCAGAGGGAGAGGGCACGGAGACAGTAGTGGCGAGGAATGAGGCTGCCGGTCGATACCGGCAGGCACCTCGCACAACGATAATGGAGTGTGGTTTATGTCACAGCGAATTGCGTATGTAACGGGCGGGATGGGTGGCATCGGCACGAGCATCTGCCAGCGGCTACACAAGGAAGGTTTCAAGGTTGTCGCGGGCTGCGGCCCGAATTCCCCGCGTCGTGAGAAATGGCTGGGCGAGCAGAAGGCGCTCGGGTACGAATTCATTGCGTCCGAAGGCAACGTCGGCGACTGGGATTCGACGAAGCAGGCGTTCGACAAGGTGAAGGCCGAAGTCGGCGAGATCGACATCCTCGTCAACAATGCCGGCATCACGCGCGACGTGGTGTTCCGCAAGATGACGCATGAAGACTGGACGGCGGTCATCGACACCAACCTCACGAGTCTCTTCAATGTGACGAAGCAGGTGATCGACGGCATGGTGGAGCGGGGCTTTGGCCGCATCATCAATATTTCGTCGGTGAACGGCCAGAAAGGTCAGTTCGGACAAACCAACTATTCGACGGCCAAGGCGGGCATTCACGGCTTCACGATGTCGCTGGCGCAGGAAGTGGCCACGAAGGGCGTGACCGTCAACACCATTTCTCCGGGCTATATCGGCACGGACATGGTGAAATCGATTCGCCCCGATGTGCTGGAAAAGATCGTGGCGACAATTCCGGTGCGCCGTCTTGGGCATCCGGACGAAATCGGCTCGATCGTGGCGTGGCTCGCGTCGGATGAATCGGGTTTTTCGACAGGCGCCGATTTTTCGTTGAACGGCGGCCTGCATATGGGCTGATCCCGCTTGCGCCCCGTTCCGGCGGGGCGTTGCGGATCAGATGGTTCCGGCGGCGTCTCGCATTGCGCAGGGGTTCGATTGTGCGTGCGACGGGCGCCGTTTCTGCGCTCCCGGGCGCTTAAAGGCGTTAAATGACAACGACTACTACAAAGAAGACGACGGCCGAACGACTCATCAAGAAGTATCCGAACCGCCGGCTGTACGATACGGAGACAAGCACGTACATCACGTTGACGGACGTGAAGACGCTCGTCCTGGATCAGGAGGACTTCAAGGTTATCGACGCCAAGAGCAACGAGGACCTGACGCGCGCGATCCTGCTGCAGATTATTCTCGAAGAGGAAAGCGGCGGGCTGCCGATGTTTTCTTCGTCGATGCTCTCGCAGATCATCCGTTTCTACGGACACGCGATGCAGGGCATGATGGGCACGTACCTCGAGAAGAACATTCAGGCGTTCATCGATATTCAGGCGAAACTCACCGATCAGTCGAAGACGCTCTACGAAGGCAACGCGATGAATCCGGAAGTCTGGTCGCAGTTCATGAACATGCAGGCGCCGATGATGCAGGGGATGATGACCAGCTACATCGAGCAGTCGAAGAACATGTTCGTGCAGATGCAGGAACAGATGCAGACGCAGGCGAAATCGATGTTCAGCACGTTCCCGTTCAACAAGCAGCCGAATCCGAATCCGGAGCCGGAGAAGAAGTAAGGGAGCAGGGGCCGATACCTGAGACTCGATATCGACCGGCGCGGCGCTGCTGAAAACGGTCGATCCGTGCTTCCTGTATCAGGCCGCTTTCAGATCTCGCAATGCATCCGGGTGGAGCGCTGCGACCCGCAGCAGGGTTTGCGCTGCTCCGGTAGGTTGCCGCCGGCCTTGCTCCCAGTCCTGGAGCGTTCGGGTCGATACGCCGAGCAGCGCGGCGAATGCACTCTGCGACAGCCCGACTTTCGCGCGCGCCAGGGCCGCTGCGGTCGGCTCGATTTTCGTGACGCGCGCAGCGCGCCCCGTCTTCATGTCGCGCACGGACTTCAGCAAGTCCGCCTGAAACTGTTCCAGTTCTTTATCCATGTTCGATCTCCTGGCGTAGCTGGTTGAGAAACGTGGTGGGCAGATCGTCGAATTTTGCCTTCGTGTAAGCGATCAGCAACCAGATGCAGCCGTCCTCGACCAGGTTGTAGTAGACGACGCGTGCGCCGCCACGTTTTCCCATACCCGGCCTTGACCATCGCACCTTGCGCAGGCCTCCCGTTCCCGGGATGACGTCTCCGGATAACGGATTGCCGGCGAGCCACGTGATAAATGACTCCCGCTCATCGTCGTACCAGATTTCCTCCGCATAGCGCTGGAACGTCTTCGTTTCGATGACCGTATATATGGGTCTGAATTGTACGGCCTTGCCGTATATTTCGCAAGAATTCATTGTTATAAATGATGGAGCCCGACATGGGGCTCGATTGGGTGGCTAACGCGAAAGGGCTGCGCGGGAAACACGCGACAAACCACAACGCGGTTTCGCGACAGGATTGATATCGAGTGCCATTGCCGCGGTCCTGCAGCGACAATTCGGTCGACCGGACGACTTGCGTTAGCACGGGCGGTGTGCTGATCCGGAATCCCGGGAAGAATCTGGACGAACCTGCCCGGCCAGCGCGAATTCCCGCGCCTTCGCCGCGGGTGGCCGGACGTGGCGGCGCGGTACAATGCGGGGTTACGTTACCGCCATCCGCCGGACCATCCCCTATGCCGCAGACTTCCTCCCCCATTACGCCGACGCCGGCCGCCCCGAAAGTCGGGTTCGTGTCGCTCGGCTGCCCCAAGGCGCTCGTCGATTCCGAGCAGATCATCACGCAGCTGCGCGCCGAAGGTTACGAAATCTCCGGCACGTATGACGGTGCGGATCTCGTCGTCGTCAACACCTGCGGATTTATCGACGAAGCCGTGCAGGAAAGTCTCGACGCGATCGGCGAGGCGCTTACGGAAAACGGCAAGGTGATCGTTACCGGCTGCCTTGGCGCGAAGAAAAGCGCGAGCGGCAGCGGGCTCATCGAGGAAGTGCATCCGAAGGTGCTCGCCGTCACCGGCCCGCACGCGCTGGGTGAAGTCATGCAGCACGTGCATAACCATCTGCCGAAGCCGCACGATCCGTTCGTCGATCTCGTGCCGGCCGCGGGCGTGAAGCTCACGCCGCGCCATTACGCGTATCTGAAGATCTCCGAAGGCTGCAATCATCGCTGCACGTTCTGCATCATTCCGTCGATGCGCGGCGACCTGGTGTCGCGTCCGGTCGCCGAAGTCATGCTCGAAGCGGAGAACCTCTTCAAATCCGGCGTGAAGGAGCTGCTCGTCATTTCCCAGGACACGAGCGCGTACGGCGTCGACGTCAAATACCGCACCGGTTTCTGGAACGGCAAGCCGGTCAAGACGCGCATGACGGACCTCGTCGGCGCGCTTGGCGAACTCGCCGCGCAATACGGCGCGTGGGTGCGCCTGCACTACGTGTATCCGTATCCGAGCGTCGACGAAGTCATTCCGATGATGGCCGAAGGCCCGTACAGGGGGCACGTGCTGCCGTATCTCGACGTGCCGTTCCAGCACGCGCACCCGGAAGTGCTGAAGCGCATGAAGCGGCCGGCCAACGCGGAAAAGGTCATGGAGCGCGTGCGCAGGTGGCGCGAAATCTGTCCGGACCTGACGATCCGCAGCACGTTCATCGCCGGCTTCCCGGGTGAGACGGAAGAGCATTTCCAGACGCTGCTCGACTTCATCCGCGAGGCGGAACTCGATCGCGTCGGCTGCTTTGCGTATTCGCCGGTGGAAGGCGCGAGTGCGAACGAACTCGATGGCGCGTTGCCCGACGAAGTGCGCGAAGAGCGTCGCGCGCGCTTCATGGAAGTCGCCGAGGAAGTTTCGGCGAAGCGCATCGCGAAGAAGGTCGGCAAGACGCTGAAGGTGCTCGTCGACGAGATCAACGCCGAAGGCGGCATTGGCCGCACGGCGGCGGACGCGCCGGAGATCGACGGCGTCGTATATGTCGCGCCGGCCGTGAAGGCGTCGAAGCGCTACAAGGTGGGCGACTTCGTGTCGGTGAAGATCACCGGCGCCGACGGCCACGATCTGTGGGGCGAGGTCTAGGTCATGACGTCAGCGTTTCCCGGGATTCTCGCACTGGGCGAGGCGATGGTCGAATTCAACCAGTCTTCGAAAGACCAGCCGGCTTATCTGCAGGGCTTCGGCGGCGACACGTCGAACTTCTGCATCGCGGCGTCGCGCCAGGGTGCGCGTACCGGCTTTGTGTCTGCCGTGGGCGACGACCACTTCGGGCGTCTTCTGATCGACCTGTGGAACACGGAAAACGTCGATACGTCGATGGTGCGCGTCGACGCCGGCGCGCCCACGGGCGTCTATTTCGTCTCGCACGGCCCCAACGGTCACCAGTTCGACTATCTGCGCGCCGGTTCGGCCGCGAGCCGCTATGCGCCACGCGACCTGCCGCTCGATGCGATTGCCGCCGCGAAGGTCATCCATCTGTCGGGCATCAGTCTCGCGATCAGCGTGAGCGCGTGCGATGCCGCGTTCGCCGCGATCGACCATGCACGCGCAAGCGGCGTAGCCGTGAGTTTCGACACCAACCTGCGTCTGAAGCTGTGGCCGCTCGCGCGGGCACGCGCGGTGATGCTCGAAGCGATCCGTCAGACGGACATCTGTCTGCCGAGCTGGGACGACGTCACTGAACTCACGGGCCTCACCGGTCGCGACGAGATCGTCGATTTCCTGCTGGCGCAGGGCCCACGCGTGATTGCACTGAAGCTCGGCAAGGAAGGCTCTTACGTGGCGACGCCGGACGAACGTCGCGTCGTGCCGGGCTGCGTCGTGAAGGCCGTGGATGCTACCGGCGCCGGCGACTGCTACGGCGGCGCATTTATCGCGCGCATCGTCGCGGGCGACGATCCATTCGAAGCCGCGCGTTACGCGAATGCGGCCGCGGCACTCTCGACGCAGGGTTTCGGCGCAGTGGCGCCGATTCCGGAACGTCAGGCGGTCGAGGCGCTGCTCGCCAGCTAGAGTCAGGCGGGAGCGCGATACAGGCGCGTGTCGGGCAGAGCAGGCCCGCGCGCCGCCATCCAGATCATTCAAAAAGAGAGGAGCGAACGATGCAACGGGAAGTCGTGGTGGTGAGCGCGGTGCGCACGGCAATCGGCGATTTCGGTGGCGCCCTGAAGGATTTCTCGCCGACGGATCTGGGTGCACGCGTGGTGCACGAAGTGCTGGCACGGGCGAACGTGCCGGGTGATGACGTCGGTCACGTGGTATTCGGCAACGTCGTTCATACCGAGCCGAAAGACATGTATCTCGCGCGCGTCGCGGCGCTCAACGGCGGCGTTGCCCAGCACGCGCCGGCGCTCACGGTGAACCGTCTGTGCGGTTCGGGCCTGCAGGCGATCGTCTCGGCAGCCCAGGGCATTCTGCTCGGCGACTCGGATATCGCGATCGGCGGCGGCGCTGAAAACATGAGCCGCGCGCCGTACATGATGCCGGCCGCGCGCTTCGGCCAGCGCATGGGCGACGCCCGTCTCGTCGACATGATGCTCGGCGCGCTGAGCGATCCGTTCCAGTCGGTTCACATGGGCGTGACCGCTGAAAACGTCGCAAGGAAGTACGATATTTCGCGCGACGCACAGGATGCGCTCGCGCTCGAATCGCATCGCCGCGCGGCCCATGCGATCCAGAACGGTTACTTCAAGGATCAGATTCTCCCGATCACGATTCCGTCGAGGAAGGGCGATACCGTATTCGATACCGATGAACACGTGCGGCTCAACGCATCGCCGGAAGATTTCTCGAAGCTCAGGCCCGTGTTCGCGAAGGAAAACGGCACGGTCACGGCAGGCAACGCGTCGGGTATCAACGATGCCGCCGCCGCAGTCGTGCTGATGGAGCGCAGTGTCGCGGAAAAGCGCGGCGCGAAGCCGCTTGCCCGTCTTGTCGCGTATGCCCATGCCGGTGTCGATCCTGCGTACATGGGTATCGGTCCCGTGCCAGCCACACGCAAGGTGCTGGAGCGCGCGGGCCTCACGGTCGCCGACCTCGACGTGATCGAGGCAAACGAAGCGTTCGCCGCGCAGGCGTGCGCGGTCAGCAAGGAACTCGGGCTCGATCCGGCGAAGGTCAATCCGAACGGCTCGGGCATTTCGCTCGGCCACCCGATCGGCGCCACCGGTGCGCTGATCACCGTGAAGGCGCTCTACGAGCTGCAACGCACGGGCGGTCGCTACGCGCTGGTGACGATGTGCATCGGCGGCGGCCAGGGCATCGCGGCGATCTTCGAGCGGATCTGACGGGCCACAACGCGTGTGCACGAACGAAGGAACGAAAGGATGCAACAAACGAAGCCGATAAAGCAGCGCGTGTCGCCGCGTCGCCTGATGGGCGCCGCGACCGCGGCACTGTCCATGCTGTGCTGTGCGGGCGTGATGGCGGTCGCGGTGTTATCCGCGCCAGCGTACGCAGAGAGCGACGCGGTGAAAGAACTGGCCGCGCCGCCGCCCATCGAGTTGCCGTTGAAGCCGAGCCGCGAATTCGCGAAGTTTCCGCGTTACGCGGGCATGCTCGGCAGCCGGCAGATCGTGCTGCGGCTCGGCGCGAAAACCGACGATCCCTCGGGTGTGCACGGCGAATATCAGTTCACCGATAACGGCGCGGTGATCCTGATTGCCGGCGATCGCGACGGCACCACGCTTGAGGTCGAGGAATCGAATGATGGCACGCACATCACCGGCAACTGGGTCGGCAAATTCGCCGCTGACGGTACGCTCTCCGGCGAGCGGATGAACGTCGACGACTCCGATCCGCAGCCATTCGACCTGCGTCCGCTCGCGGCAGGCCAGCCGGTGCCGCCGCCGGTTGCCGCAAAGGCGCCGGCGGAGACATCCGCGCCTGCGCCGGGTGGACATCCAGTGGGCGGCGTCGGCAACGTCACAACGGGCGACTGACCGGCGCCGTGGGCGTGCACCTTCGGGCGCATGCCCACGCGCAATCCGCGTAACCTGCAACCTGATTAACCACGTTTTATCTGACCGGATTCACCATGACTGACACTCCCTCCAGACGCGGCCTGCAGACCCGCATCGTGCGCGCGGAAGACGACCTCACGCCCGGCTTCGAATCGTTTGCCGTGCCGGTCACGCGCGCGTCGACGGTGGTGTTCCCCGATCTCGCGACGATGCGCGCGCTCGACTGGCGCAACGACGCGCAGTGGCGCTACGGCCTGCACGCCACGCCGACGTCGCTCGTCCTCGCGCAGCGGCTCGCCGCGCTCGAGGGCGGCAATCATGCACTGTTGCAGCCATCGGGGCTGTCGTCGATCTCGAACGTGTACTTCGGCATCGTGAAAGCGGGCGACGACGTGCTGATTCCCGACAACGTCTATTCGCCGAACCGCGATCACGGCGACTGGCTCGCGCGCGATTTCGGCATCACCGCGCGTTACTACGACCCGATGGTGGGCGCCGGCATCGCGAAGCTGATCCAGCCCGATACGCGACTGATCTGGCTCGAGGCGCCGGGCTCCGTGACGATGGAAGTGCCCGACGTGCGTGCCATTACAACCGCCGCGCGCGCGCGCAACGTCGTCACCGCGATCGACAATACGTGGTCGGCCGGTCTCGCGTTCCGTCCGTTCGAGCAGGGCGTCGACATCTCGGTGCAGGCGTTGACGAAGTATCAGTCGGGCGGCGGCGACGTGTTGATGGGCGCGACGATTACCGCGGACCGCGAGTTGCATCTGAAGCTGAAGGCGGCACGCATGCGCATGGGGATCGGCGTGTCGTCGGACGATTGCTCGCTTATCCTGCGTAGTCTGCCGAGCATGAAGATCCGCTTCGAGCAGCACGACCGCAGCGCGCTCGCGCTCGCGAAGTGGCTGAAGACGCGGCCGGAAATCGCAGCGGTCCTGCATCCGGCGTTGCCCGATTGCCCGGGCCACGAATTCTACGAGCGCGACTTCACCGGCGCGGGCGGCCTCTTTTCGGTCGTGTTCGACGGCCAGTACAGCGCGGCGCGGATCGACACGTTCTGCGAGTCGCTGGAGCTGTTCTCGCTTGGCTGGAGCTGGGGCGGCGCGCATAGCCTCGCGATGCCGTACGACATCGCATCGATGCGCACCGAAGCGCAGTGGCCGCATCGCGGCACGCTGGTGCGGTTCTACATCGGGCTCGAGGAAGAGGCCGATCTGCGTGCGGATATCGAGCAGAGTCTCGCGGCGCTGGCCTGAGCGCCGTCATAACGGTTTGCCGCAACGTAAAACGCCGCCTTTCGAGGCGGCGTTTTACATTCCAGGCGATACGTTGTACGTGCGCTGTGCGCGCGTCAGGCGCGTCAGAACAACCGGAGCAATCCGTCGAGGCCGACGAAGTTAAACGCGACGCTTGCCGCCTCGCGCACCACCGGCTTCGCGCGAAACGCGACCGACAGGCCTGCCTCGGCCATCATCTTCAGATCGTTCGAGCCGTCGCCCATCGCGATGGCGCGCGCTGGCTCGATGCCGAGCTGCGCGCAGGTTTCGCGCAACGTACGCGCCTTGACGTCGGCGTCGACGACCTCGCCGGTCACACGCCCGGTCAGCTTGCCATCGACGATTTCGAGCGTATTCGCGCGCGTGAAATCGAGCCCGAGGCGCGCCTTCAGTTTTTCGGTGAAGAACGTGAAACCGCCGGAAACCAGCAGCGTTTTCAGGCCGGCCGCCTTTGCGCCCGCGAGCATCCGCTCAGCACCCGGCGACAGCTGGAGCCGCTCTTCGTACACGCGCTCAAGCGCGCTTGCATCGAGTCCATCGAGCAGCGTGACGCGGCGTGTCAGGCTTTCGTTGAAGTCCTTGATTTCGCCACGCATCG
The DNA here is from genome assembly GCF_907164545.1 of Paraburkholderia gardini. Taxonomy (NCBI): domain Bacteria; kingdom Pseudomonadati; phylum Pseudomonadota; class Betaproteobacteria; order Burkholderiales; family Burkholderiaceae; genus Paraburkholderia; species Paraburkholderia gardini. The sequence goes on along the minus strand of NZ_CAJQZB010000005.1, from coordinate 15,878 downwards.
ACGCTTCGGTGATCGCCGCGACCTGTGCTTTCAGCCCGCAAAAATCGGCGATTTCATCGATGCATTCGATCGTGATGAGCGTCGAATCCATGTCCATGGCGACGAGGCCGAAATCGCGCAACTGACGGCCCGGTTCGATAAACGCGTAGTCGAACTGGTGCGTTCCGCAGTACACGTCGAGATCGGCGCGCTGCAACGGGTTCGCGTCCTCGATTCGAAGCGTGCGGGTGTCGAGCGGCGTCGCGCGCAGGCCGCGCGCAAGCCCGACGAGGGGTTTGAAATGGGTTTCGGCGATCGGCGCGAGGCTTTGGATAACGAGGTTCATGTCGACGCAGGTAAAGGCACGGGGCGGGTATCGGGCGGGCGCGTGCACGCGCGGGAATCCGGCTATTGTAACGGTTCGGCGTGAGCGCTTCGGCAGGATGAACGTGCGGTGCGGCATACTCTCACGACGGATGGCACGCCCGTGCGGCATGCAGGCAAGGCGCGCCGGGCAAAAAGCACAAACGAACGCAAACAGACGACAGCCGGAGACTCGCCATGCCTTCAGACATTGACGAACGCGCACTCGCCCGCGATTTTGACCTTCGCCATCTGACGCCCGCGTTCCATGACGATCCTTATCCGGTCTATCGTGCGCTGCGCACGCATGAACCGGTCAGGCGCATGCGGGACGGCTCGCTCTTTCTCACGCGCTATCGCGACGTGCAGGCGGTGTATCGCGATCCGAAAGCATTCAGTTCCGACAAGACGGTCGAGTTCCGGCCGAAATACGGCGAATCGCCGCTATATGAGCATCACACGACGAGCCTCGTCTTCAACGACCCGCCGCTACATACACGGGTGCGCAAGCTGATCGCTGGCGCGCTGACGGCGCGTGCGATCGCGGCGATGGAGCCGGGTCTGATCCGGCTCGTCGACGGTTTGCTCGATGCCGCGGAAGAGCGCGGCGAGATCGATCTGATCGGTGCGTTCGCGTCGGCGATTCCAGTCGAGGTGATCGGCAATCTGCTCGACGTGCCGCACAAGGAACGCGGGCCGTTGCGCGAGTGGTCGCTCGCCATTCTCGGCGCGCTCGAACCCGTGCTGACCGAAGCGCAACTCGAACGGGGCAATCGCGCGGTGACCGGTTTCGTGAACTATCTGAAGGAACTGGTCGCCGCCCGTCGCCGTACACCGGGCGATCCGCAGCACGATGTGCTGACGTGCCTGATTGAAGGCGAAACCGAAGGCGAGCGTCTTTCCGAAGCCGAGTTGCTGCAGAACTGCATCTTCATCCTCAACGCAGGCCACGAGACGACGACGAACCTGATCGGCAACGGCATCGTCACGCTCAGCGAATGGCCTGACGCGCGCGCGGCGCTGCAACGCGAACCGGACCTGATCGCGAGCGCGGTGGAAGAATGCCTGCGCTTCGAAAGCTCGAACCAGCTGGGCAATCGCATGGCGACGGTCGATACGGAAATCGGCGGTGTCGCGGTAGCGAAAGGCACGCCGGTCACGTTGTGCATTGGCGCGGCGAATCGCGACCCGGAACAGTTCGCGGAGCCGGACCGGTTCGACATTCGCCGCGAGCCCAACCGGCATCTCGCGTTCGGCTTCGGCATCCATCAGTGCGCGGGACTGTCGCTCGCGCGGCTCGAAGCGCGCATTGCGATTGGCCGGTTCGTGCGGCGCTTTCCGGCATACCGGCTGAGCGGCGAACCGGTGAGAGGCGGGCGCGTGCGCTTTCGCGGCTACGCGGCTGTGCCCTGTCACGTTCGCTAGGGCGTTAATCCCGCATTGGTCCAGCATGAGGACGCGCCCTCAGTCCGCATCTTTTTCCGGCGTCACGCAAGACTTACAGCTTCCTCACGCTGCGTGGGCGCGCGCCTGAAACGCCGCCGCGCGCTCAGGCGTGGCGCGAATGGTCGACGGCGTCCGTGGCACGCTTGCTGCTTCGCTCCAGTTCCAGGCTTCGAGGAGCGCACGATGGCACACATGATCTGGAAGGGCGCGATCAGCTTCGGACTCGTGCATGTTCCGGTGCAGTTGTATCCGGCGACGAAGTCCGAAAAGGTCGGCTTCAACCTGCTCGACAAACGGTCGATCGACCCGATCGGCTACCGGCAGATCAACAAGCGCACCGGCAAGGAAGTCACGCGCGAGAACATCGTGCGCGGCTTCGAATACGAGAAAGGGCAGTACGTCGTGCTCTCCGATGCGGAGATCCGCTCGGCCAATCCGGAATCGACGCAGACCGTCGATATTCTCGCCTTCGTCGATGCGTCCGATATTTCATTTCTTTATCTCGACACGCCGTATTACCTCGCGCCCGATCGCAAGGGCGAAAAGGTTTATGCGTTGCTGCGCGAGGCCATGAAATCGTCGGCAAAGATTGGCGTCGCGAACGTCGTGCTGCACAACAAGCAGCATCTGGCCGCGCTGATTCCGGTGGGTCCGGTGCTCGCGCTCAACACGCTGCGCTGGGCCGACGAAGTGCGCCCGTTCGACGAACTCAAGCTGCCCTCCGAAGGGGTCAAGGCATCGGGCGTGAGCACGCGCGAACTCGACATGGCGAAGAAGCTCATCGACGACATGAGCGAGGGATGGGACCCTGCCGCGTATCACGACACGTTTCGCGACGACATCATGGCGCTCGTCGATAAAAAGGTTCGTGCGGGCAAGACCGAGGAAATCAGCGAGGTCGAGGAAGACACCCAACCGCATCGCTCCGCCGACATTCTTGATCTGTCGGATCTGCTCAAGCGCAGTCTTGGACGGGGTAAGGGCAAGCCCGCTTCGCGCGCCGTAAAGAAAGAGGAAGAGGAAGACGAAGACGAGGCGCTCGAAGCGCCGGTCAAACGCGTCGCGCCGCGCAAGAAGGCGCAAACGGCCACGCGCCGTGCAACGAACGGCGACGGCCCGAAAAACGCGCCGCCGCGCAAGCGTCGCGCCGCATGACAGAGCGTGAGCACACCTGCTTTCCTTGCTCCAGATCGCAACGACCAGGATCATGACCGACAGACTCGATCGCTACACGCGCAAACGTCGTTTCGACGAAACACCGGAGCCGTCCGGCGTGCCGGTGAAAAAGCGCGCACCCGCGAAGACGTCGACGCGCGGCCGTGCGCACGCGCTCTCGTACGTCATTCAGGAGCACGATGCGCGTCGGCTTCACTACGACTTCCGGCTCGAACTTGACGGCACGCTGCTGTCGTGGGCCGTGCCGAAAGGGCCGAGTCTGGATCCGTCGATGAAGCGTCTCGCGGTGCACGTCGAGGATCATCCAGTGGAATACGGTTCGTTCGAAGGCTCGATTCCCGAGGGCAACTACGGCGCGGGCGACGTGATCGTCTGGGATCGCGGTACATGGGAGCCCGCAGGCGGTGAAGCGCATGCGCGCGAGTCATACCGGGCAGGCAAGCTCAAGTTCGAACTGCATGGTGAAAAGCTGCGCGGCGGCTGGATGCTCGTGCGCAGTCACATGCGCGGCAGCGGCGACAAGGAGCAATGGCTTCTCATCAAGGAACGCGATGCCGAGGCGCGCGACGAAAACGCGTACGACGTGCTGAAGAAGTTGCCGGGCAGCGTACTCGACGGCGGCAAACACGGAGCGTCGAATAAGAGCACGCCGGCGATTAAAAAGTCGGCCGCGAAAAAACGTGCCACCGCAGCCGATTCGAAGAAGACGGACACCGTCGCGGCCCGCAGTGTGAAATCGCTGCGGGAACTGGCGGTCTCACCCTCTATCGAAGGCGCGAAAAAAGCGGCGTTGCCAGCGAGTCTCAAGCCGCAACTCGCGACGCTCGTCGATACCGCGCCGCCTGGCGACGAATGGTCGTACGAGATCAAGTTCGACGGGTATCGTGTGCTGGCACGCATCGATCACCATGCGAGGAAGCCGGCGGTCGTGCAGGTTTTCACGCGCACCGGCAACGACTGGACACCACGATTTCGCCAGCAGGCCGACGCGCTCGCGGAACTCGACATCGAATCGGCGTGGCTCGACGGCGAGGCCGTCGCGCTCGACAATAACGGTGTGCCGAGCTTCCAGCTTCTGCAGAACGCGTTCGATGCCAACCGCGCGCAGGACATCACGGTCTATTTCTTCGACGTGCCGTTTCTGAACGGCTACGACCTGCGGGGCGTGCCGCTCGTGCAGCGCCGCGCGATTCTCAAGGCGTTGCTCGAGCCACTGAAGCACGACGTACTGCGTTATTCAGACGACTTCGGTTTCAGCGCCGACGCCCTGCTTGAAAGCGCGTGTGACATGGCGCTCGAAGGCATCATTGGCAAGCTTCGCGACAGTCTCTATCGCGCGGGGCGCACCTCGTCGTGGATCAAGCTCAAGTGCCGGCGGCGCCAGGAGTTCGTGATCGGCGGATATACGGGGCCGGCCGGCAGTCGGGCCGCTTTCGGCGCGTTGCTGCTCGGTGTCTACGATACACGCGGCAAGCTCCAGTACGCGGGGCGCGTCGGTACGGGTTTCGATGCGGCGACGCTGCGCTCGGTGAAAAAGGAACTCGACGCACTCGAAACGCAGCACATGCCGTTTGCGGACGCACCGCGCGAGCGCAGCCGTACGCCGGTGCACTGGGTCGAACCGGAACTCGTCGCCGAATGCAATTTCGCGGAATGGACCAGCGAGCGAATCGTGCGTCAGGCGTCGTTCGTCAGTCTGCGTCGCGACAAGCCGGCGCGGCAGATCGTCAAGGAAGTGCCTCACAAGGGCGCCGAAGTGGAACAGTCATCCGGTGAAGCCATGACGGTAGCGTCCACGCCGAAGCGGCGTGCTTCGAAGCAGAGCGATAAAGAGTCGTCGACGGGAAGCGTCGCCACAAAACGGGCGACAAAACGCGCTGCAACGAAAGCCGGCGAAACGACGGTCGCGGGCGTGCGCGTCTCGCATCCCGACCGTGTGATCGACAAGAGCACCGGCACGCGGAAGATCGATCTCGTGCGCTACTACGAATCGGTGGCGCGCTGGATCCTGCCGCATTTGCAGGACCGTCCCGTTTCTCTCGTGCGTGCGCCGGAGGACATCGGCGGCGAACTGTTCTTCCAGAAGCACAGCCAGAAACTGTCGATCCCCAACGTGACGCAACATCCCGGTCTCGATCCCGATCATCCGCCGTTGATCACGATCGACAGCGTCGACGCGCTCATCGGCGCGGCGCAGATGGGCACGATCGAGTTGCATACATGGAACGCCGTGGCATCGAACATCGGGAAGCCGGATCGCGTGGTGTTCGATCTCGATCCGGATCCGTCGCTTGGCTGGGACAAGATGATCGAGGCCGCGTTGCTTACACGCTCGCTGCTTGAGGAACTTGGCCTCATGTCGTTCTGCAAGACGAGTGGCGGCAAGGGCTTGCACGTCGTCGTGCCGCTGGCGAACAAGGCCGGCTGGGACGAAGTGAAGGCGTTCTCGCAGGCCATCGCGCAACACATGGCGACGACGCTGCCCACGCATTTCGCCGCGAAGATGGGCGCACGGAACCGCAGGAGAAAAATCTTCGTCGACTATCTGCGCAACAACCGCGGGTCGAGCACGGTGGCGGCGTTTTCGGCGCGCGCGCGGCCGGGCCTCGGGGTTTCCGTGCCGCTCTCATGGGACGAAGTGCCGGACACCCAGGCCGGCGACCAATGGACTATTGCGAACCTGCACGAACGGCTCGATGCACTGAAGACAGACCCGTGGGTGGGTTACGCGAAGACGCGTCAACGAATCACTGCCGCGATGAAGAAGCGGCTCGACCAGGCAGGACCCGAATGAGCCAATGCGCGGCCCGCTGGCGGGCTCGCCCAACCAGAACAGGGAACAGGAGAAGCACGATGAAAACATCACCGCAAACCTCGACGACGACCCACGGTCGCGAGACGTCCAGCAAACGCGAGCGCGACTCGTCGACGGGTCACGCCCGGCCGCCCGCCGATGACAACGCGCCGCTGCCGCACGAAGCCGATCAGGATCCGGGCGGCCACCACGATCAGGAACCCCATCGGGTCGGCAAGCAGGCGCATCACGATGTCGAACACGGTCTCGAAGACACCGACCGGCGCGGCGGCGATGAGTATCAGCAGCGCACGCAAAACGAGTCGAATACGAACCGGAACCCGGCCTCGAAGCCAGCGGGCGGATCGCGCGGACGGCGTTGAGCGCAAGCGGTCGGGATCACCAGCCGCACGCGCACCGCTAGCGCGGCACCTGATCCCAGTACGGCGGATCGCCGAAATGCGCCGCGAGAAAGTCGATGAAGGCGAGCGTCTTTGGCGGTACGAAGGTGCGCGTCGGGTACACCGCCCAGATCGCCACCGTCTCGGCGAGCGGATAGGTGTCGAGGATCGTCACGAGTTCGCCGCTGCGCAGGTACGCCGCGACGTCCCACGTCGACTTCAGCGCGATGCCGAAGCCGTCGAGCAACGCGTCGCGAATTACCTCGCCGTTGTCGGTGGCGAACCGGCCGTTCACGCGCACGTTGACCCGGCCGGTGGGCGTCACGAACCCCCAGTCGCGTTGATCCGAGAGCATCACGCACTCATGATCGGCGAGATCGGACGGGTGCCGTGGTGTTCCGTGCGCTTCCAGATACGCAGGCGAACAGCAGATCACGCGGTGGTTCACCGCAAGCCGCCGCGCAACCAGCGACGAATCCTTCAGCGCGCCGAGCCGTATCGCGACGTCGATCCCGGCGTCGACGAGATCGACCATCTGGTCGGTCAGACGCAGGTCGATGCTCACACCCGGATATTGCCGCAGGAACGCCGGCATCACGGGCGACACGTGCTGACGCCCGAACGACGAAGGCATCGTCACGCGCAACCGGCCTTGCGGCCCCGACTGCGCATTGCCGACCGAGCCGCGCGCCGTATCGGCGGCATCGAGCAGCGTCTGCGCGTGCGTCATGAACGCTTCGCCGTCCTGCGTGAGGCTGATACGGCGCGTCGTACGATGCAGAAGCCGCGCGCCGAGCAACTGCTCCAGACTCGCGATCCGCGCGCTCGCCACGGCGGCCGACAGCCCGAATTCGCGCCCGGCTGCCGACAGGTTGTTCAGCAGCGCGGCGCGCACGAACAGCGCGACGTCGAGCAGATCGAGTCGTTCCCGTTCTCGTTGCGGTCGAAGAGAGGTCATTATTCGGAAAATCAAGAAAATGTTTCAGTAATTATGATGGTTTTAGAAGAATAAAGAACGGCCTACGATGACATCAACCCGACCGAAACGCGCCGTCGAGGGCCGAAAGCCCGCTGCGGCGTGGCGGTCGCCCGTTTCGAACCGAATCTGTGAATCAGGAGTGCTCCATGAAAGCTGTCGGTCTTCATCGCTATCTGCCCATCGACAACCCCGAATCGCTCATCGACATCGAGATCGCCAGACCCGAGGCCACCGGCCACGACCTGCTCGTCAAGGTGGAAGCGATTTCCGTGAACCCGGTGGACACCAAGGTGCGCGCCCCGAAAGACCAGACCGAGGCCACGCCGCGCGTGCTCGGCTGGGATGCGGCCGGAACGGTTGCCGCAGTCGGCCCTGACGTCACGCTCTTCAAGGTCGGCGATCCCGTGTTCTATGCGGGCAGCATCACGCGACCGGGCGCGAACAGCGAATATCACCTCGTCGACGAGCGGATCGTCGGGCGCAAGCCGGCTTCGCTCGACTTCTCGCATGCAGCCGCATTACCGCTGACGGCCATCACCGCATGGGAAGCGCTGTTCTCGCGCCTCGGCGTTTCGCCGGAAGGCAAGGACAGCGGACGGACGGTGCTGATCGTCGGCGGCGCGGGCGGCGTGGGTTCGATCGGCATCCAGCTCGCGAAGCAGCTCGGCAAGCTGAAGGTGATCGCAACCGCATCGCGGCCCGAATCGGCGAAGTGGGCGACCGGACTCGGTGCGGACCATATCGTCGACCACTTCAAGGACATCCCGTCGCAACTGAAGGCGCTCGGCCATGAACAGGTCGACTACGTGCTGATATTCAACGACACCGACCGGCATTTTCCGGCCGCCGCCGCTGTCATCAAGCCGCAAGGCGGTATCTGCACGATCGTGGAAAACAGCGCGCCGGTTGCCGTCGAGTTGCTGAAGGCGAAGAGCGCCGCGTTCCACTGGGAATTCATGTTCACGCGTTCGATGTTCGGTACGCCCGACATGATCGAGCAGCACAAGCTCCTGACCGAGGTGGGGCGGCTGATCGATGCCGGCACGCTGCGTACGACGCTCGGCGAGAATCTCGGCCCGGTCAACGCGGCGAACCTGCGCCGTGCGCATGCGATGCTCGAACAGGGCCGCGCGATCGGCAAGCTCGTGCTGACCGGGTTTTGACGTAGGGAGAGACGCAGGAGCAGAAACGGCGGCGCCGCAAGCGGGGTAAAACCCGATCCGCCGGAAGCGCGCGCGTTGCCGCCTGGCGGTAGACTAGACGGGTAGCGTATCGCGTAACAACGGCTACGCGGCCGCATGGCGGGCGCGCAGCGGCACAACAACGAGGTGACGATATGAGTCCCAGCCTTAGATGTTTCGCCGTTTCTGTTGCTGCTTCAGTCGTGTGTGGATTTGCGACGCTGTCGCAGGCCGCCACGCCGATCACGGTCACGTCGCAGTCGGCGATGGACGGACCGATCAAGTACACGGTCAAGGTCATGTCGAAGCAGTTCGGCAACTCGCAGGAGACACGCCAGATCCGCTCCGGCCAGATGGACGACTACACCTGGAAGACCGTGCCGCCCGGCGGTCCTGTTCCGGCCACCGACAAGTGCCCGAACTACGCGTCGCTGCCGGTCGATGCGAACGGCGCGATGATCCGTCAGACCCAGGTGCGCCTCGCGCCGGTCGTCGCCAGTGACGGTACCGCTACCGTGCAGATGAACTTCCAGGCTCAGGCGCCGAAGGGCACGAAGTCGGTGACGGCCGGCGGCCAGAAGCTCAAGTGTCCGAATGACGTGACGGTAAGCCAGGTTGTCCGTTTCACGATGCCGACCAACGGCACCGCGAAGACGGTCACGATCAGCGATGGCATCCAGGTCGTCGTGTCGGCACGGCGTTGACGGGTTGACGCGCTGACGCGCTGACGCGTCCAGGCGCGCGGGCGGAACCGGACGCGAGTCCGAACCCGCCGCCTGACGGCGACGGGCTTTCAGCGCCGCGCGCGCACCGGGCGGTCGACGAGGCGCGACGCGAGGAACCGGTGCTCGGCGGAAAAGAGTCGCTGGTACGTCAGCAGCACCGCGCCCACCGTGCCGAGCGCCGATGAAGCCGCGATCAGGAACATGATCACGATCTGATAGCGCACCGCCTGCAGCGGCGATTGTCCCGCCAGCACCTGGCCCGTCATCATGCCGGGCAGACTCACCACGCCGACGACAGCCATCTGGTTGAGCGTCGGAATCATGCCTGCCCGCACCGCCTGTCGCGCGGGACCTTGCGCCGCTTCCCAGCGTGTCGCGCCGAGCGCGAGCGCCATGTCGACGCGATCGCGCCGCGCGGTCAGCTCTTCCATCATGCGTTCGATGCCAAGCGAGACACCGGTCAGCGTGTTGCCGAGAATCATCCCGAGAATCGGAATCGCGTATTGCGGCGCGTACCACGGATGAATGCGGATCACGACGAAAAGCCCGACCGCGGCAACGAGCCACGAACTGACCCAGATCGACACGAGGCTGTCCGCGCGTTGTCCCGCGTAAGTGCGCAGCCCGCGCTGCGCACCCGCGAAGCCGGCAATCAGCGTCATCAGGATCATCAGCGGCAGGACCACGAACCAGTGGCCGTATGCGAACACCCAGCCGAGCACGTAACCGATCGCGAGAAGCTGGACGATCGTGCGAACGGCTGCCCAGGCGAGCTTGCGTTCGAGGTCGAGCTTCAGCGCCACCGATAGCGCGCCATTCACGACGATCAGGAGCGCCGCGATACCGACGTCCCACAGGCTCAGATTCTGCAGACCCTGGCTCATCGCGTATCCTCCCGCTGGTTGTCCTGCGGGCCTGGCGGCGCAGCCGGTCGGGTGACTTCGTCCAGCACACCCGCACGCATCGTGAGATGACGGTCGCTCACGCGCGCCGCCTGGGCCGGGTCGTGCGAGACCCACACCGAAGCACGCCGCGCATTGGCCGAATCGAGCCACGTCTTGACGAGCGCTTCGATCGCATGCGAGGACTCGGGGTCGAGCGACGCGGTCGGCTCGTCGAGCAGCAGCACCTCGGGCGCGAGTTGCAGCACGCGGATGAGCGCGGTGATCTGCGCCTCGCCGCCGGACAGCTCGCTCGCGGATTTGTCGAGAAAATCGTCGCCGCGGCCCGCCCGTTCCGCGAACGAACGCGCGCGTTCGCGATCGAATCGCACGTCGCGATACGCGTGCAATGTGTACGGATAGCGCAGGTTGTCCTCGACCGTGCCTTCGAGAACGGCGGGTCGCTGCCGGATATACGCGATGTTGCGCCGGTAGTGCGTCATCGTGATCCGTGAAACAGGTTTGCCGTGCCATTCGATGCGGCCTGCATCGAGCGGATCGAGCAGGGCAAGCGCGCGCAGAAACACGCTCTTGCCTGAGCCGGACGGACCGGTGACGGCGACGCGGTCGCCGTCGTGGAGTGAAAACGAGGCCGGCTGGAGCAGCACCTGGCCGCGCTCTGCATCGCGGCGGCACAGGTCGAAGGCCTCGACGATCGGAATGTCCGTCATGGTGTTTCGGGCGGGGTGTGTGGCAGTGCGTCATGATAGACGCAGCAGGGCGGGCACGGCGTGTGCTGCGCCATCGATAAAGAAAAATGGAAGGGAATCCTCATGGCGGTATCGCGACGGACCGGAAAAATCTTCGCATGGGTGCTGGCGATACTCGCCGTGCTTGTGGCGGCGCTGGTGATTTTTATCCTGACGTTCGACTGGAACCGCGCGCGCCCGTATATCAACGACAAGGTCAGCGAGGCAATCGGCCGCCCGTTTGCCATCGAAGGCGATCTCAAGGTGGGCTGGCGCCATCCGGTCGGCGAGATGGGCTGGCGCGCGTGGGTGCCCTGGCCGCGTCTTTCCGCTGAAAACATCACGGTCGGCAATCCCGACTGGTCGAAGCAGCCGCACTTCGCGACGCTCGATGAAATCGATTTTCAGATCAAGGTCCTGCCGCTGCTCGCGCACGACATCGTCATTCCCGCGATCAATCTCGTGAATCCTTCCGTCGATCTGGAACGGCTTCTCGACGGCCGCAATAACTGGACGTTCAAGATTGCCTCGTCTGCGAGCCCGTCGGAATGGAAGCTCGAACTGCACGATATCCAGTTCGCCAAAGGCAATATCGCGTATTCCGACCAGCAGAAGAAGGCCGACGTGAAGATGGTCATCGATACGCTCGGGCAGGCGATTCCAATCGGCGACGTCATGAAGGCACAGGAAGAGGCGTCACGTAATGCGTCGGCGCAGGTGGTCGGCAAGCAGGGCGCGAGCAAGCTCGTGAAGCAGGTGGATGCGGCTTCGGCTGCGGCCGCGGCATCAGCGGCTTCGGCGGCGGCATCAGCGGCATCGGAGCCTGCTGGCGTCTCTGGCGCATCGGTGACGACGGCGTCCGGCGCGTCCGCCACGCCGGTGGCATCGAGTGCGGCGGCCGTCGCCTCCACGTCCGGTGCCAGCGTGCCGGCCACGACGGGTTCAGAACGGACCGCGCCGACGTATGGCATTGGCTGGACGCTCAAGGGCACCTATAACGCGACGCCGCTTTCGGGCAGCGGGAAGGTCGGCGGCGTGCTTGCCGTGCAGGACACGACGCGTCCGTTTCCCGTGCAGGCCGACGTACGGGTCGGCGATACGCGTATCGCGGTTGTCGGCACGGTGACCGATCCGGTCCACCTCGCGGCGCTCGACCTGCGGCTCTGGTTGCAGGGCGCGAGCATGGCGCACCTGTATCCGCTCACAGGGGTCACGCTCCCCGACACGCCGCCATACGCCACGGAAGGGCACCTGACCGGGCAGTTCAAGCCCGACGGCAGCGTTTTCAAATACGGGAATTTCACCGGCCGGGTGGGCGGCAGCGATCTGAACGGCTCAATGACTTACTACGCGCAGAAGCCGCGTCCGCTGCTGCAGGGCGTACTTGTGTCGAACGTGTTGCAGTTCAAGGATCTCGCGCCGATCATCGGCGCCGATTCGAACGCGAGCAAGGCAAAGCGCGGCGCCGCGCCCGACCAGCCGTCCGGCAAGGTGTTGCCCGTGGAGGAATTCCGCACGGATCGCTGGAAGGCGATCGATGCCGACGTGAAGTTCACCGGCCGTCGCATCATCAAGGACCCGAGCCTGCCGATTACCGATCTCTACACGCACGTCGTGATGAAGGAAGGGGTGCTTGCGCTTGAGCCGCTCAGGTTCGGCGTGGCGGGCGGCACGCTCGATTCGGAGATTCACCTCGACGGCAGCACGACGCCGCTGAAGGGCCGCGTGGCATCGCAGGCGCGGCATCTGAAGCTGAAGCAGCTGTTCCCGACCGTGAAGACGATGCAGAGCGCGCTGGGCGAAGTGAACGGCGACGCTGCGCTCTCGGCAACCGGCAATTCGCCCGCGGCGCTTGCGGCGACGTCGAACGGCGAAGTGAAGGCGCTGATCACCGATGGCACCGTGAGCCGCCTCTATATGGAAGCGGCCGGGTTGAACGTGGCGAATGTCGTCTATGAGAAGCTCTTCGGCAGGCGGGACGTGAAGATCAATTGCGCGGCGGCGGATTTTGTCGTGACGAACGGCGTACTCGACTCGAAAGTGTTCGCGCTCGATACCGACGATGCCGTGATCAACATGGACGGCACCATCAACCTGAAGGACGAGGCGATGGACCTCAACATCCATCCGCACACGAAGGGTTTCCGCGTCTTCTCGCTGCGCTCGCCGCTGTACGTGAAGGGTACGTTCAGGAATCCGCACGTCGGCGTGAACGCGACGGCGCTCGCGGTGCGTGGCGGCGCGATGATCGGCCTCGGTCTGCTCAACCCGTTCGCCGCGCTGATTCCGTTGATTGCGCCGAGCAACAACAAGGCGCTTCCGTGCAACGACCTGCTCGCGCAGATGCGCGCGCGTCCGGACGCGCCGCCGCCCGGCCAGAAGATGCGGACGCCGCGCGGCGTGGACGCGGCAGCCTCGGAGGCAAACGGAGCGCGTCTTCCTGCGCCGCCCGCGCCCGCATCGTCGACGCCCGCCATGCGGATGTCGCCCGCCAGCGCGGCGCAATACAAGGGGAGTTGAGTTGAGTGCCGCGATCGTCGCGCGGCGCGACGTGCCGGCGCAAACAGCCGGCAGGTGCCCATGGCAAAACGACAGTGGGGCGTTGTCGCCCCACTGTCGTTCTGAAATAACTGGATTTGAACCGAAGCGCTAGCGAAGCGAGCGCGGGGCGGCATCGCCCGCTGCATCCTGCCTGCGTACGCCGCGGCGTGCACCGGCGGCGGCTTTCGCCGCACCGAACTCGGGCAGGATGCGCGCACGTGCCCGGCTCGCGAACACCAGAAAACCGAAGCCGTTCGCCTCGTACCAGTAGCCGCCGTTTTCGAGTCCGTCGAGCGGCTGCTCCAGCGCATTCGCAATCGATTCGATACAGCGCCGACGCAGCTCGGCTACATCCGGATAAGGGGGGTGGGCGCCGCGCACGCTGCACAACAGCACGTCGAGCCCCGGGAGGACATGAGCGTAGAGCACGGGTTCGTCCTGCGCACGGGCCCGCGCGATCTTGGTGTCGAGCTGGCCGAACGGCTTGAAATGCCGCAGCACCGCGAGGAACGACTCATCGCCGTCCGTCTTCGCGCGCCTGCGCTTTTTCGGGAAGGACATAAAAATTCGCCTGAAAAAGAATTGCAAGAAACGCAGCGTCCTCATGCGACCACTCCCGGCTTCGCGCGCCGCACGTCGATCTTTTATAGCATACGAAGATGCCGGATTCACGGTGATTCGACGGTTCGTCTCTATCACTCCACCCGCACGATTCATGCCGTATCTGCTCGCCGCGCGCTTTCGCATCTCCGAACATCTAACACCATAATAGACTCAGCCGCCGCGCTGGTGACTCCGGCACCCATAAAAAAGGCATTTTTATGTGGGGCAGCCCATCTCCACGTTGCGTTGAAATATTGCGGATTCGGGTCATAATGGCCCGGCCCTTTATCTTCAGTCCGTGCCTGCGCGAAAACATGAGCGGGGTTCGCCTGCGCATGACATCGCAACACGGCGGCGCGGTTCGATCACAAGGCAAGACCCGATGGCAGGTCGCCGCGACGCTCTGGACTGCCGGACATTCATGAACCTGTATACCAAAGGCCTGTTGCTGATCGCGGTTCCGGGCGCCATCGAACTGGCGCTGCTCGGCGCCGTCTTCAACACGCAGGCGCAGACGGCCGATGCCGCGCAATCGGTTGTGGGCAGCGCGCAGATCCTGTACCGGGCTTCGTCCCTGATGGACCCGTTGCTGGGCGAGGTGGTGCGCGTTCGCACGGCGCTCGTCGCGGGCGATGCGTCGTTGATCGGCAGCAACGCCGTCTGGGCCGATCTCACCAGCCGGCTCGCACAACTCGACCATCTTGTCGCCGAAAGTCCCCCAGAGCGCCAGCGCGTGCGCGAAATGCGCGCCGCGCTCGACACCTGGCACGCTCATGCCGACGCGATCGGGCACGCGCTGCGTGGCAAACGCGACGTGAGCGCGCTGGCCGTCGCGGAGCGCGAGGACATACCGGCTCCGATCGCTGTGTTTCGTGACCGCCTGGACGCGCTGATCGCGGCGGAATCGGCGCGCGACGTCGCGCGTCGCGCCGCGCTCGCGGAAAACCGCAGGCGCCAGCAGTCCACGCTGATCGGCGCCATCGTCGGCTCGATGCTGATCTGGGCGATCACGGCGCTCGTCGTCGCGCGCCATTTCGGCCGGCGGGTCGCCGTGCTGACGGACAACGCGCAGCGCCTTGGCAATGGCCGGCCGCTAGCCGAACCGCTGCCGGGCCGCGACGAAATTTCAGCACTCGACGCCGTTCTGCACCAGACCGGCGCGCGGCTGCGCGCGGTCGAGAGCGAACATGCGACGCTCAAGGCGAAGCTGCACGCACGCGCGGCCGAACTGGTACGCGTCAACGAAGAATTGCGGCAGGGCACGCAGGACAACGAGATGTTCATCTACAGCGTATCGCACGATCTGCGCTCGCCGCTCGTCAACCTGCAGGGCTTCTCGAAGGAGTTGCAGGTTTCGTGCGACGACCTGCGTGCCACCGTCGAATCGGCGAACCTGCCCGCGCACGAACAACAGCGTCTCGCTGCGGTGCTCGACGGCGACATGCGCGAATCGTTGCAGTTCCTGCGCATTTCCGTCACGCGCGCCGCGGCCATCATCGAGGCGTTGCTGACGATCTCGCGTGCCGGTCGACTCGAATATCATCTGCAGCGTGTGAGTGTCGGGCGGGTGGTAGCGCGGGTCGTCGATGCGTTGCAGGGCGCCGTGCGCGAACGCGCGGCCGTTGTGAGCGTGCGCGAATTGCCTTCGGTGTGGGGCGATCCGGCCGCGATCGAGCAGATTTTCACCAACCTGATCGGCAACGCGCTCAACTATCTCGATCCGGCGCGGCCGGGGCGCATCGAAGTCGGCGCGCTCGAACCCGACACAGCGGCGGCATCGGTACCCGTCAACCGCACACGCACCTTCTATGTGCGCGACAATGGGCTTGGTATTCCGTCGGCTTACATATCGAAAGTATTTCACGCGTTTCAGCGGCTGCACGGAGACATCGCGACAGGCGAGGGCATCGGCCTCGCGCTCGTACGACGAAGCGTCGAGCGTCACGGTGGGCGGGTGTGGGTCGAATCGACGGAAGGCGCCGGCTCGACGTTCTTTGTCGCGCTGCCGGAGCAACCCGCGCGAAACGTATGACGAAGTGCCGTGCCGCGTGCGCGGCACG